>JBOHIG010000001.1:0-29202 GCA_050725815.1 Xanthobacteraceae bacterium
CGCGCGGACAGCGCGTCATAGGCGCCCGGCATCAGCACGAGCTTCTTGCCGGCCATGATCTGTTTGAATTCTTTACGCGGGTTCATGTCTTTTTCTCACCATCGTTTGGATCGTAGCCCGAATGGAGCGAAGCGCAATCCGGGACCGCGCACCACGTTGAGACTCAGCCCCGGATTTCGCCATAGCGCGTCGAAGACGCGCGTACACGCGCTTATGGCTCCATCTGGGCTATAACGTCCGGCATCGAATCAACGCCTACTATCCCGCGCCTCTTGCAGCCACGGTTGCGATGCAGCCATGCGTTGCTCGAACGCCCTGATCTCGTCCGAATGCTTGAGCGTCATGCCGATTTCGTCGAGCCCTTCCAGCAGGCGCGTCTTGTCGGCGGGCGTGACGTCGAACTTGATATCCGGACCGCCCGGCCCGCTGATCGTCTGCGTCTCGAGATCGACTGCGAACGGCGCCGAGCCGTTCGATGCGATCACGCGGGCGATGAACGCCTCCTGGTCCTTGTCGGCCAGCACGATCGGAAGAATACCGTTCTGCAGGCAATTCTCGCGATAGATGTCGGCGAAGCTCTTGGCCACGATCACGCGGATGCCGTTCGCGGTCATCGACCACACCGCCGATTCCCGCGACGAGCCGGCGCCGAAATTGTGCCCGGTGACCAGGATCGCCGGATTGCGGAACTGCGGCTGGTTGAGAATGTGGTCCGGGTTCTCGCTGCCGTCGTCGCGGCTGCGCGCGCGCATGAACAACAGCTTCTTGTAGTCGGGCTTGAGCTGGCGCATGCCCTGAATGGGCGCGATCTGGTCGGTGTTGATGTCGTCCTCGATCAAGGGGACGGCGACGCCGATGGTGCGCTTGAACGGCTGCATTAGTTTGCTCTTCCGAAGGCCAGTGAAAGAGGCAGGACCTCGGATGCAGGTACGGCGCGACTCCCTCTCCCCGCAGGGGAGAGGGCTGGGGTGAGGGGGTTCGAGCCCATCGAGAGTCCGTAACCCCTCACCCCACCCCTCTCCCATCCGAACTCGGGTTTACCCGAGTTCGGCATCATGGAGTGGTCGAAGTCGGATAGATCCGACTTCGACTGGGAGAGGGAGCCGGCATCGCTTGCCGCTCGTCCGTGCCCTGCACGCACGCGAGAAACCATCCTCAACTCCCCATCAGTTGCCGCACGTCGGCGATGCGGCCGGTGACGGCGGTCGCGGCGGCGGTCGCGGGGCTGACCAGATGCGTGCGCACCTTCGAGCCCTGGCGGTGCTCGAAGTTGCGGTTGGTGGTGGAGACGCAGCGCTCGCCCGGCAGGCCTTTGTCGCCGTTGCCGCCGGCGCACATCGAGCAGCCCGACTCGCCCCATGAGAAGCCGGCGTCGCGGAATACCTTGTCGAGTCCTTCGGCTTCTGCCGCGCGCTTCACCGTGGACGAGCCCGGCACTACCATCGCCACCACGCCCTCGGCGACGCGCCGTCCGCGCACCACGGCGGCGGCGGCCTGCAGATCGGGCAGGCGTGAATTGGTGCAGGAGCCGATGAACACGCGTCCGACCTTGAGATCGGACAGCGCCATGCCCGGCTTGAGGTCCATGTAGGCCAGCGCCTTCTCCATCGCCGTGCGCTTGCTTGCGTCCGCGGCGGTGGACGGATCGGGCACACGGCCGGACACGCCGAGCACCTGGCTCGGGTCGGTGCCCCAGGTCACCTGCGGCTCCAGCGTCGCGCAGTCGATCGTCACGTCGCGGTCGAACGCCGCGTCGTCGTCGCTCCTGAGCGTGCGCCAGATCGTCAGCGCCGCGTCCCATTGCTTGCCCTGCGGCGCGAACGGCCGCCCGTTGATCCAGTCGAACACCTTATCGTCCGGCGCGACGAAGCCGGAGCGGCCGCCGAATTCGATGTTGAGGTTGCACAGCGTCATGCGACCTTCGATCGGCATCTCGCGCGCGACCTGGCCGGCATACTCGACCACATGGCCGCGCCCGCCGGCGACGCCCCATTCGGCGATGATGCGCAGCGCCACGTCCTTGGCGGTGACATGCTTGCCGAGCGAGCCGTCGAGCCGGATGCGCATCGACTTCGGCCGCTTCATCGCGATCACCTGCGTCGCGAGAATATGCCCGAGCTCGGTGGTGCCGCAACCGAAGGCGAGCGCGCCGAGCCCGCCGACGGTCGAGGCATGGCTGTCCGGCACCGCGTGGGTCGCGCCCGGCAACACCATGCCGATTTCCGGCGCCACTACATGCGAGATGCCCTGCTCGGGATCGTCGATGTCGAACACGCGGATGCCGCGCTTGTGCGAGCCCGCGCGCATGGCGCGCAGGAACGGCGCGCCGTCCGGATTGGTCTCGTCGGTGCGGCCGGGCTGGGTCGAGACCGTGTGGTCCTGCATCGAGAAGGTGAGGTCGGGGCGCGGCACGCTGCGGCCCTGCTTCTCGAGCTGCTCGAAGGCGTGCGGCGCGTGCAGCTCATGCAGCACGTGGCGGTCGATATAGATCAGGTCGCGGCCGTCGATGCGCTTGGCGACGAAATGGGCGTCCCAGATCTTGTCGAACAGCGTGGCGGGCATGGCGGAACTCGGGTTCTTGGGCTCGCAGATGAGCCCTTGTTGGGTGAGGTGGAGCGCATTGTGCGGCGGGGACGGGGCGGTGGCAAGCGCGGTTCAACTCACCGCGGAATGGGTTGAGTAGCTCGGCAAAGGCGAGACCATGAGGTAGTGTTGTCTTGTACGGGAGGGATGGACCAATGCGATTGCTCTCGCCGCTTGTCACCGCGCTCATACTTTCAGGATGCAGCGATTCCGGCACCTACACGCTTTACCGCAGTTCTCCCAAGGCACCAGATATGCGAATTCACGTTGCCAGCTTTGATGCACGGGACGGTGAGATCTACAACCGCGAGAATTGCGAAATCGGAAAAGAACTTTTTGCAAGGCAGCCCGGTGTAACCGTTCGCTACTGGTGCGAAAAGGGACGATACCGAAGCTAACCCCGCCCTACGACGACTATAGCACTGCGAAGGATTCGCCCGGTTGCCGCCCGCAACGCGATCATATATATGACCACTGTGGTCATATCGGAGGCGCCATGCGCAAGGTTCAATTGAAGGACGCCAAGGCGAACCTGTCGGCGGTGGTGGATCAGGCCACCCGTGGCAAGCCATCGGTCATCACCCGGCACGGCAAGCCGGAGGCGGTGGTGCTCGGCTTCGCCGATTGGGAACGGCTGTCCCGCGTCCCGTCCTTCGGCCGGCTCCTGATGGCGGCGCCGCTTGAGCCCGGGGACCTGCCGAAGCGGAACCGCGCACCGATGCGCGACGCCGGCCTGTGACGCGCTATCTGGTCGACACCAACGTCATCTCGGCGACCGCGCCCGCCACGGCGGCGAGGCGCCCCGAACTTGTCGCGTGGATGGACTCGCATTCGACCGACCTTTTCCTGTCGGCAGTTACTGTCGCGGAGATCGCCGACGGCATCGCCAAGGCCAGGCGCGAGGGGGCGAGGCGGAAGGCGGCCGATCTGTCAGCCTGGCTGCAAACCGTCCTGCATCTCTATGGTGATTGCGTGCTGCCGTTCGACAGCACGACTGCCCAGATTGCGGGCGCCTTGTCCGATCTCGCGCGTGGTCGCGGTCATGCGCCGGGGTTTGCCGATATCGCAATTGCTGCCACCGCCGTTCGGCACGAACTCACGATCCTGTCGCGCAATGCACGCCATTTCGCAACAATAGATGTGGATGTCGTCGATCCGTTTCAAACGCTTCCGGAAGACAAGTAGCCCGCATCCGGACCATGGGGCCGCCACTACTCCGCCGCCACCGCCGCTTCGGCATGAACTGCGACAGCCATTTCTTCCGGCGCCGCACGTTCGTCCGGTAGAGCGCCTCGAATACGCATCACGCCGCCTTGCCCTCTTTGATCAATGACTCCGCCGGAATCCCCAGCCGCTCGTGCAGACGCCGGATAATGGTCGGCGTCAGCGGCCGTTTGCGGTTGAGAATCTCATGCACGCGGTTGCGGCTGCCGATGAAGGGAATGAGGTCGCGCGGCTGCAACCCGCTCTGCTCCATGTGGTATTTGATTGCCTCCACGGGATCGGGGAGGTCGCGCGGAAAGCTCGTAGGATGGGTTGAGCGGGAAGCGAAACCCATCACTCAGTCGAAGTCGCGGCCGCGATGGGCTGCGCTGCACTTGGTCCATCTTGCCGCCGGTCCCATCACGCCGCATCGGCCGGGCGCACCCTCCGCGCGATCTCCTTACCCTTCTCGCGCTCGATCATTGCAATATCATATTGGCTTTGCAGATCGAGCCAGAACTGCGCGCGATTGCCGAAGTAGCGGCCGAGCCGCACCGCGGTGTCCGCGGTGATCGAGCGGCGGCCGTTGAGAATGTCGGTGATGCGGCCTGACGGCACGCCGATGTCGAGCGACAGGCGGTTGGCGCTGAGCCTGCGCGACGCAAGCTCGCGCTTCAGGAGCCGGCCCGGGTGCGCCGCCGGAGGCAGGGTCCTACCCCCTGTGATAGTCGACGATTTCGACATCGTAGGCGTCTCCTCTGCGAAATTCGAAACAGATGCGCCAGCGCGCATTCACGGTCATAGCCCATTGGGCCCTGCGGTCGCCTTTGAGCTTGTGAAGGCCGACGCTCCGCAACGGGCTCAGGTCCTGCAACGTCGCCGCGACATTGAGCGCCAGCAGCAGATCGATCGCGGCATCAAAATCGAGGCTGCGAAACTGGTTTGGCCGTTCGCCTTCCCACACCTTTCGCGTGGCGGCGTTGCGCCAGGATCGGATCATGGCATAAATATACTACGGAAAACGGTGAATATCAAGCCGGCGAATTGGTCGCATATGGGCTGCGCAGATCGTTCGCGGCGGCAACATTTACGTCATCCGTATCCGCTTCGCCGAAACCCACTCATCCCACATCGGGTCGAAACCATCGTAATGAACCAGGTGCATGCCGAGCCGCCCGGTCAGCACTTCGGCGGGATACCAGGCGCCCTGCCATTCGGCTTCAACCCGGGTTCCGGGGGCATGCTGCGCGGGAACGAACGGGCGGATGTCGCTTTCGTCGATCGCTTCGTTCTCGCTCTCGTTATAGCCGGCCCAGCGTATCAATACGTTTCGGCCGTCCACGGTCTCGATCCGGCCCGGATACCACGAACCGTCTTTCCATTTGGCTTCGACGTATTCCCCGATCAGCGGGTGCGGCCGTCTCGCGCCACGGGCGAGGACAAGGCCGGGATCGAAGCCGTTGGTCGTGACGAATGTCGAGAGCTGTCCATCGCTGAATGCCATTTCCCGCTCGGCGAAGCGTGCCAGCTCCGCCAAGGTAACCGATGCGTCTCCGCTGGCGCCGAGCGGGATCGCCCCGCGCAGCCCGGCGATCAGACATTCGGTGAAGGTCCAGGCGCCCGTCGACTCCGAGCAGGCGAGCGATGAGGTGAGGGCGCCGTAGCTTACGCGGCCGGCGCGCAGCATCGCCTCCGTCCCGAGCGCGCCGGAATAGCAGCAGTCGGCAAAGAGCAGGGCGGCCTTGCCCGCGAACCGCCGCTCGATCGTCGCAAACACGTCCGGGATCGGCCAATGCCCATCGTACAGCGCGAACTCGGTTGCGCCGCTCTTCTGCCTGATGCCGTGCCCGGTGAAGTAGAGCCACAGGGTTGCGTCGGCGGGAGCCTTCGCAAGAACGGCCTCGAACGAGTGTCGAACAGCGGCAAGAGTCGCGTTCCCGTCCGTGATGAAGGTGATCTGGCCGGCGGGCACGCCGCGCGTCTGAAGCTCACGGATCATGTCGGCGTCGCGCCGTCCCTCGTCCGGCCACGCCTGGCCGCCGGGATAGGCCAGGATACCGACGGCGAAGACCCAGGTCTTCGCGGGGTCCCACGCCGGGTGTTCGCCGCCGCTGTTGTCGGC
Source organism: Xanthobacteraceae bacterium (assembly GCA_050725815.1). Lineage (GTDB taxonomy): Bacteria > Pseudomonadota > Alphaproteobacteria > Rhizobiales > Xanthobacteraceae > VAZQ01. Next base: position 5,909 of record JBOHIG010000001.1, read on the forward strand.
TGTTGCTGCCGTGGTGGACCTTGTGAACAATGTTCCCCTCCGACAATCGTTCGGCGGGTGCAGCGCCTCGAAGTCGGAATCACGCCGCCTTGCCCGCTTTGATCAGCGATTCCGCCGGAATTCCCAGTTGTTCGTGCAGGCGCTGGATCATGGCCAGCGTCAGCGGCCGTTTGCGATTGAGAACCTCATGCACGCGATTGCGGCTGCCGATGAAGGGGATGAGATCGCGTGGCTGCAATCCGCTCTGCTCCATGTGATATTTGATCGCCTCCACCGGATCGGGGAGATCGAGCGGAAAATGCTTGCGCTCGTAGGCTTCGACCAAGGTGACCAGCACATCAAGGCGATCGCCTTCGGGTGTGTTGCGCCGCGCATGCATCGCGCTCTCGATTTCCTTCAGTGCGCGGCGGTAGTCGCGGCGGGTCTTGATCGGTGCGATGTCCATAGCTCGTGTCTCAAACGGTTTGTGCGTCGATCTGATCGTATTGCCGGTGCGTGCCGATGAAGCGGACGTAGACCACGCGATAGGGGTAGTTGATCCAGACAACGATCCGATACTTGTTGCCTGCAATGTTGAACACGGCGCGGCCATCCCTGAGGATGCTGGCGCTGCGGATCGCGGACTTGAGTTCGGCAGGCGAGACCCAATCGGTTTGCCGAACCTGCCGATACCACGCCATGACCGGCTCGCGAGCGTCGGCATAGCTAGGGCTCCGGTTCAGGAACGCCTTGAGTGTGCTGAGCGCGATGATCCTCACGGCGACCGGACCGGTGTGGTCCCAATATGGGACCAATCGGTGCGGATTGCAAGGCTCTTAGTGCGGAGCCGCCCGCCGGCTACTCCGCCGCGACCGCCTGCTCGGCGATGAACTGCGATAGCCACTTCTTCCGGCGCCGCACGTTCGCGCGATAGAGCGCCTCGAATTCCGCTTCGGGGAACGAGTGCGTCGACGGCCGCTTGATCAGCGCCTCGGCCCAGGCCTTCAACCGCGGATAGTTCTCGATCTGGCCGATCGGCCGGATGCGATCGAGGAAATGATAACGCTGCAGGAACGGCGCATAGCCGGCATCGACCAGCGAATATTTCGCGCCGTTGAAGAACGGCCCCGCGCCCTGTTTCTCCAGCGCGCGCTCGAGCCGCTCGAACGCCACCGGAATCTTGTCGTAGCACGTCCTGGCGGCCGCTTCGTCGCCGGCATAGGCCACGCCGGTGACGTGCTCGGCGAAGGTCGGCACATAGTCGGTCCAGGCGCGGTTGATTGCGCGCACGACCGGATCGTCGGGGTGAAGCCGTGGCGCAATCGTCTCGTCGAGATATTCGTTGATCGCGTTCGATTCGAACAGCGACACCGCGTCGTCGACGCGCAGCACCGGCACTTTCTTGTGCGGCGAGATCGCGAGGAACCAGTCCGGCCGGTTGTCCTGCTCGATATGGCGGAACTCGAAGGGCACGTTCTTTTCGCGCAGCACGATCGCCGAGCGCTGCACCCACGGGCAGGTCTTGAAGCTCACCAGAAGATATCTCGCCATGATGTCCTCGCGTCTGTTTTGTACCGCTACATTACCTTCCGCACGCACCCAATTAAACGCCCGTCCCTGCAGGTCCGGAACAAAGTCCTTGACGCCGCTGGCCACGATAGGTATATTGTCCGCGCTTTCCCATGGCCGGGAGCACTTCTAGAGGTGCGACAGCGAAGGGAGAGGGGCGGTGGTCGATAGATCGTCGTCGCTACCTGACCGATAGCGGGCAAGCCCGGCATCGGTTGGTGGAGCGCCGGGAGGCGCCGCTCTCCTACGTCACTGGAGAGCGGGAGCGCCTCGCAAGCGTTCCCGGCCGGCCGATCAAGGCCGGTCGAGGGGCCTCGCAAGCCCCTGGCGCCTCCCGGCGCTCCATCTCCTCGCTTCGAGGGACGGAAAAAAGGGACACGGCGTTGCCCGCGCCGCAAAGACCGGGCCGGCGAAGCATGCTTGCAAGCAAGCTCAATCCCATTTCGGCGCGCGTCCGGCCGGGTTGGCGATGCGGCCGTTCGTCCGCGTGAGCGCGCCGATGCGCGCTATCTCGTCGTCGCCGAGCGTGAAGCCGAACACGTCGAGGTTCTCGGCCATGCGCGCGGGGTTCGATGAGCGCGGAATCGGAACGATGTTGCCCCGCTGCACGAGCCAGCGCAGCGCGACCTGCGCGATGGTGCGGCAGTGGCTCTTGGCAATCTCGCTCAGCGCCGGATCGCTGAACAGCCTGCCGCGTCCGAGCGGGCAGTACGCGGTGAACACGATCCCGCGCGCCCGGCAGGCGTCGACGATCTTCGTCGTGTCGATATAGGGGTGAGCCTCGCCTTGCAGATTGACCAAAGGCTCGACGCAGAGCGCGATCGCCTGATCGAGCAGCGCGATGTTGAAATTCGCCACGCCGATGTGACGCGCGAGACCATCGCGCTTGGCCTTGGCGAGTGCGCCCATGGTTTCCTTGAGCGGGATTTCGTCGTTGGGCCAATGCACCAGCAGCAGATCGACATAGTCGACACCGAGACTGGCAAGGCTTTCGTCGACCGAGCGGGCGAAATCGGCGGCGCGCAGATATTCGTGCGACACTTTGGTGCAAAGGAAGATGTCGCTGCGCGGTACGCCCGACGCGCGCATGCCCTCGCCGACGCCGCGCTCGCTGCCGTACTTCCAGGCGGTGTCGATGTGGCGATAGCCGAGCCGAAGGGCGTTGGCGACGATCTCGCCGCAATCGACCAGGCTCGACGTGCCAAAGCCGATCGCCGGGATCATGGCGCCGCGCGCCGACAGCGTGGGGATTGACGGGGAAGGCATGGCCGACCGGTGCAAGGAAGGGCAGCAGCCCTCTCACTTTACGGTGCGAGGACCGGCGGTCAATCGGTGCTCGACCCGGTTCGCGCGGAACCCGCAGCCAAGTCGCTGCGTTGCAAGTCCGTTGCGGAACGAGGATTGCGACCATGGCAAAGACCAAGAAGAAGCGGCCTGCTTTGCGCAGCGTCGCGACGACGGGCCGCGACGGCGCGCTCGATCTCATCGCGAAGAAGACGGCGAAGATGCCGTTGAATCCGCCGGTTGCGCCCAACGATCACGTCTATCGCGTGATCGAGGTGGTGGGCACGTCGACGGAGAGCATCGAGGATGCCGTCGACGGCGCCATCGAACACGCAGGCAAGACGCTGCGCAATCTGCGCTGGTTCGAGGTCGTCAGAACCAGCGGCCACGTCGAGGGGGGCAAGGTCGCCCACTTCCAGGTGACGTTGAAGGTCGGCTTCACGATGGACGATGTGCAGTAGCTCGATTGACGTCTTCGCCACTCACCACAGCCGTCCGCCGGCGCCGATCGCGATCGTGATGATGCCGAGCGCGAGGTTGATGGCCACGATGATGCGGATCTGATTGAGGCTCTTCGCCGCTTCTTGCGGGGCGGCGACAGCGAGCGCGCCGAGAAGACGCTACGGAGCCGCGCTGGTTCAAGGTCGCGCGCATCAACGAACATGTCGAGAATGGCAAAAAGCCTCTCGTTTCCAGGTGAGGCGGAAGGTTCGCTTCCTCTGGAGGACGCACAGTGGTCAGTCAGGCGTCTTAGTACAGCCGGAAGCTTGACGGCCGCGACGGTCCCTCGCTCGGCGGCGGTTGCGGAGGAGGGGCATCCCGCCGTCCGAACAAGCCGAAAAATGGCGCTGGACGCCGTTCCTCCGCGGGCGCTTCCGGCACTTGCTCGGGCCTTCCGACGCGTCGCCAGCGAGATGGCTGGACTCTATCTTCGATGGGAGGAGCCTGTTCGGAACTGGCCGGAGCGCGCGCTGTGGGGGGAGATGATGCTTTCTCCGTGGCCGCCGGCACAGTCCGTCGGGTCGCCGTCGATTGCGCGCCCATTTCGCAAAGCTGACGCGGGCCGCGGTCAAACGGCTGGTATGTACAATCCGATGCATTGAAGGATCGGTATTTGCGGCCGCAGGCATCGACATCGCAGCGTGCCCGTCCGCGTCCTTCGGTCGTCGCCTTCGGTTGCTGGTCGGCCTTACCGACGCGTTCGCCGGCTTTCGAGGCCGGGCCTGTTTCGGTCGCGGTCTGCGGCGCGGGCGCCTTCGCGCGCGTCTCCCTCGGCGCCTGCGCGACTGGAGCAGGATCGCCGGGCGTCCGCGTGCGCATCTCGCAGGTTCGGCGTGGGCCCGAATAGGATTGATAGCTGCAATCCGACGCACGGAAGGACCGGTAGGCGCTGGCGCACGCCCGATAGTCACATTGGCCCGGTTGCGATGCGCTGGCCGACATTTGCTCGGATGAGCTGGACGACGCTTGCTCGTGGCCGATGCCCGTCGTCACCATCAGGGATTCCGGACGCTCGGCGATCTGCGGCGGGTCCTTGCCGACGATGCCGGTAGCCTCAGTCATGAAGCGCTTCCAGATCGATGCGGGCAGAGTGCCGCCTACGACCCGCTCCATGGGGGTGCCGTCGTCGTTGCCGACCCAGACGCCGACCACCAGCGACTCATTGAAGCCGATGAACCAGGCGTCACGATGGTTCTGGCTGGTGCCGGTCTTGCCGGCAGCGAAGCCATTGAGCGCGGCGCCGCGCCCGGTGCCGCGTTCGACGACCTGCCGGAGCAGATCGGTCATCGCCTGCTGATGCGGTAATGGCTGGTTTGAGCCAGTGATCGGCGGTCCCAATGTGCGCAGTCGCGCTTGGTCTTCCGCGCCGAAGGCCGCAATGCCCCAAGGTTCGACGCGCATCCGGCCCGCTCGCATCGAAGCAAAGGCGCCGGTCAGATCAAGCAGGCTCACTTCAACTGCGCCAAGGGCCAAGCTCGGCACCGGCGAAAGCGGCGCATTGATCCCGAGATCGCGGGCGGCGGAAATCACTTCATTCAGGCCCACATCCATCGCAAGGCGCACCGCTGCCGTATTGATTGAGCGCGTGAAGGCCTCCGTGAGTGTCATGCGTCCATATTCACGGCCGCCGAAATTGTCCGGCCGCCAGCCCTTGATCTCCACCGGTCCGGCATCGATCACGTCGTGCGGCGAATAGCCTTTGCGCAGCGCAGCCAGGTAGACGAACAGCTTGAACGCCGAGCCGGGATGCCGATTGGCTTCGACCGCGCGATTGAACTGGCTGTCGCGGTAGTCGCTGCCGCCGACCATTGCAAGCACGGCACCGTCCGGCCGCAGCGCAACGAGTGCAGCCTGAGATACGCCGGCGCGCGGACCCTGGCTCTCCAGCAGGTCGTTGACAACCTTCTCGGCCAGCCGCTGCAATCTCGGATCGAGCGTCGTGCGCACGCGTATGCTGCGCGTGAACGTGCCGGTAACCTGCGCAGCTTCCCGCGCGACCCAATCCGCAAACCAGGAGCCTGCGCGCATGAACTCCCGCGCGGGCTTCAACGTGACCTTCTTTCGCTTGGCGTCGGCCGCTGTTTCCGCACTGATAGCGCCGTTCGCCACCATGGAATCGAGAACCGCGGCGGCTCGCGCTTGCGCCATCTGCAGATTCCGCAGAGGATTGAAGCGCGAGGGCGCCTTGATCATGCCTGCAAGCATCGCCGCTTCTGGTAATGTCAGTTCGGAAAGTTGCTTGTCGAAATAAAGTCGCGCCGCCGCGGCCATGCCGTGCGTGCCCGATCCCATGTAGACGGTGTTGAGGTAGGCCGTCAGTATTTCATCCTTCGAGAGACGCAGCTCCAACCACATGGCAGTGAGCGCCTCGCGCAATTTGCGGGTGAAAGAGCGATCATTACCCACGTATCGCATCTTCACGAGTTGCTGGGTGATAGTACTGCCGCCTTCGATGATTTCCCCAGCCTCGATGTTGCGGCTCGCGGCGCGAGCGATACCCTCGGGATCAAACCCGATATGACGGTAGAAGCGCCGGTCTTCGATGCTGAGAACCGCCTGCACCAGATGATCGGGGAAATCCTCGCGCGCGGCTTCCGCGACCTTGAGCGGACCGACCCTCCCGAGCGGCTCGCCATTCACCGCCTCGACGATGAGCGCCGGATTGCTCGCTGCCTCCACCGGCCGCTCCAGCTTTAGGTCGTGAAGCGCCCACAACATGGCGGCCGATAGTGCGAGGGTGCCGATGAGCGCCAACACGCCGACGCCGACGGCCAAGCGGCGCAGTACAACGCTGCTAGCGCGCACAAATGACCCGCGACGGCCGGTGCCCGGCGCACCGGCGTCACGTCTGCGCTCCTCTAGAGGTAGCGGCAATTGATTCGGCTGCCTGAACAGGAATCGCCGCACGCGCGAGGCGCCGTCGGCCATCCGCCGGCGGAGCCGGACCCAGAACACGGCAAGATCGCTGCCCAATGCGTGGACGAATTCCCTCGCTGCAATGGCCGACTTGCTTCCACGCAAAGGCGGCGTCGGTCTCTCAGTCGGATCGAACCCTCCTCCACCAGTTTCAGGGTTCCCAACCGTCCTATCGGGCGTCGGTTGCATGGTCACGCGTCGAAAGTTGTCCGCCGGTGCTCCGCGCATCACACGCAGGACATCGGCGTGTTTCCAACGTTCACCGCTGCATATGGTTGCCTGCGACCGAGGAACTCGGAGCCGGTCAGTTCCATCGCGACGATGATTGTGGGTCGACTCGTTTCCCGGTGTGCCCAATCAGACCGAGCAATCACCACAGCCGTCCGCCGGCGCCGATCGCGATCGTGATGATGCCGAGCGCGAGGTTGATGGCCACGATGATGCGGATCTGATTGAGGCTCTTCGCCGCCTCAGGCGGCGCGCCGGCGTCGAGTGCGGCCTGGAAGCGCTTCCACGGCGCGAACAGCAGATGCAGATAGAGCAGCGTCATCAGGATGCCGATGCCCTGCATGACGTGCACGTAGACCGGCGCGGCGCGGAAGCCGCCGAACATCATGACCAGCATGCCGTAACCGCTCGCGAGCAGCACGAGGATGCTCAGGCCGACCAGAGGCAAAAAGCTTCCGAACACCCTTCGCCACAGCGCCAGCCGCACTGGCGGATCGAGCGGGCCGGCGGCGGGGCGGAGGATGAAATAGGCGAAGGCCATGCCGCCGACCCAGAACACGGCGGCGAGGACATGCAAGGCGATGAGCGTTGCGAGCATGGCGTGGTTCCTTTGCGGCGGTGTCGGGGTGTCGCGTGCTGCCGACGGCGGCATTGTGGTGGGCCGCTCCGGCGCTGGCAAGCGTGTCGCCTCGAAGGCTTCGAAAAGCGAACGGGCGGATGACAGCATCCGCCCGCCGCAACGTTCCGAGGTCGGTAACGACCTCTACTAGAATTGACCGCCGAGCATCAGCCCGACAAGTCCCAGCGCGATCAGCCCGACCACGACCAGAACCTGCTGGAGCGAAGGATTGCTCGACTGCAGGGTATCGTTGATCGAGACAGGCGGATCGTTCGACTTTTGTTTGACGTCCGTCATCGTTGAGACTCCGAAATGATCGATGGGGAGCACGCGGCGCACGGGCGCGCGCCGCAAAGCGTTCATTGCATCGGATGTGGGTGCGACGCCGTTTCGTCGCGGCCGCGGGCGGCCGCACGCGCGAAGCCAAATAGAGCGCGATGGACGCCGGTCGCCGCTACGCTTGAGGAGGCGGAGGCGCGCGGGGATTGAAGATGCGCGTGAACCCCAGGCGCACGTCGACGCAGGCTGTGCCTGCAACAAGGCCCGGCTTCCATGCAACCGAAAGCGCCGCGCGCGGCGCGATCAGGATGTCGTCCGGTTCGTCGATCGACGGCTGGTCTTCGAACGCTGCCTGCTGCAGGTCGCGCCGAGAGCAGATGAGGACCTGCGTGTCCTGGTAGAGGGCGGCAGACCGGGTTACCGGCCAGTCCGGCGAGAAATCGTGCACGCCGATGGCGCGGGCGGCAGGCCCGAGCGCGACCGATTGGAACGCCCAGGTCAGGGCGAGCGCTGCGACCAGGCTGAACCAATAGGCGGCGCTGCGGCGCTTGGCCGCCTCAGCCGGCGAGTGATTCATCAGGCCAATGTCCATCGGACCGCGCCTTGCGGGAGGCAAAGCGAAAGCACGCGACCCCTGTCGGAGTCAATTGGCGGCGGTTGCGGCTATTTCAGCCCTGGCGCGGTCCAGCTCAGCGGAGTGTCGAAGCCAAGGCTGGCGGGCCGTCACGCGCGCCGCAACGCCTCACCTCGGCGTTTCAATGACCTCTCGAATGAGGCTCGCCGTCTCTCGCAGCACATCCGGGTTGGTCCAATAGCCTGTGTGCGCCGAGATGTGCGACCAGTACGGGACGGTCCGCGAGGTCAGGGTTTCCGTCCGAACAGGGATATCGCGGAGTCGCTTCTCGTCCCGGTAGGCGTCGTTGAGTGCCTTGAGCGGAAAGCCGAGCAGGTCGCGCTTGCTGTAGAAGTTCAGCCAGCGGGCGCGTTCCAACAGCTTTTCGGGCAAGCCGGGACCGGGAAATGCGGGCTTCATGTCGCGCCCGGGCGGTGCCGTGATCGGGAACACCCGGTCTGGTCCGAAGGTGAACGTGAACAGCGGCATATTGCTGCCCATCGTCACAAAGCCTGCAAAGGTGTCGAGGCGGCGAAGCGGGCTTACACGCTGCAACCGTTTCCAATCGCTTCGGATATCGTCATCGGGCTCCGATTGAATATCCTCTCGCGTCCTCTGTTTAAGCTTGTTCATGTCCCATGCGTAGGACGAGATGATGTGGCAGCCAAGCGAGTGCCCGATGAAGATCAGTGGCCGGTTGTCCTCGGCAGTCTTCTCGATACGACCAAGCACCTCATCGATGGACGCATGGACCTCGTAGTACATTGAGTGTTCGCGCCGACGGGTCTTCTGATAGGCCGCGGCGTCGCCCAGCCCTTCGATCAGGAATTTGCGAAGGCGGTTGTCGACGATGCTCGTGCCGGCGTTCTGGATGAATTTTCGCTGATGCCCGCGCACCTTCTGAGCCCAGAAAACCGGCTCGAACCGCACGTAACCGTGTAGGCCGGGCAGACGTTGCAACAACGCCCGCTGCATTGGCTCGTAGTAGCTCAACTCCTCGCCGAAGATTCCGTGGACGAATACGACCGCAACGTCGTTTGGCATGGATCAAAAGCCCCCAGCAGCGACCGCCTGTCGCAGACGCTCGCAAAGCGATCCTGCCCGTTGCCTACCATGGCGTCCAGCTTGCCGCTAGGATCGGGCCCACGATCGACAAGTCACGAGCGAGGGCACCATGAGCACGCGCACTGCCATCACCGCCTTGGCCGCCATTGGCGCGTTGGCGGTGGCCATACCCGCAGCGGCCCAGGATTTCTACAAGGGCAAGACGATCAACATCCTTGCCGGCTTCTCGCCGGGCGGCGGCTACGACGCCAACGCGCGCGTGCTTGCGCGTCACATGGGCCGTCACATCCCCGGCAATCCCGCCATGATCGTGCAGAACATGCCGGGCGCGGGCAGCCTCAACGCGGTCCACTACCTGAACAACACGGCGGCGAAGGACGGCACCGTGCTGAACACATTCAATTTCGGCGCGATCGGCGAGGCGCGACTCAACCCGGGCAAGGTCAAGATCGATTTCCGTAAGTTCAACTGGATCGGCAGCATCAGCCAGGACCTCACCGTCTGCTACGTGTGGCATACGCTGGGCGTGAAGACGCTCGCCGAATTGGTGAAGAAGCCGAAGGTGCATTATGGATCGACCGGCGCCGGCAGCTCGTCGGATCTCAACCAGAAGATCATGAAGAACATCTTCGGTGTGAAGCTCCAGCAGGTCGGCGGCTATCCTGGCAGCGCCGAGCAGCGCATGGCGATCCAGCGCGGCGAGCTCGATGGCGATTGCGGCGCCTGGAGCAGCATTCCGGCGGACTGGATCCGGGACAAGAAGATCAATCCGGTGATCAAGTCGTCGCCCGCGACCGCGGCCGATATGCCGCCGGGCGTGCCGTTCTCCATCGACATCGCGCCGGACGAACGTTCACGCCAGATCATGCGGCTCTTGCTCGCGTCCAACCAGCTCGGGCGGCCGTTCATCGCATCCGCGGCGGTGCCGGCGGAGCGGGTGAAGATTCTGCGCGATGCCTTCGCCGCCACCGTGAAGGACCCGAAGTTCATCGCCGAGGCGACCAAGCTGCGGCTCCCGGTCTCGCCGACGGTGGGCGAAGCGGCGCTGAAGGTCGTCGAGCAAATCTACCGCATTCCCGACGACATCGTGGCGGCGGCGCGGAAGGTGATCAAGGAATAGGTTGCGGACCTCATTGCATTCACGAGTGCTGTGGACTCTGCGACGTCCTTCGCACATGTGCGATTGCCCTGCCGTGCGCGGGGGCGACAGCCTAGATTAGCGATCGAGCGCAGCCTTCAAAAATGCAATCGATTGCGCCGTCGAGAGGCGGATCGCCGTCTCGTTGGCCGCGCCGGTGCGCTGCATGAAGCCGTGGTCGCCTTCGGGATAGACCTGCACGATCGTCGGTGCGGCGCGGCGTTGCAGGTTGTGCTGCAAGCGCATGAACACGTCATCGCTGGTGAGATGATCCTTGCCGGCGCGCACCATGTGCACCGGGCAGCGGATGGCGGCGGCGCGCGCCACCACGTCCTCATCCTGGCCGGGCAACGGCGGCGTCTCGATGGTCGGATAATAGGGCAGACAGGCGGCGATGCGCGCCTCGTGCGCTGCCAGCAGCAGGCCGTAACGGCCGCCGAGGCAGAAACCAGCGGTGGCGATCTGCTTGAGCGACAGCTCGCCGAACATGACGTCAAGCCACCACGTCATTTCGCGCAGCGAGCGTGCGTCGGTCAGTGTTGCAAGCCGCTCCGCGCGCTGTTCGCGCGTGTCGGGGACCGGCTGGTGTGGGAACGGCTCCCAGATCAGCGTCGTCAGGCCGGCCTCGGCAAGCAGATGTGCGTAGTCGAGCGCATGGCGGTCGACGCCGAACACCGACGGCAGCAGCAGCACGCCGGCGGTTCCGGCAACGGCGGGCCGTACCAGGGAGGCGAGCCGTTCGCCGCGTTCGATGCTGACGGTCATGGGCTCACCATAGCGGGGGTCAATCGGAATTGGTAGAAACGCCGCATGGACAAATCCGACGCCAATGTCGTTGCGCTGGAACGCCACCCGACTCCGGACGAGCTGGTGGCGCGTGCGCAGGCGATGGCGCCGATGCTCAAGGAGCGCGCGCAGGCTTGCGAGAACGCGCGGCGGGTGCCGGACGAGACCATCGATGCGTTCGAGCGCGCCGGCCTCCTGCGTATGTGCCAGCCGGCGCGCTTCGGCGGTTTCGACATGGGCTGGGACGTGCTCTGCGACGTGAGCGAAGTGCTGGCGACCGCCTGCGGCTCGCAGGCCTGGCTCCAGCACATCTTCGCCGACCATAAGGTTTTGGTCGCGACCTTCCCGGCGGAGGCGCAGGAGGACGTCTGGGCGAAGAACCACAACGCCATCGTCTCGGCATCGTTCGATCCGGTCGGGCGCGCCAGGCGCGTCGACGGCGGCTTCGTGTTCTCCGGCCGGCACGGCTTCGCCAGCGGCATCGACTTCGCGCAGTGGGTGATCTGCGGCGGCATGATCGTCGAGAGCCAAGGCCTCGACGGCCCACACTTCTTCCTCGTGCCCAAGAGCGACGTCGAGGTGCTCGACGACTGGCACACCATGGCGCTGGAAGGCACCGGCTCGAAGAGCTTCGTCGTCACCGACAAGTTCATCCCCGCGCACCGTTTCCTCGACGGCGCCCAGTCGCGCGCCGGCACCGGACCGGGGACGATGGTCAACAAGGCCGCGGTCTATCGGCTTCCGCGCTTCGGGGGTGCGGCGGCGGCCGGCTTTGCAGCGCTGGCCGTCGGCATGGCGCGCGGTGTGCTGGAGGAATGGCTCGCCCATACCGGGCCGCGCACCTCGCGCGGCGTCGCGATCGGCGCGCAGCAGAGCATGCACGTGCTGGCGGCGCGCGCCGCCGCCGAGATCGACGCGGCGCAGGCGCTCTATCGGGCCACGGTGCGCGGCGGCATGCGCAAGATCGAGGCTGGTGGCACCGAGAGCAATGCGGAACGCCTCACCGGCCGGCGCAACATCGCGTTCGCCTGCCAGCTTGCGGTCAAGGCCGGCACGCGGCTGTTCAACGCCGCCGGCGGGCGCGCGCTCTACACCAAGGGCGCGATGCAGCGGCAGTATCGCAACCTGCTTGGTGCGGTCGCGCATCACGGCGTGAGCTGGGAAACCTCGGCCGCCGAATACGGCCGCGCTGTGCTCGAGCAGCACGGCGCGCCACGGCAAAGCTAATCAGCTACCAGCCCCTGCCGGCGCGCGATCAGCCAGTAGATCGCGATCAGCGGCGTCATCATCGCCAGCATCACCATGGCGAGCGCGGAGGCCTGGCCGAGTCCGCCGCCGAGCCACAGGCTCCACACCACCACCGGGAAGGTGAGGTTGTCGGCGGTCGAGAGGATGACGGCGAGCGTCAGCTCGCGGAACGTGAGCAACGCGATCCACAGCCAGGCATAGAGCAGCGTCGGCGCAAGCAGAGGCACCGTGACGCGGCGGAAGGCGTCCCAGGTGGAGGCGCCGCTCATCTGCGCCGACTCCTCAAGCTCGGCGTGGATCTGGATCAGCCCGGAATTGGTCATGCGCGTGCCGTAGCTGATGCGCGCGATCACAAACACGATCAGCAGGATCCAGATCGTGCCGTAGAGCGGCAGCGCCCGTTGCAGCACGAACAGCGTGAGCAAGAGCGCGCCGACGCCGAAGATGATGCTCGGCACCGCATGGGGCAGGAAGGCGATGAAATCGAAGCCGGCGCGGCCCGGCACCTTCGAGCGCAGCACCACCCAGGAGAAGGCGAGGCTGATGGCGAGCGTCACCGTCGGCACCAGCACGGCCAGGATCGCGGTGTTGGCGGTGGCGCGGAACACCAGCTCCCACGGCAGCGTGAGATAATGCGCGAACGACATGATCGCGAAAGCCTGCGTGCTCGGAAGCTGGAAGAACGGCAATCCGGAAGCATAGGCGAGCAGCAGGATCGGCATGATCTTGCTCAAGATGAGATAGGCGCCGATCAGGCACCAGGCTCCGATGGCACGGCGCCCGAGCGGGGCAATTTTCGGCCGGTAGGCGCGCCCGGTGACGACCGCGAAGCGGCGGGAGCGTTGCTGCATCGCGCCGTACCACCAGCTTGCCAGCGCGGCAATCACCAGCGCGACCGTGCTGAGCGCGGCGGCGAGCCCATAGCGCGGCAGCACATCCTGCGGGCTGAGCAGCAGATAGAGGAAGGTCGAGAACGTGAAGATACGGCTGCCCCAGCCGATGATGGCGGGAACGTCGAACGCGGCGAATGCCGTCATGAATACATAGATCGACGCCGCCATGATGCCGGGCCATGCGAGCCGTACGGTGATGCGGCGGAGCACCCGCAACGGTCCCGCGCCGTGCACCTCCGCCGCCTCCTCCAGCGACGGGTCCATGCAGCGGAACACGGCGGCGGTCATGATGAAGGCGAGCGGCGCGAGGTTGAGACCCTGCACCCAGCCCATGCCGAGGATGCCGCTGATGCTGAACGGCGCTGCCGTCAGGCCGAACACGCTCATCAGGGCCTGATTGATGAGGCCGATGCGCGGGTGCAGCAGGAACAGCCAACCCATTGCGACGGCGAAGCCGGGAATCAGCAGGCCGATCGCCATCAGCGTGAACAGCAGCGTCTTGGCGCGGAAGTCGGTGCGCTCGGCGATCCAGGCGATCGGAATGCCGAAGCCGAGCGCGACCACGAGCGACACGAACGCAAAGGCAAAGGTGTTGAGCAGCACCTGCCAGGTACGCACGTCGGAGAAGACTTCGGTGTAGTTCTCCGTGGTGTAGGCCAGATCGGCGCCGGGCGTGCCAGTGGTCCAGCTCAGCCACAGCACCGCCGCCAGCAGACACAGCACGACAACGCTCGCGCCGATAACCACCACCAGCATGACAGCCGGCAGCATGTCGCTGGACGCGTGGCGCTGGTCGGTGGTGCCGGCGGCGGTGGACATCACTCGACCTAAGTGTTCGTGTTGAGCACGGTCCCGAATGCGGGCACTGCCGTGCTCGCTGCTTCGTCGTGCCTCACCGCTTGGTCAGTACCTTGATCAGCTCGCGGCGGCCGGCGGTGATCTCGGGATGCTTGAGCTGCCACTCGACCGTGACTTCCTTGAACGTCACGTTACGCTTGGCGTAGTCGCCCACCATCTTGCCCATGCGCGAACCGGGAAAGAGGTGCAGGTCGGTCTTCCAGGTCGCGTAGGCCAGCTTCTGGCCTTCTTCGGTCAGCGTGAAGGCGGCGTAGAGCTTGGCGGCGTTGGGGTGCTGCGCGTGCTTGGGCACGGCGAAGTAGTAGTAGCGTTTCTGCGCGGCATCGAGCGGCATCATCTGGTCGAGCGGCGCGCCCTTCTCCTGCCATTGCAGCGCGTCCTGGCCGGTGCAGTCCATCACCAGCGCGAGGTATTCGCCGGTCGCGATACGCTCGGCCTCGCCGCAGCGAATCAGCCCGCTGATCTGGCCGGTCAGCGCCTTCACGAACTTGATCGTACGGTCCTTGCCCCAGACGTCGTCGGCATAGAGCACGTCGAAGCCGGCGGAGTAGGGCGTCGAGGCGATCTTGCCTTTCCATTCGGGCTTGAGGAAATCGACGAGCCGCTGCGGCTTCATCGGGGCGAGCTTGGAATTGTAGGTCGCGCCGGAGAGCCCGGTAACGATGCGGACGATGCGCCCGTCTAGCTCGATCATCTCGTCGGTGACGCGGCCCGGCAGCAGGCTCTTCCAGTCCACCTTCTGGAAGAAGTCGAGCTTCACGATCGGCGTGAGCTGCGGCGACGCCCCCAGCAGCAGGTCTACGTGGCCCTTCTGGCTGGCGGTAAATTCGGTCGCGAGCCGGTTGGCGATGCGCGCCATGTCCGGACCGGGCAGGAAATTGACGCGGATATTGGTGCCGAACATCTTGTTGATCGCGGCCTGGTAGCGCGCCGCGCCCTGGATGCCGGCGAAGGTCGAGCCGCTCCACGAGAGCGTGATCGAGCCTTCCTTGTTGGCGGCGGCCGCGAGCTCTTTCAGCGCGGGGCTGATCTTTTGCGCCGACGCGCCGGTTGAGCCGCAGATCGCGAGCAATGCGGCGATTGCAATGGATAAAAAACGGAAAACCGGCTTTGCCACTGACGCCTCCTGTCCGACACGTTGCACGGATGATGGCAGCCCACAGCGTCGCCCGGCAAGCGCCCCTATCGTCGCGCCCGTCCGTCCGGGCCGATACGCACGCCATAGTCGCGCTCGGCGGCTGCGGCGGTGACGTAGCCGGCGTCGAGGTCGCGCTGGATGGCGTCGAGCGCGCGCTCCGATGGCGCGCCATAGCCGCCGCCACCGCCGGTTTCGACGATGACCGCATCGCCCGGTTCGAGCTTGTAGGCGCTCTCCTTCTCGACGCTCTGCTCGGCGGTCGTGCCGGACTTGATCAGCGTGAAGCGCCCGGGGCGCGCCTCCTTGCCGCCCTGCACGCCCCAGGGCGGATATTTGGTGCGGTCGAGATTGGTGCCGAGCAGGCACGGCCGCAGGATGCGGTAGCGCTTGCGGAAGCCCATGCCGCCGCGGAATTTACCGGCGCCGGCGGAATCCTCGCGCAGCGAGAATTCCTCGATCCGGAACGGCATCAGCGACTCCTGCAATTCGAGCGGGATGATGCGGGTGTCGCCATGCGCCATGGTGCGGAACGGGCCGGAGCCATCGTGCGTCGCGCAGGCGCCCCAGCCGCCATGGCCGGAGTCGTGGGTGTCGAAGAACGAGCCGTCGGCACGGCGGCCGTAAAAGCGCACGCCGGAATGGGTGCCGAAGTGCCCGCCCGGCACGCGCTCCGGCAGCGCCTTCTCCAGCGCCTTGATAACGGCGTCGATCACGGTCGGGAACGGGGTCGGATACATGAACATCGGCGCCGTCGGGTCGGCACTGAGCAGCTTGCCGGGTGGCAGCACCAGCTTGATCGGCCGGAAGGTGCCTTCGTTCGCCATCTCGGTGGCGCCGAGGAGATACTTGAACGCCACGCGTGCGGTGGTCTGCCCGCCGCCGAAATAGCCGGAATTGATCGAGCCCTTGGCCTGCTCGGCGATCTCCGAATAGTCCACGGTCAGTTCGTCGCCCTCGACGATCACCTTGACCTTGATCGGCACCGGCTCGTCGCTGCCGGACCGATCGTTGTCGAGCCAGGTGTCGCAGCGATAGACGCCGTCCGGCATGGACCGGATGAAGGCGCGGGCGGCAGCCTCCGACTGGTCGAGGATGTGCTCGACCGCGACGTCGAAGGTGTCGATGCCGTATTTGTCGGCCATCGCCGCGGTCAGCTCGCGCCCGAGCAGGCAACCGGCAAGCTGTGCGGCGATGTCGCCGAGAAGCTCGTTCGGCATCCGCGTATTGTTCTCGATGATACGGTAGACCTCCTCGATCGGCTCGCCCTTCGACCACAGCTTGATGGAGCGGAGCTGCAAGCCCTCCATGAAGATGTCGGTCGAATTGTTCTGGATGCCGCCGATCTCGATCCAGTGCACGTTGATGGCGAAGAAGCCGATCAGCGTCGCGCGGCCGGGTCCGGCATAAATCGGCGTGTACATCACCGTGTTGTTGAGATGCTGGCCCTGCACCGCAGCGTGATTGCAGAGCACGACGTCGCCGTGGTGCAGTCGCGCCTTGCCGTAGATTTGCAGGCCGTCGCGCACCGCCATGCCGACCGAGTCGGCGACGAAGGGCGGCATGCCGCCGGTGCATTGCGCGATCAACTGCCCGTCGGCGCCGACCAGCCCGACCGCGAAGTCGTTGTATTCGTAGATATAGGGAGAGAACGCCGTGCGCTTGATGTTGGCGTCGATCTGGTTGGCGATCGAGACGAGGCCATAGCGGGTGACTTCGAGCGTGATCGGGTCGATCGCTTGCGTAACACCTTTGGTGCGAACGGCTTCCTGCATTTCAGTCTCGTGTGCAGTCGATGCGAATTTCGCCCAGCATGCCGACCGTGAAGCGGTCGCCGGGCCAGATCAGGGTGGTCGATCCGTATTCCTCGATCAAGGCCGGGCCTTCGCTGGAAAATCCCGGCGCGAGCGCGGTGCGGTCGTAGATCGCGGCCGCGACGGAGCCGATAGCGCCGCCGAACGACACCGTCCGCCGTCCAGGCGGTGTAGCGGCCGCCCGCGCGCGTGGCAGCCACTTGAGGTCCGGCCGCTGCAGCCGCGTGAAGGCGGACAGATGCAGCGCCTGGAATTCGGCCTTGGCGCGCGCGTCGGCATGACCGTAGCGGCGCTGATAATCGCGATCGAAGGAGGCGCGGATCGAGGCGGGATCGGCGAAACCGGGCAGCGGCACCTTGATGTTGTGGCGCTGGCCGGCATAGCGCATCTCTGCATAACGCTCGAACAGCACCTCGCCGGCGCCGAAGTCGTGCACGAGCTGGCCGCGCGCTTCGTCCTCCATGCCGGCAAACGCGTCGGCGAGCCGCGTGGGCGCGCGCTCGTCCAGCATTCCGGTGAAGGTGCGCGACAGGTCGAGCCGCGCGTCCGCCAGCAGCATGCCGACGGCGGAGAAATTGCCGGGCTCGGGCGGGATGATTACGGTCGGGATCGAGAGCTCGCGCGCCAGCGCGCTCGCGTGCAACGGCCCGCCGCCGCCATAGCAGAACAGCACGAATTCGCGCGGGTCGCGGCCATGCTCGACGGAAATCCGCTTGATCGCGCCGGCCATGATGACGGTGGCGATGGCGACGATGCCGTCGGCCATCTGCGCTAGGCCGTCGGCGCCCGCATAACCGAGCGGCGCGGCGATCGCTTGCACCGCCTCGCGCGCTGCTTCGACGTCGAGCTTGAGCTCGCCGCCGAGGAACTTGTCCGGGTTGAGCCGCCCGAGCACCAAATTGGCGTCGGTGACGGTCGGCTCCGCGCCGCCATTGCCATAGCAAGCGGGGCCGGGCGTAGAGCCCGCGCTCTGCGGGCCGACCGACAGGCGGTTCTGTGGATCGAGCCAGGCGATGGAGCCGCCGCCCGAGCCGACCTCGACGATGTTGATCACCGACGACTTGATCGGGAAGCCTTTGACGTAGCCCCCGGCATAGTAGATCGAGTCGACGGAGAAGCGGCCGTCCTCGACCAGCGCGCACTTGGCGGTGGTGCCGCCCATGTCGAACGCGATCACGTTCTTGAGCCCGAGCGCCTCCGCATAGGCGCCGGCGCCGATGCAGCCGCCGATCGGCCCGGACTCGACCAGTCCCACCGGCTGTCGGCAGGTGCGCTCGACCGACAGCAGCCCGCCATTCGAGCCCATCATGTAGAGCGAGCCGGAGAAGTCTTTTCCTTTCAAGTCGCCCGCCAGCCGCCGGATATACGTCGTCACCTGCGGCCCGACATAGGCGTTGGCGGCGACCGTCGAGGAGCGCTCGTATTCGTACCACTCGCGCGTGAGCTCGGTCGAGCAGGTGACATAGACGCCGGGCAGCAGCGCGCGCAGCGCGTCCGCCGCCTGCTCCTCGTGCGCGGGGTTGGCGTAGGAATTCATGAAGAAGATCGCGACTGCCTCGACGTTGAGCGCCGTGAGTTTCTCCGCGAGCGGGGAAAGAGCGGCGACATCGAGCGGCGCGATGATGTCGCCGGTGCTGGCGACGCGCTCGTCGATCTCGAGCCGCAGCGGGCGCGGGATCAGCGGCTCATCGCGGCGGTAGTGCAGGTCGAACGGATCGGGCCGGTTACCGCGCGCGATCTCCAGCACATCGCGGAAGCCGCGGGTGGTCACCAGCGCGGCCTTCGCGCCCTTGCGCTGGATCAGCGAATTGATGACCAGCGTGGTGCCGTGGTTGACCAGGCTCGCGGTGTGCGGCTCGAGCTTCACCTTCGCGAAGCAATCGAGGATGCCTTCGACGAAGTTGCCGTAGGTGGTCGGGCTCTTGGAATAGACGACCTGATGGCTGCCGGGGTCGTAGGCGACAAGGTCGGTAAAAGTGCCGCCGATATCGACGGCCACGGCGAACGGCATTGGCGGGTCCTGTGATGCTGGCCGGATCAAGCCACAAATGAGCGCAGGCGATCAACAGCGTAGTTTTGACTTGGTGACGCGCTTTGCGCTGCTTTGCGAGGACGCGCGGTGAGCCGGCAGAATGGCCGTCACGCCGGCCATTCGTTGATGGCGATGGTCTGGATGGTGGCCCAGATATTGTTCAGAGCGTGCAGTCCGATGACCAGCAGGGTCGAGCCGCTCCACCAACGCAGCCATCCCAGCAGCAGCCCGGTCAGGAATATCTGAGCGATACCGACCCAATCGTATTGCGAGTGCATGGCCGACCAGAGCGCGGAGGTCAGCACAATGACCGGGATCACGTCGCGGGGCGTCTGTATCCAGCCGCGAAACAGGAATCCGCGGAACATGATCTCCTCGCCCACCGGCGCCGCGACCAGTACGGCGATGGACAGAACGAGCATTGCGACCGCGCTGTCGGCGGTACGATAGACCTCGTCCTGGAACGGCGTGACCACTTCCTTGCCGAGCAGGACCGTGACGACATCGACCGTGGCGACAAACGCGATCATCGTCGCGAATGCGATAACGACCTGCCGCCGGGTCGGGCGGACGAAGCCGAGATAGTCGGACACCTTGAGGCCCGAGCGTCGCACCGCAAAGATGACCACGACAAGCTCGGCAATGACGCCGACGACCGACATGATGCCGAGCGTCTGCGCGTCGTACATCGAATCGGCGCCGGGGCGGCCGGCGATCAGGAGCGGCAGCGCGGCGGTGGTAACCGCCGCCGATGCAAGCGCGGCGAGCAGCCCCCACGCGAGCGTCGCCAGATAGCCCCAAGGTCGCGCAGGCGGCTGTGTTGGCTGCGGAGGCGGTGGCGGTTGGGCGATGTCGGCATCCGCCATGGGCGTCAGTCCGTGCTCTTGTAGGCGTCGCGCCAGTTCTCGCCGTCGCGGAACTCTTCGTCGCTCCCCTCGTAGCGCCACACGCCGCGGGTCGGCTTGTCGTAGGCTGGCACGAACCGGTCGCGATAGCGCATCCCGCAGTAATGCGCGGGCTTCACCTTGTGCCAGACGATGAAGCCCCGATCCGTGATGCAGTCGGCGTCGATGCTGACCGCTTCGACGCGGCCGCACACCATGAGACGATGCAGCCACTGCTGCGTCCACTCGACCTTGCATTCGAAATGGCTGCGGCATTCCGCAATGCGCGGGGGCTTGAGCTTGCGCGCGGGCAGGGCGGTGAGGCCGGCCTTGGCAAGCTCGTTCCCGTCGGCGTTGAAGGGCAGCCCGCAGATGAGCGTCTTGTCGAGCATGGCTTGCTCGAACGGCACCACATTGACCGTGAATTCGCCGGTCGCGAGCACGTTGTTGGAGGTGTCCTTGCTCGTCCCGCAGGTGAAGGCGATGTACATGGGATCGTGACACACGCGCGTGCAGGTGCCGAACGAGGCGGCGTTGACGCGGCCCGGCGCGTCAACGGTGGTGATGATGACGAGGCAGGAGCTGGGCGCGAAGATGTTGTCCCAGTGCTCGCGACGGACGTCGGTTTTCTGAGTCATGAGGTCAGCCTAGCCATCCGCTGGTCTCTCAGAACGCGCGGCCGATGAGGTGGTCGAGTGAGATGCGGCCGCCGCCATGCACCAGGAAATAGATCGTCGCGACCGTCCACATCAGCGTGTACTCGAGGCCGAGCTGGTTCCAGAAATACTTGCCGACCCGCCAGCGCTCGAAATTGGTCACGATCAGGAACATCAGGATCGCGAACGCGACCGGGCGCGTGAACAGGCCGAGTGCGAGCATCGGCCCGCCGGCGAGCTGCACGATCGAGATCGCCGGCGCCCACAGTTTGCCGGGCCGGTAGCCGTCGCGGTCGAGCTGCGCCGCAAGCTCGCTGACGCTGTGAGAGCGGGTGCCGGTGGTCGGGAAGAACCCGAAGGTGTTGCGCAAGCCATGCGGTATCAGCCACAGGCCGACCACCGCACGCAGCAGCGCCTCGGCCCAGGGCGCAAGGCATGCGTAGATGGGACCGAGGGCAGGGATGATGAGGGAGGGGGAATCGATCATTGCGAAATTCGCTTGTAGCATTTCATTGCGGCGAACGGTGCCGGTTCCCTCTCCCCTGCGGGGAGAGGGAGCTTCAGAGCGCGTGGCGCCGTCTCTCATTCAATGGTGGCGGCGCAAAGTTACAGCCTGACCTCGCCCAGATTGACGCTGGCCCCGAGCTTCGCGTTGACCGACTTGCGTTTCCCGCCGGCCTCGACCTCGACGACATAGGCGCCCGAATTCTCGTTCAGCTTGTCGAATTTGAAGTCGCCGTAGTTGTCGCTCCTGGCCTCCTCGACCAGAAGCCCGTTCTTGAGGAGCCGGACGGTCGCGCCCTCGACGCAATCGACGACGCCGTTCGCCTCCGCCGAGACCGAGCCCCCGATGAAGCATTTCGAATAGCGCCAGAGGTTGCGGTAATACACGCGCGGGTGCGTGCCGAGCTCGGGTCGCATCACGTCGAGGTTCTCCTCGCGCACCTTGCGCGCCATCTCCTCGTCCTCGGCATAGACCGCGCGCATGGCGCCGGTCGGGCACGACTGATGGCCGCGGGTCTGCTGCCAGCCTTGGTCGATCAGATGAGCGTCGAAATTCCAGGCCTGCGGGACGTCGTGTTCGTCGTTCCACCAGATGTGGCCGTAGGGGCAGGCGTCGACGAGGTCGGTGCGGCCCTTCGCCAGCTCCGGGTCGATGATGATGATGCCGTCGTCGCGCTTTTTCACGGCGCCGCGGCCCTTGGCGACGCAGGGCGCGTCGTCGCACTGGTTGCACATGGTCGGCACGTAGGCGATGTCGATCATCGGCGACTGGCCGGTGACCTGCCCGCGCTCCTTCTGCAGGATGTTGATCCACTTGTGTCCGTGCTTCGGCATCGGTTTCGAATAGCCGGGCCAGTCGTTGCCGACATACTCGTCCATGGTCGCGAGCGTGCACAGATTACAGTTGGTGCACTCTGCGACGTCGATGATCATGTTCCATTTTTTCATGGCAACGCCTCGCTCACTTCGCCGGCACCAGATGCGCTTCCTTCAGCGTGCGCTTGACTTCGGCGTCCTTCTCCATCGCAGCAAACGTCTCCGACATATGCTCGGTGCGGCGGTCCCACACCTCGATCTCGACAAGCGAATTGGCGCCGGCGAGCGCATGGGTGGACTTGGTCTGCGACTTGTGCGGCGTCAACAGATTGAGGCAGCCGCCGCGGTCGACCGACTTGCCCGGCTCGCCCATCGGGTCGTAGACCGCCGACGACTCGTAGCCGTGACAGACGCCGCGCGGCAGCCGCTGCGTCGGCAGCGCCGCGCAGATCACCGCGCCGCGGTCGTTGTAGACCTTCACCAGCTCGTGCTTCTTGATGCCGCGCTCGGCGGCGTCCTCGGCGTTGAGCCGGATGATCCAGTAGTAGTAGTCCTCCACGTTGACCCGGTGGTCCTCGATGTTGAGCAGGAACGAGTCCTTGCCGTCGCCCTGGGTGTGGAACGAATATTTCGAGTGCGGCGTCAGCATCTGCAGCGGATACCGTTCGAAGTCCGGCGAGTGGATCGCCTCCGCGGCCGGCTCGTATTTGACGATAGGCGGACGCTCGGGATCGTTGACGCGCTTGAGGCTGCTGCACTCGAACTCGAGCTTGCCGGACTGGGTCTGCAGGCCCACCAGGTATTCCTTGTAGTCGGACGGCAGCGGCTGCGCCTCCGGCACGTCCTTCTTGCGGTTCTCCCAGAACCAGCGGAAGGACACCGGCGGACGCAGCTTCTCCTTCTCGGCCGGCACCACGTAGTAGCCGCGCTTGAGGAGCTTGCGCCACGAGATCACCTTCGGCAGGTCGGACGCGAGATAGATGCGGTAGACCCAGTCGAGCTCGTTGCAGCCTTCCGAGAAATAGTTGGCGAGGCCGAGCGGTTTCAGAATCTCGTTGAAGATCCAGTAGTCGGACTTCGACTCGCCCGTCGGCTCGATCGCCGGCGCCTGGAATACGATGACGCGATGATTGAGCTGCTGCTGGCCGTGATGGCCGTAGCCGCCGAGGCCGGCCCATTCCGAGATGTCGACGCGCTCGAAATTGGTGCAGGCCGGCAGGATGACGTCGGCGAACTTCGCCTCGCCCTCGAACCAGATCGACTGGTTGACGACGAACTCGAGATTCTCCGACTGATACATCTTCACCCAGCGATTGGTGTTGTTCATGGTCGCGAGGATCGAGCCGCCGTATTTGTAGAGCATGCGCACGGGCGAATGGCCGGCCGACGGATACATGAATTTGCCGAACTGATGCTCGATCGACTTGCCGACCCAGCGATAGCCTTCGGCTTTGCCTTCGGTGATCGCTTCCGGCAT
>JBOHIG010000002.1:0-12411 GCA_050725815.1 Xanthobacteraceae bacterium
ATCGTGGAGTTGGCCGACGAGGTGTGGAGATGAGTGCGATTTCATCCCTCCTCGCGCAGCGGGGAGGGTGGTCGGCCGAAGGCCGACCGGGTGGGGTCTGCCGCGGTACAAATCCCCACCCGTCTCCTCGTTCGCTACGCTCACTCGGAGCCACCCTCCCCCTTCGGGGGAGGGATTAGTATAAGTCTCCCATGCGTGTCATTGGCCTCGCCGGCTGGAGCGGTTCCGGCAAGACGACCTTGCTCGGCAAGGCGATCCCGTGCCTGGTGGCGCGGGGGCTGACAGTATCGACCCTCAAGCACGCTCATCACGGCTTCGACATCGACCAGCCCGGCAAGGACTCGCACAGCCATCGCATGGCGGGAGCGACCGAGGTGCTGGTCGGCTCGGCCGCGCGCTGGGCGCTGGTGCACGAATTGCGCGGCGCCAAGGAGCCGACGGTGCACGACCTGCTGGCGCGGTTGTCGCCGGTCGATCTGGTGATCGTCGAGGGCTACAAGGCGTCGCCGTTGCCGAAGCTCGAAGTGCGTCGCGCCGCCGTCGGCAAGCCGCTGCTGTATCCTGACGACAATTGCATCGTCGCCATCGCCTCCGACGTTCCGCTGAAGGCCGAGCTGCCGGTGGTGGCGCTCGACGACATCGAGAAGATCGCCGACATCTTGACCATCGAATCCGAACCGCTCGAGCAAATCCTCGCAGGCAGGGGAGCTGCCTGATGGCGCAGCTTTCCGACGATTGCTTCGCCTTCGGCGGCGCGCTCCTTCCCATCGTGGAGATGGAGCGGCTGATCGCCGAGCGTGTGACGCCGATCGCCGAAATTGAATCCGCGCCGGTCCGTGCCGCACGCGGCCGTGTGATTGCGCGCGACGTGGTGGCGCCGATCGATCTGCCGCCGTTCGACAATTCGGCGGTGGACGGCTACGCGGTGCGCCACGCCGATCTCGAGGCGGACGGCGACACCCGCCTCGAGGTTGTCGACCGGATCACCGCCGGCAGCGCCGCAACGCACGCGCTTGGCGCAGGCGAGGCGATCCGCATTTTCACCGGGGCGCCCATGCCCAAGGGCGCGGACACCGTCTTCATGCAGGAGGACACGCGCGTCGAGGATGGCACGGTGGTGGTGCCGGCGGGCCTCAAGTGCGGCGCCAATGCCCGCTCCGCCGGCGAAGATTTGCAGGTGCGTTCGGTGATGCTGCCGGCGGGGTGGCGGCTCACCGCCACGCATGTCGCGCTCGCCGCCGCGGTCGGGCTCACCGAATTGCCGGTAAGGCGGCGGGTCAGGGTCGCGGTGTTTTCCACCGGCGACGAGATCGTCGAGCCCGGCCGCGCGCTGCCGCCGGCCGGGCTGTTCGATGCCAACCGTTTCCTGCTCGCGGGTTTGCTCGACCAGATGGGTGCGCAGGCCACCGATCTCGGCATCCTGCCCGACGATCGCGACCGCCTGGCCGCGGCCATCGCGGCGGCGGCGAGGGAGCACGACCTCGTGCTCACGTCGGGCGGGGTGTCGACCGGCGAGGCCGATCATGTGCGCAACGCGGTGGAAAGCGTCGGCACGCTCGTGTTCTGGCGCGTCGGCATCAAGCCGGGCCGCCCGGTCGCGATGGGCGTCATTGCCGGCGCGAAAGCGGGGGAGGGTGCGGCCTTCGTCGGGCTGCCCGGCAATCCGGTGGCGGTGTTCGTGACGTTTGCGCGGGTGGTGCGGCCGCTGCTGCTGCGCCTTGCCGGCGCGGAGGCGTCGCCGCTGATGCCGCTGCCGGTGCGCGCGGGTTTTGCCTACAAGAAGCGCGCCGGCCGACGGGAATATGTGCGCGTCAAGCTGGTGCGCTCGGCCGACGGCGCCATCGAGGCGATCAAGCATGCGCAAGACGGCGCCGGCGTCATCACCTCGCTGACCGAAACCGACGGTTTGATCGAGTTGTCGGAGGAGGTGACCGCGGTCGCGCCCGGCGCGACCGTCGGCTTCCTCTCCTATGCCGCGCTGGTGGAGTAGCGAAGCTAATCTAGATGCGCACGCCGGTTGGCGACACGAACGCCATCTCGGACGGCTTCTGCACGTAGCTGAGGACGGCAGCCGCACCGACGGCGATCACGACGGCGACGACGCAGGACACGAGAAAGCTGCGCATAGCGAATCCTCCCAGGACATAGCCAAAGGCTGTATGAATTATGGGATTTTCAGCGGCGGGATCAAGGGGACCCGAAGCCGCATCAGAGCATGATCCCGAAAAGTGGCAACCGGTTTTCGGCAAAGACTGCTCCAACCAAAGCTCTACCGCAGCGCAATGCGCTCCGCCGCCGCTACGTCCTCGGGCGTGTTGACGTTGAAGAACGGATCGATCGGCTCCGCTGGCCAGTCGGCAATTGCGACGCCATGGCGGGCAGTCCAGATCTCGATCTTGTGCAGGCCTTCCACGGTCAGCGCCCGGCGCAGGTCCTTGCGCAAGGCCACCGGCCACAGGCCCACCACCGGATGCCGCCACTCCCCCGAACGCGCGCAGGCGAGCAGCGTACCGGCCGCGGCGCGCGCCGCGATGAGCCGCTCCACCAGATCGGCGGGCAGGAATGGGCAGTCGCCCGGCACGCTGGCGATGTCGGTAACGTCCGGTGCATGCGCCGCCGCCCAGTCCAGCCCGGCCAGGATGCCGGCCAGCGGACCGGCGAAGTCCGGCACGGAGTCCGCGACCACCGGAAGGCCGGTGTCGGCATAGCGCGCAGGATCGCCGTTGGCGTTGATGATGAGCGTCGAGCATTGCGGCGTCATGGTCGCCAGCACGCGATCGAGGATGGTGCGGCCGCCGATCGCGATACGGGCCTTGTCGCCGCCGCCCATCCGGCGCGCCAGCCCGCCGGCAAGGATAAGCCCGAGAGGTGATGGTGCGCTCATTGCAAATGTCACATTGCAGGTGTCATGGGCTGTTGCCGGTCCGGCGCGCGGCCACTGCGACAATCGGTCCATAGTGGGACTATCGGAAGTATCGCGCAATTACGAGGGGTGCGCGCAAACGCCCCAGAACCCCTGAGGCGCAAGTCGTGTTTTCCTTGAGCACCTCGCGTCGCCTTTGGCGTGAGCCCGCAGAGCTCTGCATGTGAGCAATGGGCGACCGAGCAATTGGGCGACGGCGCGACCGTCGATGACGGTGCAGATCAGGAGGAAACGATGAAGGGCAAGAATGCTGTGATCGCTTGCCTCGCGGTGCTGGCGTTTGCACTCGCCGGGATTCCCACGCTGGCGCAGAGCGCGCAAAAGCAGGCGCTGCAAAAGGTCAAGGCGGTCATCCCGCAAAACAGCGTGTTCGTGCTCAATTGGCTGGGCGCCCGCGACGCCGGCGTCTTCCGCAAGCACGGCATCGATCTCGAAGTCGACGTCCGGCCGTTCGCCGCCTTCCTGGCCGGTCTGCCGTCCAAGGAAACCCTGGCCACGACCTATTCGGGCATGGAGTCGATCCAGAAGATCAATCAGGGTGTCGACTGGGCGATCATCGGCGGCGGGCTGACGGTCTTTCACGGCATCTTCGTTCCCAAGAACTCGCCGATCAAGAAGCCCGCCGACCTGCGCGGCAAGCGTGTCGGGGTCTGGTCGACCGGCGCCGGTGTGTTCACGGCGGTGCAGACGGCTTTGCGCGAGGCCCACGGCATCGACATCGTGAAAGATACGAAGATCGTGCAACTGGCGCCGCCGGCCTTGTTCAAGCTGCTGGAACGGGGCGACGTCGACGCGATGGTGAACATCAGCTCGTTCACCGTCCGGGCGCTGTCTCAGCCGGACAAGTTCCGCTCGCTCTTCACGCCCAACGAATACTGGAAGAAGAAGACCGGCTATCCCATCGTGTGGACGGCTCCGCTGGTCGCCTGGAGGAGCTGGGTCGACCAGGATCCCGCCAGAGCGAAGAACTATGCAGCCGCGGTCATGGACTCGTTTCGATGGCTGCGCAAACCCGAGAACCTCGACGCGGCCGTCAAGAAGTACGGCAAGGTCGCGGGCGTAACGTCTCCCAAGGTCATCGCGACCTACAAGAAGCTGCTCGCGGAGAAACGGCTCTTCCTCACCGAATGGGACCGGAAGGCCGTCGATGCCCAGTGGCAGTTCCTGGAGCTCGCCAAGAAGCACGGCGTTTTGAAGAAAGTGCCCTCCAAGGAGAAGCACGCGATCCTTCTGGCCAAATAACACGCGGACACGGATCAAGAGCGTGAAGCGCGCTGGAAACCAGATCCTGCCGGGCCTGATCACCATCGGGCTCGGCATTCTCATCTGGTATGTCATCTCACTGTTCGCCCTGCCGATGTACTTGCCGGGCCCGGCCGAGCTGCTGGATCGCATGGTGCTGATCTACAGCGACCCCGCTTCCTATGCCGTGGTCGGAAAGACGCTGTTGCGGATATTCGAAGGCTTCGCGATTTCGATGCTGATCGGGATTGCGCTCGGCCTGCTGATGGGATTGCGGCGCTCAGTCGAGATCTTCTTCGACAGCTGGATCATGGTCCTGCTGACGATCCCGGCCGTCTGCTGGGCATTTCTCGCGGTCCTGTGGTTCGGGTTGTCGGATGTCGCGCCGATCCTGACTATCGTGCTGATCGTCTTCCCGTTTGTCGTGATGAACATTTGGGAGGGCACCAAGGCGGTGGATAAGGAGCTGCTCGGGATGGCGCGCGCGTTCAAGGCCGATCGATCCCTCGTGCTGCGGAAGGTGCTCATTCCCCAGCTCATGCCCTACATATTCTCCTCGTTGCGGATCGCACTGTCCTTGTCATGGAAGATCGCCCTGGTTGCGGAAGCATTCGGGGCAGGCGACGGCGTCGGTCAGGAGCTGATCAACTGGTTCCAGAGTACGCGGGTCGACATGATGCTCGCATGGGGCGTGAGCTTCATGATCGTCATGGTTCTGATCGACCTCTTGATTTTCCGCCTGTGGGAGCGTCGTGCCTTTGCCTGGAGACCGCAATTTGCAACCTGAGCCAATGGCGCGAGCGCGAAGTCCTGTGTTCAACAGCGCGTTCCGCGCTGCGTATGCCCGCGCGCTGACATGCGAGCATGGGGAGCGGTCGATATGGCGCATGTGATGTATCGGCGGGCTGAGAATCCGGACGTCGGCACGCCCACCGCCATCGCGATCGACAAACTCACGAAGCGGTTTGTCGCCCCGGGCGGCGAAGAGACATTCGTCGTGATCGATTCTATCAGCCTGACGGTGAGCGAAGGCCAGTTCGTCAGCATCGTCGGTCCTTCGGGCTGCGGGAAGTCGACCCTGCTCAACATCATTGCCGGCATCGAGTCATATGACGAGGGCTCGGTCACGGCCTCGCCGAGGTCGGGCCGGGCCGGTTCGCAACCCCGCATCGGCTACGTCTTCCAGAGCGCCCGGCTGCTGAACTGGCTGACTGTCGAAGACAACATCAACTTTGTTCTTGAAGCGCAGAATGTCCTGCGGGAACGCCGGCGGGAGCTGGTTACGAAGTACCTGGAGATGGTCGGGCTGGCCGGGCAGGAGCGAAACTATCCGCTGAACCTGTCGGGCGGAATGCAGCAGCGGGTGGCGATCGCCCGCGCGCTCGCCATCGAGCCCGACATCCTGCTGATGGACGAACCGTTCAGCCATCTGGACGCCATCACCGCGCGAAAGATGCGGTTCGACCTCATGGAAATTTTCGCGCGCGCCAAGCCGACGATCCTGTTCGTGACTCACGACCTTTCGGAAGCAGTGTATCTTTCGGATCGCATCTACATGATGAGCACGAAACCGGCGCGGATATTCAAGCAGGTGCCGATCGACTTTCCGCGGCCGCGGGAGCCCGAGAATCCCGGGATTCTCGATCTGGAAAAGACCTTGGTGCGCGAGTTCTTCAGCGTCCTGGAGGCAAAGGCGTAATGCCGTCCCATGTCAAAGACATCGGCTTGCGTGTGGGCTCGATCGTGGTGCTGCTCGTGCTCTGGGCGGCCGCATCCTGGCTGATGAACGACCCCGAGGTCCTGCCCGGGCCGGCGACCATCGGTCGTACCATCGTCGCGAACTTCTCAGCCCCGGGGCCCGAGAACATAACGGCCTATCATCATATCGCGATTACGCTCGCCCGAATCTTTGTCGCGTTCGCCGCCTCGATGCTGGCGGGGATCGCGATTGGTTTGGCGATGGGACTGAGCAAGTTTCTGGAACGCGCGCTGATGGCCGTGATCCCCTTGATGCTGACGATCCCAACGATCCTGATGGTCTTTCTCGCGGTCCTGTGGTTCGGCTTCAGCGAAGCTGGCGGCCTGATTGCGGTGATGGCGGTGGTTACGCCCTATGTCGCGGTGAACATCTTCGAGGGCGCCAAGGCCATGGACAAGTCCCTGATCGACATGGCGCTGACGTTCAAGGCGCAACGGCCGCTGCTCATCCGCAAGGTCTACCTGCCGCAGCTCATGCCCTATATCTTTTCGGCATTCCGCTATGCCTTCGGCGTGACCTGGAAGATCGTGGCGCTGGCCGAGACCTTCGGGCTCAAATACGGCATCGGCTATATGTTCTTCTTCTGGTTCGGCCAGTTCAACATGGTCCAGATGCTGTCCTGGATCGCCATCTTCGTCATCTTGATGCTGATGCTGGAACACGGCGTCTTCGCCGTACTTGAGCGCAAGGCATTTGCATGGCGGGCGCAGATCGCGCGCTGAAGCGTGATCCCCGAAAAGCCGTAGGGTGGGCAGGGGTGGGGTGAGGGGGTTCAAGCCTATCGAGAAGCTCGAACCCCCTCACCCGGCTCGCCTTCGCTCGCCGACCTCTCCCCGCTGGGGAGAGGTGGAGTGCGCGGCCCGCGACCCGGACACCCTGCCGCTCGCGGCACTTTGCGAGTCACTCATCATGCACCGCCGCCTTGCGCCGATGCTTGGCGCTCTCCTCTTCGACGTGGCGCAGGTCCTGGTCGAACACGATGCGCTCTTCGCCCGCGAGCGCGACGAAACGCTTGCCGCGCGCGCGGCCGATCAGCGTGAGGTTTGCCTTCTTGGCAAGCTCCACGCCCCAGGCGGTGAAGCCCGAGCGCGACACCAGGATCGGGATGCCCATGCGCACGGTCTTAATCACCATCTCCGAGGTGAGCCGTCCCGTCGTGTAGAAGATCTTGTCGTCGGGGCGCACGC
Organism: Xanthobacteraceae bacterium; assembly: GCA_050725815.1. Lineage (GTDB taxonomy): Bacteria > Pseudomonadota > Alphaproteobacteria > Rhizobiales > Xanthobacteraceae > VAZQ01. The sequence continues at coordinate 7,112 of JBOHIG010000002.1, forward strand.
GATGCTTGAACATCCAGCCGGCGATCTTGTCGACCGCATTGTGGCGGCCGACATCCTCCATATAGACCAGCGGCCGGTCCTCGACCGCGAGCACGCAACCGTGGATCGCGCCCGCCTCGAGATAGAGGGACGGCGTGGTGTTGATCTTGCTGGTCAGCGCATAGAGCCATGAGGTGCGCAGCTCCGCGTCCGGCAACTTGACGTCCTCGAGCGCCTCCATCAGGTCGCCGAACACGGTGCCCTGCGCGCAACCCGAGGTCTGCACCTTCTTCTTGAGCTTCTTCTCGTAATTGGTCTTGCGTTTGGTCCGCACCACCACGACCGCGAGCTCCTCGTCGTAGTCCACCTTGGTGACCACGTCGTCGGGCCTGAGCATGTTCTGATTGAGCAGGTAGCCGATGGCGAGATAGTCGGGATAGTCGCCGATCGTCATCGCGGTCACGATCTCCTGCGAATTGAGGAAGATCGTCAGCGCGCGCTCGACCGTGACCCGGGTCTCGATCTTCGCGCCGGTCTGGTCGACGCCGGTGACGCGTTCGGTCAACCGCGGGTCGAGCGGATCGGGGCGGATGAGATAGTCGCTTGCCGGCTTGCCGGCTGCTTTCCTGGCCATCGTCGGCACCCTTTCAAAGACGCCGGCGACTGTAGCAGAAAAGCGAAAGCCCGGCAGGGGCCGGGCTCCACGGGCAACAAACGTCGTCGCCGCGCGTGAAAATCGCCTGCCGTCAGCTCAACCCGCCGAACAGCCAGATGACCAGAATGATCGGCAGCGGAATGCCGATGAGCCACAACAAGAGACCGCGTCCCATGGTGTCCTCCAAACATTGAATTACGAGCCGCGATGAAAACGCTACAAGCCAGGAAATGGTTCCCGGCCTCGCCTTTGCGAAGTTCTGCGGGGGTTCTGCGGGAGACATCATTAGGAACAGCACGCATGAACCGCGTTTCGCGAAGAAACCAGGACGCGTTCAAACGATTTTCGAAACAATCGCTTCTTTGCCGCGTTTGCCCCCACGAGGGTGGGATGCAAAGGAGGTTTTGATGAGGAAGCTCGTTATCGGCATCATTGCGGCGGGGACATTGATTGCAGCGGTGCCTGCCGGAGCGCAGGTTTCGATTGACGTTCCGGGCGTCGACGTTCGCGTCGGCAGCGATCGTCACTATTACCGCCACTACGGTTCGGATCGCGAGCGGCGCGTCATCCGTCGCGATCGCGACTGCCGGACTGTGACAGTGCGTGAGCGCCGTCCAAACGGCAACGTGGTGGTTCGCAAGCGCACGCGCTGCTAATCGCACACGGATTGCGAATGGAGCGGCCCCGTTCCGGCGGGGCTCGTTTCATTTCTGTGGCGCGCCTGACCGGAACGCCGCGAGGCTGCGGCGTCGAACCGATTATCCCGGCAGGAACGCCCTCTGTCCGCTGGCCGGATCGGTGAGCGTCTCCACCGGCGCGTCGTAGAGCGCTTCGAGCTGGTCGCGCGTGAGCACCTCGCGCACCGGGCCTTCGGCGACGCGCGCGCCGTCGCGCAGGAGGTAGGCGCGGTCGGCGGCCCGCAGCGCGTGGTTGGGATCGTGGGTGGTGAACAGCACGCCGTGGCCGGCCGCCGCCAGCGCGCGGATCTCGCGCATGACCTTGCCCTGGTTGCCGAAGTCGAGACTCGCCGTCGGCTCGTCGAGCACGATGAATTGCGGCTCCTGTGCCAGCGCCCGGGCCAAAAGCACAAGCTGGCGTTCGCCGCCGGAGATCATGGTGTAGGGACGGGGAGCCAGATGCACGATTCCGAATTCGGCGAGTGCGTGCGACGCCACCTCGCGGTCCTTCGTCGACGGGCGGCTGAACAGGTTGCCGTGCGCGGTGCGGCCCATCAGCACGACGGTTTCGACCGTGAAGGCGAAGGTCGGCGTATGCAGTTGCGGCACATAGGCGATGCGGCGCGCGCGCTCGCGGATCGAGTAGCTCGCCAGCGAGCGCCCATCGATCTGCGCCTCGCCGTCGAGCGGGCGCAGCAGGCCGAGCAGCGTCTTGAGCAGCGTGGTCTTGCCGCCACCGTTCGGCCCAAGCAGCGCCAGCACCTCGCCCTGCGTCAGCGACAGGTCGAGCCCACGCCCGACCACGCGGTCGCTATAGCCGATGGTAAGGTTGCGGCCGGCGAGGGTCACGACCAGCTCCGCTGCATGCTGGCGAGCAGCCAGATGAAGAACGGCGTGCCGATCACCGCCGTCAGGATACCGAGCGGGATCTCGATCGGCGCGGCGGTGCGCGCCAGCGTGTCGATCAGCAGCAGATAGCCGCCGCCGAGCAGCGCCGAAGTCGGAAGCAGTTTGGGAAAATCGGGCCCGACCAGCGCGCGCGCCAGGTGCGGCACCACCAGGCCGACCCAGCCGATCACGCCGGAGGTCGCGACGCTCGCCGAGGTCACCAGCGTCGCCGCCGCGACGATGGCGATGCGCAGCGGCCCTGTGGCGACGCCGAGCGCGCGCGCTTCCTCCTCCGGCAGCGACATCACGTTCATGCGCCAGCGCAGCGCCACCAGCACTGCGGCGCCGAGCATCACCGGGCCGGCGAGCGGCACGAGGTCGGACGCGTCGGTGGCGGCGAGGCTGCCGAGCAGCCAGAACGTCATCGCCGGAAGCTGGTTGTAGGGATCGGCGAGATACTTCACGAGCCCGACGCCAGCGCCGAGCAGCGCGCCGACTACGACGCCGGTCAGCACCAGAACCAGGATCGGGTCGCGCGAATGCAGCATCGAGCCGATGCCGTACACCGCCGCGACCGCCGCGAGCCCGCCCGCGAAGGCCAGAATCTCGATGCCGATGATGCCGAGCGAGAAATAGATGCCGATGACCGCGCCGAGCGCCGCGCCCGAGGACGCGCCGAGAATATCGGGCGACACCAGAGGATTGCGGAACAGGCCCTGGAAGGCGGCGCCGGCGACCGCCAGCGCCGCGCCGATCAGCAGCGCCGCCACCACGCGCGGCCCGCGCACCAGCAGGATCACGTTCTCCGCCGCCGGCGACGCGTTGGTCGGCCGTCCCCTCAGGTGTGACCATAGCACGTCGGCGAGATCGCCGAGGCTGACTGGATAGCGCCCGACTGCGAACGCCACGATCACTCCCGCTAACAGCACGGCGAATGCGATCGCAAGGCCGGGGAGGAAGCGCTGGGTCATGTTGCCAATCTTGTCCGCTAATCCCTACGCTGTCATCCTCCAGTAAACACGAGTTCACTATATGAGTCGTGAGCGGGTCTACTGTGCTATCTTCGACCTTGGCGAAGGGGCGGGCGTTGACATTGACCGATCCCCAACCCAATTGAACCAGCATGTTTCCAGTTCCGACAAGTTTTTTTCTGACCAGCGGCGTTGGTGTCCATCGCGAGCGGCTGACGGCCTTCGAGCTGGCGTTGCGCGACGCAGATATCGAACAGCAGAATCTGGTCAGCGTCTCGTCGATTCTGCCTCCGCGTTGTCAGCAGATCGAGCGGGCAAAAGGTGTCGGCACGTTGCGGCCCGGCGAGATCACATTCTGCGTCATGGCGCGAACCGAGACGAACGAGCCCGGCCGGCGCATTCACGCGAGCATTGGGCTCGCGCGCCCGGCGGACCCGGCGATGTACGGCTACATCTCCGAACACCACGGCTACGGCATGACGCGTGAGGAGAGCGGAGACTACGCGGAAGATCTCGCCGCGACCATGTTGGCTTCGACATTGGGCGTTGAGTTCAATCCGGACGCGGCCTGGAACGAACGCAAGCGCGTTTATGAGGCCAGCAACCTGATCATCGACAGCACGTCGTTGACCGCCGCTGCCGAAGGCGACCCGGCGGGTCGCTGGACATGTACGGTCGCGGCGGCCGTCTTCCGTTTCACCGCAGTATGACAATGGCGAGCGTGCCGACCTTCGCTTTGCCGCCAAGCTTTCTTGCGATCACGAGCCGCGCCGACGACGCTTCGTTCCACATCGCCGGCATTCCGTTCGATATAGGCACGACCCATCGCAGTGGCGCCCGCTTTGGGCCGTCCGCCATCCGCCAGGCAAGCCGCATGCTGGTGGACGGCGATCATCCACGGTGGCGGATCGATCCGGCGGCGCTGTCGGTGGCGGACATCGGCGACGTCCGCATTGCACTGGGTGACATACCCGGAAGCCTCTCGCTCATAGAGCAACAAGCGGCGGCTTTTGAGCACCTGATCGCGCTTGGCGGCGACCATACGGTAACGCTGCCGCTGCTGCGGTCCGCTGCCAAAAGGCGCGGGAAGCCGCTGGCCCTGGTTCATTTCGACGCTCATGTGGACACCTGGCCGGATAACTTCGGCCAGCGCTATGCCCACGGCTCAGTGTTCTTCCACGCCATCGAGGAGCAGCTGATCGATCCGGGGCGTACCGTGCAGATTGGCATCCGTTCTCCGGTTCAGAAGGACGTGCACGATTGGACAGTTGCGAAGGGTGTCACAATCATAACGGCCGAGGACGTGCACGAACTGGGGCCGCGCACCATTGCCGAACGAGCCGCAGCGGTCATCGGCGACGTCCCCGCATACCTCAGCCTCGATATCGATGTTCTCGACCCTGCCTTTGCCCCCGGCGCTGGGACTCCGGAGATCGGGGGGCTGGCAAGCTGGCAAATGCAGGCGATGCTGCGTCGCCTGGGCAGGCTTGATTTCGTCGGGATGGATGTTGTCGAAGTGAGTCCGCCTTACGACCACGCCGAGGTGACGGCGCTCGCTGCTGCGACCTTTGTGTGGGAATATCTGGCGCTCGTCGGCGGGAAGTAGCTACGCCTGAAGCTTCAGCTCAATCCCGTCCGGCCAGCACGCGTTCGATCTGCGCGTCGGACAGCACGACGTGATAGAAGCGCTTGTAGAAGTCCCGCGTGAGCGGGCGCAAATCCTCCGGAAACAAACCCGGATAGAGGATCTTCGCCAGCCACCACAGGCCGATCAGCCGGTTCACCGACGGCGGGAAATCGACCCACCCGAAGGGCAGCTTGGGCGACAGGTGCACGCGGTCTGCCTTCACCGCCGACACCGACGCCCAGCGCGGATCGGTCCGCACGTCGCGGGCGAAGTCCCGATCGATGGTGACGATCACTTCCGGATCCCACACCAGCACTTGTTCGATAGAGACATTGGCGAGCCCGCCGCGCTGACCGCCCGCCACGTTCCGCGCTCCGATGAATTCGATGGTCTCGACATTGATCGAGCCGCCGAGACCGGTCTCAAGCCCACGCGGGCCGCGCGCGTAATAGACCCGCGGGCGCTTTGCTTCGGGCACCTTCAAGGTCCGGGCGGTCACGGCC
>JBOHIG010000003.1:0-3856 GCA_050725815.1 Xanthobacteraceae bacterium
GGCGAGGGCCGCGGCGGACCGCCTGCGCCGGGCTGCGGCCCGCCACCGGTCGATGGCGCGCCCTGTTGCCCGCCGCCGGTCGGTGCGCCCGTTGGCGACGGCGGACGTTGTAGGCTCGGCAGTGGAATCGGGACGGCGCCGTATTGGATGTCGGGATCGCTCGGGGAGCGTTGCGCGACGGTTTGCGATGGCTTCCGGCTTGATCCGGTCGCGGTCTGCGCCCAGGCGATCGCCACCACGATGCAACCGACAACGACCAGCGCCGATCCGGCGCACAGAATCCGCTTCATCACCATGACCGCCTCGTATCCGTGCCGGTCCGAATGCGATCCGGCGTTCGTCGCAAGGATAGCCGTGCGGCCATTGAAAATGAAAGGGGGGCGGTTCATCGCCGCCCCCCCCCAAAAAAACCGAAACGCCGTAATGCTTAACGCGGCTGGACGATGACTGCGGCGTCGGTGAGGTTCACCGAAATCCGGGGACCGCCGGTCAGGAAGCCTTCGGGCGTCGAGATGATCGCGCTCAGCACGCGCTTGCCGTACAACGGGCTGCTGCGATCTTCCGTGGTCGTGAGCAGCAGGGAGAACGTGGCGTTACCCTGGAACGGCTCGAGCAATTTGCGCACCCGCGCGTCGGCACGAAGCAGCGATTCCGCATACTGGCCTTCGACCGTCGCAACCGGTGCGCCGCTGCCCTGCTGGCGATCCTCTTCGATCACCGCGCCGCTGTTGACGTCGACCAGCCGATTGACGGTGGTGTTGCTCTCATACTCGTAAAGCGTGACGACCGCGAGCCGCTGGTCGGTCTTGTCGGCGCCGACCGACTGCACGCGGCTCACCACAACGCGGTCGGTGCCCGAGGCGCGCGAGGAGTCCGGGTGCAATTGCGAGGGCGAGGCGATCGGGCCCTGCGGGCTCGCCGCCTGTACGGCGCGCGCCTGCTCGGCATCCGACAGCGATGTCCGCGGAAGCGGAAGGCCCGCCGCGGGGTGCTGCTGGGCGCCGGCGCTCATGACGATGCCGGATGCAAGGACCAGACCCAGCGAACCGGCGCGAAGAAACGACCACATCTTTGCTCTCCCAAGAGAAGCGCAGCCTCTTGCTGCCTCGCCGTCCACATCGCCTTCCAATGTAGCAGAAAATGTGTCCCTTTGGGTTACAAGTTCGTAATGGGGACAGTGGGTAAACGTCTCTACAAGCAGCGTAAAACCTCGTTCGCCGCTAACATAGGCGCGCCGCCCCTCCGGCTCAATACCGGTATTGCTCCGGCTTGTACGGGCCGTCCACCGGAATACCGATGTAGCTCGATTGCTTGTCGCTCAGTTCTGTCAGCTTCACGCCGATCTTGGCGAGATGCAGCCGCGCGACCTTCTCGTCGAGACGCTTAGGCAGCGTGTACACCTTCTTCTCGTACTTGCCGGGATTGGTCCACAGTTCGATCTGCGCGAGCGTCTGGTTGGTGAACGACGACGACATCACGAACGACGGGTGGCCCATGGCGTTGCCCAGGTTCACCAGCCGCCCCTCGGACAGCAGGATGATGCGCTTGCCGTCGGGAAATTCGATCTCGTCGACCTGCGGCTTGACGTTGTGCCACTTGAGGTTCTTCAGCGCCGCCACCTGAATCTCCGAGTCGAAGTGGCCGATATTGGCGACGATCGCGCGGTCCTTCATCTTGCGCATGTGGTCGAGGGTGATGACGTCGACATTGCCGGTGGCGGTCACGAAGATGTCGGCGCGTGGCGCGGCGTCTTCCATGGTGACGACCTCGTAGCCCTCCATCGCCGCCTGCAATGCGCAGATCGGATCGACCTCGGACACCATCACGCGACAGCCGGCCTGGCGCAGCGAGGCCGCCGAGCCTTTGCCGACGTCGCCGAAGCCCGCCACCATCGCGACCTTGCCGGCCATCATCACGTCGGTGCCGCGGCGGATGCCGTCGACCAGCGATTCGCGGCAGCCGTAGAGATTGTCGAATTTCGACTTGGTGACCGAGTCGTTGACGTTGATCGCAGGCCACAACAGCGTGCCCTTCTTCTGCATCTCATAGAGCCGGTGCACGCCGGTGGTCGTCTCCTCGGTGACGCCCTTGATGTTCCTGGCGCATTCGCCGTACCAGCCGGGCTTGTCCTTGAGGCGTTTCTTGATCGAGGCGAACAGCACCTCCTCTTCCTCGTTGGTCGCGCCGTCGAGGAACTTGGTGTCGCCCTTTTCGGCGCGCAGGCCGAGGTGAATCAAAAGCGTGGCGTCGCCGCCGTCATCGAGGATCATGTTGGGCGTGCCGCCATCGCTCCACTCGAAGATGCGGTGGGTGTAGTCCCAATACTCTTCCAGGCTCTCGCCCTTCACCGCGAACACCGGCGTGCCGCCGGCCGCGACCGCGGCGGCGGCGTGATCCTGCGTCGAGTAGATGTTGCAGGAGGCCCAGCGCACATCGGCGCCGAGCGCGGTCAGCGTCTCGATCAGCACCGCGGTCTGGATGGTCATGTGCAGCGAGCCGGCGACGCGCGCGCCTTTGAGTACCTGCTTGGGCCCGTATTCCTCCCGCGTCGCCATCAGGCCGGGCATCTCGGTCTCGGCGATGGCGATTTCCTTGCGGCCCCAGTCGGCGAGGCCGATGTCCTTGACGACATAGTCGGCTGCTGCTGCTTTGGCTTTTGGCGACGCGGTCATGACGATCCTTGGATTGGTCAACGAATGGGGTGACGGGCCGTGAGCTACGGAGTTTGTCAACGGGGCTATAGCAGCGCGAAAACCACGGCGCAATAAAGATATAAAGATTTCTTTATGTGCTTGGAATCGCTCGCTCCGGAGCGGCTTTTTGAAGGCCGCGCGAACTCCGGTCGCCGACAAGCAGCGAGTATCGCCATTTCGTCGCCGACCTGCGGCTTGCTGCGAAGGTGCTCGCGAAGGAAGCCGCCTGACGGCGATGAGCGGAGGATGCATCGACGGCAGTGCGAATTGCGCCGGCTATTCTTCTTCGGTGAAGCGCCCGCTCACCAGCGCCGCTAGCGCCTCGACCACCTGCGCTGCTTCTGTGCCGGTCGCCGTAACCGTGATGGTCGTGCCGGTGCCCGCGGCGAGCATCATCAGGCCCATGATCGAGGTGCCGCCCACGGTTTCATGGCCGCGCGTGACCTTCACGTCGGCATCGAACTGCTCGACCGTCTGCACGAATTTGGCTGACGCGCGCGCGTGCAAGCCCTTCTTGTTGCAGATCTCGAGCACGCGCACGACCGGCTGGCCGTCCGCGGGCGCGCCGGCAGATTGATCGCCATGTGCTCCGCGCGGATCGCTCATTTCCCGGTGAGCACACGGCTGGCGATGGTGACGTATTTGCGGCCGGCCTCCTGGGCGGCGGCGACGGCCTCTTGCAGGGGCGACTCCTCGCGGATCTTGGCGAGCTTGACGAGCATCGGAAGATTGATGCCGGCCAGGACTTCCACCTTGGGCCGGCTCATCACCGAGATCGCGAGGTTCGACGGCGTGCCGCCGAACATGTCGGTGAGGATCGCCACACCTTCGCCGGAGTCGACGCGCTTGACCGCATCGATGATGTCCTTGCGCCGCTGCTCCACGTCGTCGTCGGGCCCGATGGTCACGGCCTCGATCTGCGACTGCGGACCGACCACATGCTCCAGCGCAGCGCGGAACTCGACGGCGAGCCGCCCGTGCGTGACCAGAACGAGGCCGATCATGGAGAACTCCTCGCGGGCGCGTTGGGTGCACCGCACGAAAGGGCCATCATCTTGACCATCCGAAGTTCGCGCGCAAGGGCCTGTTTATTGATTTTTGAGCGGTATTGCATCGCGGCAGTCAAACGTTCAAGCGAGTTCGCCGCGCAAGCGGATCAGCAC
>JBOHIG010000004.1:0-13843 GCA_050725815.1 Xanthobacteraceae bacterium
GCATAGGCGGCAAGCGCCGCCCCCGCATTGCCATTGGTCGGCATCGCCATGTGCTTGATGCCGAGCGCCTTCGCCATCGACACCGCGAGCGCCAAGCCGCGCGCCTTGAACGAGCCGGTCGGCAGCCGGCCCTCGTCCTTGACCAGGATCGCGGCGGCGCCGAGCCGGCCGGCGAGCCGAGGCAGCGCGAGGAGCGGCGTCACCGCCTCGCCAAGGCTGACGATGTTGCGCGGGTCGCGCACGGGCAGGAGCTCGCGATAGCGCCAGAGGTCGGCGCCGCGCCGTTCGAGCGCGGCCTTGTCGAGCGCCTTGCGCACGCCGTCGAGATCGTAGCGCACCAGCAGCGGCTTGCCCGCCCCCGAGAGGTTGTGAACCCGATCGGCCTCATAACGTTCCCCGGTGTAGGCGCATTCCAGATGGGTTACGAACGTCGGACGCTCGGTCGTCAGGTTCTCGTCGTGCACCAAGTAACTCTCCCAGCGCTTGATTTACGTCGTTTCCTCGTGGCGCCGGAACACGATCAGGTGTGACAGCGTGAAATCGACCACGAAGCTGGCGCCGATCGCGAGCACCTTTGCGACCAGCACCGGCATGAAATAGGACGCGATCACCACGGTGGCCGTGTTGGCGATCAACCCGCCGACCTGCGTCGCAGCGAACGTCATATAGGACTTGAACCGCAAGCGCCGTCCGGACTCGGCGGCGAAGGTGATCATCGAATTCAGGACGTAGGAGTTACTGACCGCAACGCACCAGGAGATGATATTGGCGACGATGATCGGCAGCCCGACCAGGAAGTAGCCGATCGAGAACACCGTGAAATCGACGGTCGCGTTCACCACCCCGATCAGCGCGAAGCTGACCGCCTTGATCACCAGTGCGCGATCCACCCAGGCGGGAACCAGGCGCTGGCGCAAGCGTTCGAGTACTGCGGGAAGGGTCATGGCGGCCCCGATTAGCACGGCTACCGCTCGCCGACACCCCTCACCGCCGTTTGGCTCGCACAATCGGGCGACTGAACACCGGTTAATCGCCTGACCCCGTGACAGCCACCGACCGGATCACCATGTGACAGACAAGCCCGCGACAGCCGCAGGGCATTTCGCTATAAATCCGGCCAGTGGCGGGCTTTCGAGTGCGAAAGGTACTGAAATGGCGGCCAATACCGTGTCCTTGCCGGGGGGCGGCGCGCGAACGCGAGGCCGCGCGGAAACGGGGCTGTCGATTGTCGTGCCAGTATTCAACGAGGCAGCCGGACTGGCGGCACTGCATGCTCGCATCAGCGACGTGGCAACCGGTCTGAAGCAGCAACGGAATCTCGCGGTCGAGGTCGTCTATGTCGACGACGGCAGCCGCGACGCCACGTTTTCGGTCGCACATGGCCTCCCCGCAGATACGCTCGACGTCCAGGTGGTTTCGCTCTCCCGCAATTTCGGCAAGGAGGCGGCGTTGCTCGCGGGCCTCGATTACGCCCGCCTCGGCGCCGTGCTGTTCATGGACGGCGATGGCCAGCATCCCGCGACCCTGATCGAGACGCTGGTCGGCCACTGGCTCAATGACGGCTACGACGTGATCTACACCGCCAAGGCGCACCGCGAAGCCGAACCACGTCTGCGCCGCTTCGCAGTAAAGGGCTTCTACGCGCTGATCAACTGGGGCGCGCGGCAGAAAATCCCGGAGGACGCCGGCGACTTCCGCCTGCTGTCGCCGCGGGCGGCCGCCGCGCTCAGGCAGATGCCGGAGCGCAACCGCTTCTTCAAGGGACTGGCGAGCTGGATCGGCTTCCGGCAGAAGCGCGTCGACTACGAGCCCGCACCGCGAGCTTACGGACGCAGCACCTGGAATCTCTATTCGCTGGTGGGGCTTTCGATCGAGGGCCTTACATCGTTCTCGGTCGCGCCGTTGCGGCTCGCCAGCTTGCTGGGACTGCTGCTCGCCGGCGCCGCGCTCATCTTCGGCCTGCAAATCCTGATCGAGACATTCGTCTATGGGCAGTCAGTGCCCGGCTATCCGTCGGTGGTCATCGGCCTGATGGTGCTGGGCGGCGTTCAACTGGTCATGATCGGGATCATGGGCGAGTATATCGGCAAGATACTGTCGGAGCTGAAAGCGCGACCGGTCTATTTCGTGGCGGAGCACAGCCTCAAGACGACCGACGACGCGGGCCATATCAGCGAACCGTCGACGCAATCGGCAGCGGAATAGCGGACACGTGATGTCCGGGTGGGATATGGCGACGGACAGATCCAGCAGGCCGGCTGTTGGTGGAGCCGCCGATTTGTCTGCGCACCGCACGATCTGCCTTTGCGCCGACGACTACGGCATCTCCGCTTCAGTCAACACCGCAATCCGCGACCTTGCGGGGCGCAAGCGCATCAGCGCCACCTCGGTGATGGTGGTGGCGCCGAGCTTCCATCGCTCGGAAGCGACCGCGCTCAGTCTGCTCAATTCGGACGAGAAGCGCGTCGCCATCGGATTGCATCTCACGCTCACCGCCCCGTTCAAACCCTTGAGCGTGGATTTCGCGCCGCTGAAGAACGACGCATTCCCACCGCTTGCCGCGATGCTCGTGTATGCGTGCCTTGGGCGGCTGCGCCGGGCAGCGCTTTCGGCCGAAATCGCCGCGCAATTCCGGATGTTCTTTCACACCTTCGGCCGCCCGCCCGATTTCGTCGACGGCCACCAGCATGTGCACCTGTTCCCGCAGGTGCGCGACGCGCTGCTTGCACAGATGAAGGAGGCGGCGCCCGATGCATGGGTGCGCCAATGCGGACGCGTCGGAACGCTGTCGGAGCGCATCGGCGATCGCAAGGGCCTGCTGCTCGACGTGCTGAGCAAGGGATTCCGCGAGCGCGCCGAAGCTGTCGGCGTTCGCACCAATCCAGCCTTCGCCGGCACGTATCAATTCGACGACGATGCAAATTTCGCGGAGTTCTTTCCGCGCTTCCTCGACCGCCTGCCCGATGGCGGCGTGATCATGTGCCATCCCGGATTCGTCGACTCCGAGTTGCAGCGCCTCGATCCGCTGACGACGTTGCGCGAGCGGGAATATGCGTATCTTGCCGGCGAGGCGTTTCCCGCGCTGTTGGGATCGCGCGGCGTGACGATCGCCTGAGCGTTGCGGGCCGGCGCCCCCAAATATTGTTTTTTAGGGCCATTCAACCGCCCTGCCGGATGCCTAAATAGGGTGCGTCATTCTGGGAGGAGACCCGCCATGACCCCCGCCGAGCGCCAACTTGTCACCGATCTGTTCGATCGCCTTGCGACTCTCGAAGACGCCGAACGCGATGCCGAAGCGGAGCGCCTGATCAACGATGGGCTCCGGCAGGCGCCGAACGCCGTCTATGCGCTGGTGCAGAGCGTGCTGGTGCAGGACGAAGCGCTCAAGCGCGCCGACGCCCGCATTCGGGAACTGGAAGCCGGCCTCGGCATTGAGCCGGAATCGCGACAGCCCATGGGCTTTCTCGACTCCATGCGCGAGACAGTGTTCGGCGAGCGCCGCGGCGGTTCCGTCCCCTCGGTACGCCCGGGCGACGCCCCGATGGGTACTCCGGCAGGCCTCCGCACCGGCGCTCAGCCGATGCCGCAGGAGCAACCCGGCGCGCGCGGCGGATCGTTTCTCGGGACGGCGGCTGCCGCCGCCGCCGGCGTGATCGGCGGTTCGCTGCTGCTCGACGGCATCCGCTCGATGACGGGCCAGCGGCACGGCGGCTTCGGCATGGCCGATCCGGCTGCCGCAGCCGGACGGGAAACCGGGACGCCCTGGGGCAATACCGGCGGAGGCGAGCTCGCGCGCCAAGCGGGCCTCGAGGACATCAGCCGCAGCGGCGCGGAGCAGCCAGGTGAAACGCGCAGCGCCGGCCTGTTCGGCGACGGCGGAAGCGAACCCGCCGAAGAGCACTACGCCGATCTCGATGACGGTGACGCGGATTACGACGACGATTTCGGCCTCGGCGGCGATGACGGTGGCGGCGACGGTGGCACCGATTGACGCCGGGCGCGAAGCCAGACGCAAAAGGCCGCCCGGTGACGGGCGGCCTTCCGACTTCCGCTCAGAGCAACCCGTTCAGATCACCACCACCTTGGTGCCGACCTTGACCTGGTTGTAGAGGTGGACGACATCCTCGTTGCGCATCCGGATGCAACCCGACGATACCGCCTGCCCGATGGTCCAGGGCTCGTTCGATCCATGGATGCGGTAGAGCGTTGAACCGAGATACATCGCCCGCGCGCCCAGGGGATTGTCGGGACCGCCCGACATGTAGCGCGGCAGATTGGGTTGCCGACGGAGCATCTCCTTGGGCGGCCGCCAGTCCGGCCATTCGCGCTTCGACGAGATGCGGTGGGTGCCCGCCCAGGTGAAGCCGGGGCGGCCAACGCCGATGCCGTAGCGGAGCGCACGACCGTTGCCCTGCACGAGATAGAGCATCCGCTCGCGTGTATTGATGATAACCGTGCCTGCCGGCTCCTTGCCGTTGTAGTTCACGACCTGACGGTCGAAGCGCGAGTCCGGGGCCGGGCGGGACGGATGCACCGACGCGTGCTCGCGGTAACCGGGCGCGAGTTCGTCCGATTGCGGCTGGCGATAGCCCGGCGCCACCGGTGCGGTCTGCGGACCGGGCGACGGCTCATACATGTAGGGCTGCGGCGAGGACTGCTGGCCCGGGCCGCCGAACAGCATTTCGAGGAGTCCGCCGCCGAGGTTGGTGGAGGCGTAGCGCGGCGGCGGCGCGGCCGACGGCTGCGCTGCGTAAGCCTGCGGCGCCGTTGCGCCGACGGCGTTGGATGACGGTTGGGGAGAGAGATTGAGGGGAGCGGCGAAGGCATGACCGGCGGTGAACAGCACGGTCAGCAGAGTGGGGAACGCAAGACGGTGCATTGGCATACTCTGTACATGGACCAGACGATGCGGAGCCCCGGACTGACGGCGGCCCCACGCACGCCACACTAAATCCACAACCATCGTCCGTTTGGTAAAGACCCATCCGAGATTTTTAACTAACGCAGTAAGAACTACGCAGTTCCTCGGCTTATAGTTTTTTTTGAGTAAACAGCGAGACGATATGGTTAATCGGGCCTTGCCGATGCACGGCTGCGCCCGGTGAACCGGGTGTTAAGTCCGGCGCTCATAAAACAAGAGCAAGGGGACGACGACGATGCCGGTGAAGCGGAAAATCTATCGCATCGAACAGATCAGTCCGATCGCGGGTGTGAGCGCTGCGCTCAGTACGGGCAAGATTCCGGCCGCGCAGCAGCAGGAAATTCTCACCGAACTCAAAGCGCTGCACGACCTGCTTGAGCGGCGGACGCTCACCGGCGACGCCGAAACGTCCGACGCCGGCGGCCTTCGCCGGCTCAAGGACGAGACCGATGCGATCCACCAGATGCTGAGCCGCACCAAACACGAGATCGCGTCGCTCCATCTTGCGGCCTTCGACGGAAAGGGACCGGCGCGCGTGACCCGTGAGCTCGATGCCGTCGCCGAAAGCGCCGAGCGCGCAACCCAGCTCATCCTTGGCGCGGCCGAAGACATCGAGGACGCCGCCAACAACCTTTCTGCAAGCCTCAAGCGCGAGCAGGAGCAGGCGCTCGCATTGGACATTCAGGATCACGTGCTGCGTATTTTCGAGGCCTGCAACTTCCAGGACCTCAGCGGCCAGCGGATCACCAAGGTGCTGGCCACGCTGAAATTCGTCGAGGAGCGTATCGCGCAGATGATGCATGTGTGGGACGATATCGACGCGCTCAAGCGCGAAGCCGTGGTGGCCCCCGCCGAGCGCGCCGCGGCGTCCATGCTGCATGGGCCGCAGCTCGACGACGATCGTGGCCACGTCACGCAGGACGAGGTTGACAGGATCTTCGCGGCCGGTTGACGCCGGGTTCGCGTCCTAACTTCACGGCCGGCGCAGCACCGCGAAGCAGAAGAACGCGCCCAACGCCAGCGCCGCCGCCAGCGCAAGCGCCGCCGGATCGGAGGCGCGCTCGACAATGAAGGCGAGCACCAGCGGCGCGGCGGCCTGCATCAGCAGGCTCGGTCCCGCGATGCGTCCGACGATGCCGCCGTAGCCGACCGGCCCGAATAGCGCGAGCGGCACCGTGCCGCGCGCAATGGTGATGAGGCCGTTCGCCATCCCGAACAACACCATGAAGACGGCGGCAACCGGCACCGACAATCCCAACAGCGCAATCAACGCAAAGGCCGCGAGCAACACTCCGACGGCCAGGCGCGCCGTCGCAAGCGGATGCACATTGCGCGCGAAGGCAAGCTCGCAAATCCGCGCCGCAACCTGTGATGGACCGAACAGCGCGCCGATGGTCACCACGACGGCGGCATCGATCCCCGCGCGTCCGAAGATCGCGAGCAGATGCGCGGAGAGACCCGAGGGCACAAAGGCGTAGGCCGCGAACGCCGCCGCCACGGTGAGGAAGACCCAGCCACGTGCTGGATACACGGATGGCGGCGCGGACGTCGCGCCGGACGGTGGCACAGGCAGCTCGGCGCGGTGTTGCGGCAAGGCGAAAGCATGCAATGGCGCGGCCACCAGCGCGAGCACCGCCGCATAGACGAGATAGGCGCCGCGCCAGCCGATCGCTCCGATCAGGAGATGCGTCACCGGCCAACTGACGGTCGAGGCAAAGCCGCCGGCGAGCGTCAGCACCGTGATCGGACGGCGCGCTGCGGCTCCGAAGATGCGGCCCAATGTTGCGAAGGCGGGATCGTAGAGCGAGGCCGCGGTCGCCACGCCGAGCACTGCCCACACCGCGAGATAGGCGGCCGGATGCTCGGCGTGGACGAGCCCGATCAGGCCGAGCGCGCCCAGGAGCGAACCCGCCGGCATCACGCGGTGCCCGCCATGGCGGTCGATCAGGCGGCCGACCCACGGGGCAGCGAATCCCGCCACCAGCAGGGCCAGCGAAAATCCGCCCATCGCAAACGTTATCGACCATCCGCGTTCGGCGGCGATCAGCGGCACGGTCAACACCGGCGGATAGAACAGCACTCCCCAGCAGATGATCTGGGTGACGCCCAGCACAAGAACGGCGCGCCAGGGGCCGGCGATGACATCGTGAACGGTTGGCATGGAGCAACGCCGCGTGAGGACGGCAGGCTAACACGAGGGCAGGCGGCATGGGACCGCGTCCGCCCTGCGACGGGAGCGGAGCAGGTTTGTCAGAGGATATGCTTCAACGCTCAGGCCGGCCGGCACTTTTGCCGGTGCGGACGACCCCGGGGCCACTCGATCAAGACCGACGCCAGACCGTGGGCGTCATTTTTTCTTCTTTTTCTGTTTCTTCGCTACGTTTCCAGCGGTCGGCGCACAGCGCACATAGACGCCGGTGCCATAGCGGCCGTGAATTTCGGCATCGCTGAAGCGGACCAGCATGATTCGGCCGTCGAAGGAAACGATCTCGCGATCTTTCGGGCCGCCGGCCGGGTCGCCGGCCGGACCGATGAAGTTGCGGCCACCCTGCGCGCCCTTGAGCCGTAGCTCGCGCAATTCGGATTCGTCAGCGAGATACATCATCACGCCTCCGGTCGGGCCTTGGCTGATGACATAGGGATGGCGGCACTGGCCGCGCGCGGCAGCTTCCGTTCGCGCGCGATCCTCCGGCCGATGATAGGCGGCGTAGCCCCACCGCCCGACGATCTCGGAAGCGCGGATCGTGGCCGGAACCTCGGGGGCCGGCAGCGGCTGCGCCACCGCCGGTTGCTGCTGCGGCTGCGAGCCGAAACCCCAATTGCCGAGACCGCCGGAACCCGCGCAGCCGGCCAGCAACAGCGCAGAAATTGTCACCACGGCCGGCGTCAGACGGAAACCGGATTTTCCCATGGCGTGCCCTCCCCTCGTACAAATCCGCAGCGTTGGAGGCTGATACTCAGCGTCTGCGGCCACCTAATGCCTGACGGGTTCTACCCGGATTACGGTTAACAGGTCGGCAATTCCCCGTCGCCTGGCGATGGAGCCAGCTCCCCGCAATCCGGCCCGCCAGGATCGAGATTACACGGCTTGGCAAGGCGGATATAGGGCAACGCGCGGGTTCCGAGCGTCCACGCTGCGTCACCGAAGGGCCGAATCCTGTTCTTCAGCGCTTCTTACGCGGGTCGCGGAGCGGCGGATCGACCTTGATATTGAGACGCTTTGCCGCCTTCGCGTCAAAATCCGCATCAGCGCGGAAGCCGCCAACATGGATACCGTCGATGGCGCACAGATCGTCGACCTCGTTGACGTCGCCGGTGACTCCGAGCGCGCCGACGACCTCGCCGGTCGCGTCGCGGATGAGCTGGCCGCCGCCTTCCATGAATAATGGGCCGTCGGCGAGCTGTTCGAGGTTCGCCATGAAGTACGGCTTTTCGCGCTGCTTCTGCAGCACCTGCCGCGACGAGCGGTTGAGCGACAGCGCCCCGAACGCCTTGCCGTAGGCGATCTCGAAGCGCATCAGCGAGGCGCCGTCCTGCTTCTGAAACGCCTTCACGCGCCCGCCAGCGTCGAGCACGATCGCGGCGAGCGCATAGGCCTTGCGCTTCCTGGCGGAAGCAAAGGTGCCGTTGATGATCTTGTTGGCCTCGGCGAGGCTAATCGCGCGCATGGTTGTCCGTGCGTTTCTGATTGCAAAGGGTAATGTTATTTCGTCTTCTCGCGTGCGCCTTTTGCCCGTTCTACGTCCCTGAGCTGGATCGCCTCGCGTACCCTGGCAAGCACCGCCGGCGGCGTCGCGAGCAAATCGTTGACCAGCCGCTCCAGCTCTTGGCCGCTCTTCCAATCGATTTCGAGCTTCAGCTTCTCGGCGTCTTGCAGGAACGCCGGATCGACGAGCGTGGCCTGGAAGGCGCGCCGCAAGGCCTCTACACGCTCCGGCGGGACGCCGGGCGTGGTGACGATCGGCCGTGCGATGTTGGCCGAGCGCGAGATGAAATCGAAGATTCTCTGCTGCTCGTCAGTCTTGGCCAGTTCGCGCAAGAGCGGGACTTCCTGAAAGTCACGCACCTTGGTCATGCCGGTCTGGACCAGGAAATTGTACTTCGCGACGATGTCGGCCTTGGTCGGGCCGAGCACCTGGGGATTGCTGGTGCTGCGGCCCTCGACCTCGCCCCGCTCCAGCGCGAGCGTCATCGCGGGTCCGCTCGGATAGCCGTAGATCACCTTCAGCTTGGTGCCCAGCATGTTGTTGTAGAGGCCCGCAAGCTGAGTGACGATCGAGCCGATGCCGGTCGCCGCCACCGGCGTTACGCGCCGCCGCGCGTCGGCAAGCGTCTTGGTGGGCGAATTCTTAGCGGTATAGAGGAATTCGTTGGTGTCGCTCATGTTGCCGATCCAATGGAGCGTGCGCAGATCGACCTTCAGCTTCTTGTTGAGCCCAAGCGCCTGGTCCATCGGAAACGACTGCGTGATCATGGTCAGCACCGTGCCATCTTTCGGCGCGGCATTGGCCACGTAGTTGAGCGCAACGACGCCGCCGCCGCCCGGCATATTGATCGGCAGGATGCTGGGATTGCCCGGAATGTGACGGGAAATATGACGCCCGAGCACGCGCGAATAGGTGTCGTAGTTGCCGCCGGGCGCCGCGCGGATGTAGATCCTGATCTGCTTGCCGCGATAGAAATCCTCGATCGGATCGGCCGCTGCGGGTGCGGTGACGATAAGCGTTGCGGCACCCAAGGCCGTCATCGTCCGCGAAAGCAGCATCGTCAACGATCACCTGACATTCGAAATGTGATGCGCGGGCATAGCCCGTCGAAGACGGACGTAAACGCCTTGGTGACCCCGCACATACATCCATTTTCGTTTGATGGATTGCCGGGTCAAGCCCGGCAATGACGCTGTGATGTCACGCCGCGGTGGCGCGGACCCATTTGTCGGTGTCGACCTCCCAGCCACGCTGCGACAGATCGCAGCCGTTTCCAGCGGGGTCGCGCATACGTATTTCGGATTGCGTGCGATGGGCGGGGCGCGCCTTGATCGTCGCGCCCCCAGCCTGGACCTGCTCGGCCATCGCCTTCGAATCGGGGACCAGAAAGCCGAAATGCGCGATGCCAAAACGCGCCTCGTGGCCTTCCTCGTCGCTGTAGAAGGTCTGGATCGCGACATTGGTATAGCCGTCGCCGACGTGCTTGTTGCGATAGCCCGGCTTCTTGCGCGCGGCCGCATGCGCCGCGAACAGCTCGCGGAAGCCGAACACCTTCTGGTAGAAATCGAGCATCAGCTCCGTGTCCAGTGCGTTCAAGGCGATGTGCACGATGCGCGGAACGCGCAGGTCGGAGTCGATCATTCCGAAGTTCCGCTCGGACAGCGTGACCGGATTGCTTTCCGGATCGTAGATGCGGACGTCGCCGTGCTGCAGGTCGCCGCTTTCGGGAACGACCACCCCGCGCGGATTGAATGCGCGAAAGCGCGCGACCGTAGCCTCGACGCTGTCCACCGCAATGCCGAGATGATGCAGCCCCAGTTCGGTGTGCGGCTCGCGCAACTCCGGGCGCTTCCGGAACAAGGTAATATTGAAGCCGCCGTCAGTGAGCGTTATGTCCCCGTTCTCGGTCCGGCCCATGGCATCGAGAGCGAAATGGCGCACGTAGAAATCGGCAAGCGCCGCAGGCTCCGCACAGAGCATCGCCAGGTATCGGATTCGCGCCATCGCGTCCCCTTGCGGTGCCCTACAGCACCCGGTCGCGCGTCAGCATATCCCGACTCGGAATGAGCGGCTCCCCCCATTCCTCCGGCAGCGCGCCGTCCGTGATCCCTTTGCGGACGTAGTAGTTCCAGAGCTTCTTGATGTGCCAGTCGCGCATCTCCATCTTCTCGATCTGCTCGATCTCGGCGTCGGTGAGCGGCAGCGGCTTGGCGCCGGCCTGCAAAGCCTGCATCTGCGCGGTCGCGTTCTCCTTGAAATGCACGGCATCGATGAACAAAGCCTGCGCGGATTCCGCCACCAACGTCAGCCCATGCGCGCGCATCAGCACCGCGTGATGCGGGCCGAGCGTCTTCGCCAGTGCACGCCCCTGCTCCTCGGTCTTGATGTGGCTCGGATCGGGATCGGTCGGAATGCCGCTCTTCCACCGCGAGGCGCGCGCCCGCATCGGCTGCAACGTCACGCCTTCCATCATCGTGAAGGCGATCGCCAACTCCATGTGGGAGTGCAGCACCGCCTGCACGTCGGGGCGAGCCTTCAGGATCTCGATGTGGATCGGGATTTCGCTCGGCGGCTGCCCGTCGCCTTCCAGCACCTTGCCGTCGAAGTCGACGACCAGCATCGAGTCCGGGGCGACCTCCGCCCGCGAGTTCGATCCGATCTGAATGACGAACGCGTCCTGGTCCGGGATGCGGATCGAGACATGACCGCTGTAGTCAAGTATCCGCTCCTCCACGAGCAGCCGCGTC
The DNA here is from genome assembly GCA_050725815.1 of Xanthobacteraceae bacterium. Lineage (GTDB taxonomy): Bacteria > Pseudomonadota > Alphaproteobacteria > Rhizobiales > Xanthobacteraceae > VAZQ01. The sequence continues at coordinate 11,376 of JBOHIG010000004.1, forward strand.
ACGGCGGCCGCCTCCAGCGCCCTGGTGTCGTTGGCGAGTCGCTGCGTGCCTGCCATGTTATGATCTCCAAACGTGTTGCGCAGGTGCGTGTCGCGCGCGCATTTGATTTTTTTCGGGTGCGCCAATCTGCATGAAATCACGGGGAATGAAAGCGCTGCGATCCGGGCCGGCGCCAGGGCATCTGCTTGACACCCGCGGACTAAGGACCTATCTCGGCGCCAACCCTTGGCACTCTCGATTGATGAGTGCCAGCCGCCTCCAAAATCTGCTTTTATAATCATAGGCTTAAGCCGAAATAACACGCGCGAGGAGATTCATGGCCAAAACCAAATTTCGCCCGCTGCACGATCGCGTTGTCGTGCGCCGTCTCGATGCCGAGGAAAAGACCAAAGGCGGCATCATCATCCCCGACACCGCCAAGGAGAAGCCGCAGGAAGGCGAGATCATCGCGGTCGGCCCGGGCGGCCGCGACGAGAGCGGCAAGCTCATTCCGATCGACGTGAAGCCCGGCAACCGCGTGCTGTTCGGCAAGTGGTCGGGCACCGAGGTCAAGATCGACGGCGAGGAGCTCCTGATCATGAAGGAGTCCGACATCATGGGCGTGATCGCCTGACCCTCTGACAAACCCGCCCAAGCCGGAGCAATATTCAATGGCTGCCAAGGACGTGAAATTCTCCACCGACGCGCGCGACCGCATGTTGCGCGGCGTCGATATCCTCGCCAATGCGGTGAAGGTGACGCTCGGCCCGAAGGGCCGCAACGTGGTGCTCGACAAGTCGTTCGGAGCGCCGCGCATCACCAAGGACGGCGTCACCGTCGCCAAGGAAATCGAGCTCGAGGACAAGTTCGAGAACATGGGCGCGCAGATGGTGCGCGAAGTCGCCCAGAAGACCAACGACCTGGCCGGCGACGGCACCACGACTGCGACCGTACTGGCGCAGGCGATTGTGCGCGAAGGCGCCAAAGCCGTGGCCGCGGGCATGAACCCGATGGACCTCAAGCGCGGCATCGATCTCGCCGTCGCTGCGGTGGTGAAGGACATCGAGAAACGCGCCAAGAAGGTCGGCTCATCGGCGGAGGTCGCCCAGGTCGGGACCATCTCCTCGAACGGGGATACCAAGATCGGCAAGATGATCGCGCAAGCGATGCAGAAGGTCGGCAACGAGGGCGTCATCACGGTCGAGGAAGCCAAGGCGCTCGAGACCGAGGTCGAGATCGTGGAAGGCATGCAGTTCGACCGCGGCTATCTTTCGCCCTACTTCATCACCAATGCCGAAAAAATGCTGGCCGAGCTTGAGGACGCCTACATCCTCCTGCACGAAAAGAAGCTCACCGGCCTGCAATCCATGCTGCCGGTGCTGGAAGCGGTGGTGCAAAGCGGCAAGCCGCTGGTCATCGTCGCCGAGGACATCGAGGGCGAGGCGCTCGCTACGCTCGTGGTCAACAAGCTGCGCGGCGGCCTGAAGGTCGCGGCCGTGAAGGCTCCCGGCTTCGGCGACCGCCGCAAGGCCATGCTGGAGGATATCGCCATCCTGACCGGCGGCCAGCTCATCTCCGAGGACCTCGGCATCAAGCTCGAGAGCGTCACGCTGGCGATGCTCGGCCGCGCCAAGAAGGTCATCATGGAGAAGGAGAAGTCCACGATCGTGGACGGCGCCGGCAAGAAGAAGGAGATTGAGGCGCGCATCCAGCAGATCAAGGCGCAGATCGAGGAAACCACCTCGGACTACGACAAGGAGAAGCTCCAGGAGCGTCTCGCCAAGCTCGCCGGCGGCGTCGCGGTGATCCGCGTCGGCGGCGCGACCGAGATCGAAGTGAAGGAGAAGAAGGACCGCGTCGAGGACGCGCTCAACGCCACCCGCGCCGCGGTCGAGGAAGGCATCGTGCCGGGCGGCGGCGTCGCGCTGCTGCGCGCCAAGAAGGCGGTCGGCAAGCTCACCAACGGTAATTCAGACGTGCAGGCCGGCATCAACATCGTGCTGAAGGCGCTGGAAGCCCCGATCCGGCAGATCGCGGAGAACTCCGGCGTCGAAGGCTCGATCGTGGTCGGCAAGATCGTCGAGAACAAGTCCGAGACCTTCGGCTTCGACGCCCAGTCCGAGGATTATGTGGACATGGTCGACAAGGGCATCATCGACCCGGCCAAGGTCGTGCGCGCGGCGCTCCAGGATGCAGCCTCGGTCGCAGGTCTGCTCGTCACAACCGAGGCGATGGTCGCGGAAGCGCCGAAGAAGGAAGCGCCCCCCGCGATGCCTGGCGGCGGCATGGGCGGGATGGACTACTAAATCCCTCCCGGAGCGATCTGGAATCACAAGGGCCGGCGCAAGTGGTCCGATTCTAACATTCGCATCCCTTTTCAGCGAGCGACTTTGCGAATGTTAGAATCGAAGGACCACTAGCAAGTATAAGCCGCTAGTGGAGTTTGGATTTGACATTCGCGTCGCGCGCTTGCTGCCAGGTGGGTCGCG
>JBOHIG010000005.1:0-14399 GCA_050725815.1 Xanthobacteraceae bacterium
GCCGAGCGCCTTGTTGAGCTCGCCCACCGCCTCGTCGGGCGTGACCGGCAGCAACAGGTCGACCGCGGGGAGGCCCTGGTAGTCCATGCTCCAGCCGCGATGGATGCGGAAGTCGTTGGTGATGGAGATCACCTTCGCCTTCGGCATCTCGTCGCCGAAACTCACCTTGAAGACACCAGCGAGATCGACCCAGTCGAGATTGAGGATCACGTCGGCGGCCTTCACTGCCGCTTGCGCGTCCGGCGGGATCGCGCTGCCGCCGGGGACCGCCGCGTGCAGCGGATGATCGGTCGGGAACGAAGCACCGATCTTGAGCTCGGTGATGACCTTGGCGTTGAGCGCTTCGGCGAGCGCGATGCGCTCGTTCCAGGCATCAACGCTGCGCGAGGTGCGCCCGCACAGGATGACGACGTTCTTCGCACCCTTGAGGATGGCGGCCGCCTGCTTCGCCAGCTCTGGCGATGGCGCCGTTTCGGTCACGGGCATGTAACGCGCCGGATCGATCGGAGCCAGCGGCTCGCTGAGCTTGTTTTCCTGCAGTTCGGCGTCAAAATTGATGTAGACCGGTCCCATCGGAGCGGTGTTGGCGATCCAAGTGCCGCGCAAGAGCGCCTCGCGCGAGGCCGCGGGCGAGGACGGCTGGTCGTCCCACTTGGTGTAGTCGCGCACAATCGCGCCCTGGTCGCGCGCGGTATGGATCCAGTCGATCCAGGGGCGGCGCTTGTGGGCGTCGACCGGTCCGGTCGCGCCCAGCACCACCACCGGCATGCGGTCGCACCAGGCGTTGAAGAAGGCCATGGTGGCGTGAAACAGACCGACGTTCGAATGCACGCAGGCGGCCATCGCCTTGCCGGTGACCTTGGCGTAGCCGTGGGCGATCGAGACCGCGACCTCCTCGTGCAGGCACAGGATCATCTGCGGCGTCTCGTTGCCGAGATAGTTCACGATCGAGTCGTGCAGGCCGCGATAGCTCGCACCGGGGTTGAGCGCGATGTAGGGAATTTTCAGATCGCGCAGCGTTTCCGCGATCACGTCCGAGCCCCAACCGGGCGCGTTGGCGGTGGTCAGGTTGACCGGGCGGTCGAGCTGCTTGAGCGAGGGATGAGCGGTCGTGGTAATCTCGGCGGCGGATGCCGCCTTGGCTGCTACTGTCGTCACTGGACAATCCTTGGTTCTGGTTGGCCGTGGACCCGATAAAATCGGATCAGCGCGCCTGACGCAACCGCGCCAGCAGCCTCACGCCCGCATAGCCGTCCGGTTTCATCGCAACCTTGCGCTGGAAATCGGCGACCGCGCGCATGGTGCCGGCCCCGACGCGGCCGTCCACGCCTTTGGTGTCGAAGCCTAGAGCCGTAAGGCGGCGCTGGATTTCCTGGATTTCGGCAAGCGTCGGCGGCCGCTCGCCGCCCGGGAATTTCTGCGCGATGGTCGGGGCGCCCTCGATCACGTCAGCGAGATGGACGATCGCCAGCGTGTAGTTCATCGACGGGTTGTAGCTGCGCACGGCGTAAAAGTTCGGCCCCAGCAGGAAGCCCGGACCGCCTGGTACCGGTACCCACAGCCGTGCCGTCGCATCGGGGGCGGGGAACGGCCTGCCGTCGGCGCGCACGATGCCGGCTTTCTGCCAAGCGGCGTAGCTGCGGGAGGCATTGTTGCCACTCTTCGCGGCGCGCACCTCGTAGCCCCAATGCTCGCCGCGCCGGTATTTGCCGCGTCGCACCAGGTAGCGTGCGGTCGAAGCGAGCGCATCGTCGGGACGTCCGAACGGATTGACCCGGCCATCGCGGTCAAAGTCCATGCCGACATTGAGCCAGACCTCCGGCATCCACTGGGTGTGACCCATGGCGCCGGCCCATGAGCCGCGCATCTCGGCCGGCGTCGACCAGCCGCGCTCGACGATCCGCAGCGCGTTGATCAACTCCTGCTCCCAGTATCTGCGTCGCCGCGGCTCGCCCCAGGCGAGCGCCGCCAGCGCCGGGAACACCGGGCGCATGTGGTTCTCCTGCACGTCCGGATCGCCATAGGCGGATTCGATGCCCCAGAGCGCCAGCAGAACCGTCCGGCTCACGCCGAACTCCTTCTCGACTCGCGCAAGCAGCGCCCCGTGCTCCTTGAGCTTCTCGCGACCGGTGGTGATCCGCCAGTCGGAGACGCGGCGATTGAGATACTGCCAGAGTTCTTCCTTGAATTCAGGTTGGTTGCGCTGGAGCGCGAACACGCCGGTGTCGGGCTTGAGCTTGCCCATCACGCGCGCGTAAGTGGCGTCTGAGATGCCGCGCGCCAGCGCGCGGGGGCGGAAGCGCTCGACCCATTGCGCGAACGGCTGCTTGCCTTGCGCGAAGGCTGTGAACGGGTACGCAAGAGCACCCCCGAGGACGGGCAGGAAGGCGCGGCGGGAGAACTGGTCGTTCATGGAAGTCTCAATCTGCTCGCTCGGACAACGCCGCCGACTTCTGCTCATGTCCGCGAAAGCGGGAATCCAGAGCCATAAACTCGAATGTGCGTTCGTAGCGTCTAGTGGTCCGATTCTAACATTCGCATCCCATTTGGGCGGGCGACTTTGCGAATGTTAGAATTAAAGGACCACTAGCAAGTATAGATTGCTAGTGGAGTTTTGGATTTGATATTCGCTTCCAGAACTTGCGGCTAGGTGGGTAGCGAATGTCAAATCCACTCCACTAGGTCCTCGCGGTCGCGGGAACGAGTGGACGGCGATGCGGGTCAACTCAAACTGAAACTATGCCAGCAGATGAACGGGCAATTCGTTCAAAATGCGGACGGCGTGCATGCCGCCGCCAACAGTCTGCCAGTTTCTCAGGCCTTGGCCCGCTCAACGTAGGAGCCATCGGCGGTCATCACCACGATCTTGGTGCCGGTGCCGACGAAGGGCGGGACCATGGTGCGCACGCCGTTCGAGAGCACCGCGGGCTTGTAGGAGGACGAGGCGGTCTGCCCTTTGACCGTCGGCTCGGTTTCCACCACTTCGAGTACAACCTTCTGCGGCAACTCCATCGAGACCGGCGTGCCCTCATGCACCGCCATCTTGACCGTCATCTCGGGCTGGAGATAGGCGGCCTGATCGCCCACCATGTCTTCGGCGAGCGTCACCTGGTCGAAGGTTTCCGTGTTCATGAAATGGAAGCCTTCGCCGTCCTGATAGATAAACTGAAATTCGCGATCCTCGACATGCGCGCGCTCCACCTGGTCGGTGGTCTTGTAGCGTTGCGCGGTCTTCACCCCGTCGCTGATGCGCCGCATGTCCACCTGGGTGGTTGGGGTGCCCTTGCCAGGATGGAAGCTTTCTGCGTTCAAGACGACGTAGAGTTTACCGTCGTCGAGTTCGAGGATATTGCCTTTGCGGAGCGATGAGGCGATGACTTTCACGTATCTTGGTCCCTGGTTTGGCTGGACGGACGGCCGGCGTTCGATGGCCGCCGCGCCCCGGTGCGATGTCGGGGCGCAACATAACGATCCTGAGCCGGTTCGCCAGCGATTTTCGACCTCCCTCCGCCGCCCTGCGAGGCACTCCTGATGCCGGACCGCAAGCCGTTCTGGGATAAAGAGGCCCATGCCGAGCGCCGGCCGTTCCTGATCCAGCGCGGCGAGATCGTCCGCGCGCTGCGGGACCTCTTCGCTGTGCTGGAATTCGTGGAGGTCGAGACCGCCGTCATGCAGGTCTCTCCCGGCAATGAGACCCATATTCATGCCTTCCGGACGGAACTGGCGGTCCCCGGTGCCCGCGACCGGCGCTTCCTGCGTACCTCGCCGGAATTCGCGTGCAAGAAGCTCCTGGCGGCGGGCGAGAAGCGGATCTTCGAGTTTGCCCGCTCCTTCCGCAATTTGTCGGATGGCCCGCTCCACCAGCCGGAATTCACCATGCTGGAATGGTATCGGGCGCACGGCCGCTACGAATTCCTGATGGAAGACTGCATGGCGGTGGTCGCCTGCGCGGCGCAGACCACCGATACAAGGATTTTCGCATACCGCGACCGCGCAGCCGATCCGTTCGCGGAGCCGGAGCGGCTGACGGTGGTCGACGCCTTCGACCGCTATGCCGGCATCGACTTGTTGGCGGCGCTGCCGCCGGAAGGCGATGCGCGCCGGTTCGCGCTGCTCGCGAACGAAGCGGGCGTGCCGGTGCCGTACGGGGAAAGCTGGGGCGACATCTTCAGCCGCATCCTGGTCGAGAAGGTCGAGCCGCATCTCGGCAACAACCGCGCCACCTTGCTCTACGAATATCCGTCGGTGATGTCGGCGCTGGCGCGGCCGAAGGCAGACGATCCGCGACTGGCCGAGCGCTTCGAGCTCTACATCTGCGGCGTTGAACTTGCCAACGGTTTCAGCGAGCTGATCGATCCGGTCGAGCAGCGTCGCCGCCTTGCCGCGGAGATGGCGGAGAAGGATCGCATTTACCGGGAGCGCTATCCGATCGACGATGATTTCATCGCCGCATTGCGGGCGATGCCTCCGTCCTGCGGTGTCGCGCTCGGCTTCGACCGCCTGGTGATGCTGGCCACTGGCGCGACGCGGATCGATCAGGTTATGTGGACGCCAGTCGTGCTGCCGCAGCAAAAGGACGAGAGATCATTATGATTGCGCTCTATCACAACGACATGTCGCTCTGCGCGCAGAAGGTGAGGGTTTGTCTTGCGGAGAAGCAGCTTCCCTGGGAGGACCGCCACCTGGCGCTGCGCGACGGCGTGCATCAGGAGCCGTGGTACCTCAAGCTCAATCGCCGCGCAGTTGTCCCGACGCTGATCGACGGCGACAAGGTGATCCCGGAATCGAACGTCATCCTGGAATATCTGGAAGAGAGCTATCCGGAGCCGAGGCTCGCACCCCGCGATCCCTATGGCCGCGCCAGGATGCGGCTTTGGACGAAACAACTCGACGAAGACGTCCACGACGCCAGCGCCGCCATCATCACCTTCGGCATCGCATTCCGGCATCAATATCTGGAGCGCGGGGAGCAGGGGAAGCAGATGCTCGAGCAGATTCCGAACCTGTTCAAGCGCGAGCGCCGCCGGGACGTGATTGAGAAGGGGCCGGAGTCGCAGCATTTCGTCATTGCTGTGCAGCGCATGGCGCAACTCCTCGACGAGATGGAGGAGGATCTGGCGCAGCATCAATGGCTGACGTCGGACGAATACACGCTAGCTGATGTCGCCTTCACGCCCTATCTGGTACGGCTCGATCATCTCAGCATCATGGGCATGGTTGCGCAGCATCCGCGCGTCGCCGACTGGTATCGGCGATGCCAGGCGCGTCCAAGCTTCGCAGACGCAATCGTGAAGTGGGAAAACCCCAAATACCTATCGCTGATGCGCTCGCGCGGCGACGAGCATTGGCCGCATGTGCAGGCCATCATGTCGCGTCGCTGACGCGCAGGCCGCTTTTCTCGGCGGTCCTGCGAGGTTACGGTCGGATATACGCAACGACAATAACGGGGAGGACATCATGCTTTGCAGCCGCGCGCTGGCGCTCGGACTCATGACGGCCATCGCGGTGACGGCGAGGCCCGCCGCCGCCCAGCAATATCCCGCGCAGAACATCAGCGTGGTCGTGGCATTCGCGGCGGGTGGCATCGCGGACCTCATCGCCCGCCTGATCGGACAGAAGCTCAGCGAGCGGGTCAGCAAATCGGTCGTGATCGAGAACCGTGGCGGCGCGGGCGGAAATCTCGCGGCGCGGGTCGTAGCCAAGGCGCAGCCGGATGGCTATACGCTGCTCGCCACCACGACCGCGTTGGCGGTCAACGATACCGTCTCCCGCAACAAGGGCTATGAGACCAACGAACTGCGCGCGGTCGCGATCGTCGCGATCAGCCCGGACGTGCTGGCGGTGCATCCCAGCAATCCGGCCAAGGACCTCAAGCAGTTCCTCGCCAACGCCACGAAACGGAGCTTCACCTACGGCAGCGCCGGCGTCGGCACGGCGCCGCATATCGGCGCCGAATTCCTGTTCCGTGAAGTCGCCAAGGTGCAATCGGTGCACGTTCCGTTCACCGGCGGGGCGCCGGCGGTGAACGCAGCGGTCGGCAATCACGTCAATGCTCTGGTGCTTACATTGCCCACGGTGACGCCGCACATCGTGCAGGGAAGGCTGCGGGGCCTCGGCCTCGCAAGCCAGACCCGCAATTCGGCCGTGCCGGACGTGCCCACCTATGGTGAGATGGGAATTCCCAACGTGTATTCCGGCTCCTGGGTCGGCTTCTTCGCGCCGGCCAAGACGCCCCAGTCGGCGATCGAGAAACTCAACATCGAGATCAACCAAGCTCTGAAACAGGCGGACGTCCAGCAGCGGCTGAAATCGGTCGGATTTGATCCGATCTTCAAGTCGTTGGCGGAAACGGACGCCTATTTCAAAGGTGACGTCACCAACTGGGGCAAGATGGTGCGCGCCGTCGGGCTTGCCGCTAAATAACGCTGCTGGACGGCGCTATCCACGCCGACTAAGTCCTCATCCGTACAACGATGAGGATGTTGCCATGGCACGACCCGCGGCGAACGCCTTGCGGTCACCGGGTGCGCTGGTTGCGGCGGGACTGGTTCCGCCTGCGCAGCTTGCGATGCTTGAACGGGTGGCGCAGCGCTATGCGGTGGCGATCACACCTGATGCCGCTGCCTTGATCGATCCCGCCGACCCGAACGACCCGATCGCCCGCCAATTCATTCCCGACGCGGCCGAGCTTGCGACCGCACCGGAGGAGATCGCTGACCCGATCGGCGACGATGCCCACAGCCCGGTCGAAGGTATCGTGCATCGCTATCCCGACCGCGTGCTGCTGAAGCTCGTGCATGTCTGCCCGGTCTATTGTCGCTTCTGCTTCCGCCGCGAGATGGTCGGGCCCGGCAAGCGTCCGGCTCTCTCTCGCGCCGCCCTTGATGCGGCGTTGGCCTATATCAGCGCGCATCCGGAAATCTGGGAGGTCATACTGACCGGCGGCGATCCGCTTATCCTGTCGCCGCGGCGGCTGCGCGAAACGATGCGTGCGCTCGGCGCGATCGAGCACGTCAAAATCGTGCGCGTGCATACGCGCGTGCCGGCGGTCGCGCCCGACCGCATTACGGCCGAGCTTGTACGCGCGCTGAGGGTCCGCGGCAAAACCACCTATGTGGTGTTGCACGCCAACCATTCCCGTGAACTCACCAGGCAAGCGCGGGCGGCCTGCGCGCGCATTGTCGATGCCGGCATCCCGATGCTGAGTCAGAGCGTGCTGATTCGTGGCGTCAACGACGATCCAAGGGCTCTCGGCGAGCTGCTACGCACGCTGGTAGAGTGCCGCATCAAGCCGTACTACCTCCATCACGGCGATCTCGCGCCAGGCACGTCGCACTTGCGCACCACGATCGAGCGCGGTCAGGAACTGATGCGGGATCTGCACGGCCGCCTGTCGGGTCTTTGCCAGCCAACCTATGTGCTCGACATCCCCGGCGGATATGGGAAATCACCGATCGGACCGAACTTTCTCGCGCCGTTACCGCGAGCCAATGGCGGTACGAGCTATCAGGTCGAAGATTTCAACGGCGGTCGGCACATCTATCCGCCTGTGGCATCAGACGTGCCCTGACCGCGGTCACTTCCTCGGCAGCAGTGCCGACGCCTTGTCGATGATCGGGCGCGGTACGGCAAAGATCTGTTCGCTTAGCGCCTTAAACTCTTCCCCGGACGTGTACGTGATCGCGTAGCCGAGCTTTTTCGCTTCGGCCAGGAATTGCGGGTCCTTGACGGTCGCCGCGAACGCCGCCCGCAGTGCGGCGACGCGGTCACCCGGTACGCCGGGAGGCGCCGCGTAGGGGCGGCCATAGTCAAGCGCGGCGTTCAGGAACGTTACGATCTGCCGCTGTTCGTCGGTCTTGAGCCGGCTGTACATCGTGGGCACGTCCGGCAGTGCCGTCATCGGTTTCGCCTCCATGCTGAAAAGGACACGCAGCTTGCCGGTCTCGATCAGATCGCGGCTTGGACCGAGCAGCGTGCTCGACGCCATACAGATGCCGTCGACTTCGCCGCGCTCGATCGCCAGGAACACGGCTTTCGTTCCGCCATAGCCCTCAACCACGCGAAATTTGGTGCCGACCAGCTTGTTCAGGATCGTCGGCACGACGGTCGGGACCATTCCGGTCCCCATGCCGCCCATCAGGATTTCGCGCTTGAAAACGTCATCGATCGTCTTCGCCTTGGAGGCAGCGCCGACGACGCACACGCGGTTGACCGTTTCGGGGCTGCCGATCCACTCGAATTTGCGCGGATCGAACCGGAAGTTGGGACGGCCGAGCACCGCCTGCGGGGGCAGGTTGCGGGAGAAGCTGCCGAAGGTCGTGCCGTCCTTCGGCGCGATGTTGTAGAGGTGATTGGTCGCCGTGAGCGTTCCCGCGCCCGGCATGTTCTGGACGATGATGTTCGGCGAGCCCGGAATATGACGTGTGATATGCCTTGCGATGAAGCGGGCCCACCGGTCGTAGCCATCGCCGACCGATGAGCCGACGATGAGCCGCAACTGTTTGCCTTTGTAGAACTCCGCGGCTGTTTCAGCATGGAGTTGCGTGGAAAGTGTCAACGACATCAACACCAGAACAGTCCGCACGAGCATCAAAAGCTCCTTTTCCGTCGCGTGGGTTTCGGGCGGGCGGCGCGCAAGGCAACCATGCAGGCGCAATATTTACAGGCGGCCGTTCGCAGTCTAACAGTTCGATGTCGCCAAAAGCAAAATGAAGGCATTGCCTGATGCAATCCTACAATTTCACCCGCAGCATCCCCGTCGAGGACGAATACGACCTTCTTGTCGCCGGCGGCGGACCGGCCGGCAGCGCTGCCGCCGTTTGCGCGGCACGGCTCGGCGCCAGGGTGCTGCTGGTCGAGGCCACCGGCTGTCTCGGCGGAATGTCGACGTCGGGACTGGTGAATACGTTCGGGCCGATGGGCGATGGGGAGCGTACGCTGGTCGGTGGGTTTGCGCGCGAGCTGATTGAGACGATGCATGATCGCGGTTTCCTCGGGCCGGAAGTAACCGCGGACTATTGGATCACGCATTACAACCGCTGGATTCCCTTCGATCCGGAATCGCTCAAGCGGCTGCTGGACGAATACTGCGTCGAGGCGGGAGTCGAGATCCGTTACTTCACCCGCGTGGTCGACGCCGAGATCGAGGGGCACAAGGTCTCCGGCGCGATCATCAGCAATATCGCGGGCCTGCATCAAGGCCAAGGCCTTCATCGACTGCACCGGCGATGCAGTGCTGGCCGCCGCCTGCGGTGCGGAATGCAAGATCGCAGGCCGTGACTGGCCGTTTGCGCCGGCGACGGTTTGCTCAACCTTCAGCGGCATCAACTGGGATGATCCGGCCTACAAGACCAATCGCGGTACCGACGCCGTGCGCGAGAAGGTCAAGACCGAGTATTTGCCACAGGCGAATGCCGACGGTCATTTCTCGCACACCGACCACTTCATCGCGGGCATGAAGAAGGTCGGCGACGTCACCGGCAATCTCAACGGCGGCCATATCTACAATCTCGACGGCCTGAGCGTCAAAAGCCTGTCGGAGGGAATGATCTACGGCCGCAAGCTGGCGGTGGAATATACGGAGTTCTATCGCAAATACGTTCCAGGCTGCGAACGGATCGAGCTTGCCGCGACCTCGCCGGTCATGGGCGTGCGCGACACGCGTCGGATCGTGGGCGAATTCGAGCTGACCGTCGAGCATTACGACTCCGCGCGCCAGTTCCCCGATCAGGTTGCGGTCTACAACCGGCCCGCCGACGTGCACTCGACCAACAGCTCGAAGGCAGAGTTCGAACGCTTCATGAAGGACATGTACGGCTCCGGAAAACTGCCACGCGGCAAATGTCTCGGCATCCCGTACAGTATCCTTGTGCCGAAGGGCTGGGAGAATCTCTGGATCGCCGGCCGCTGCCATTCGAGCGACACCAAGGTTCACGGATCGATCCGCGCGCAGTCGGCCGCGTTCCTGATGGGGCAGGCATCGGGAACGGCGGCCGTGCAGTCGATGCGGACGGGGCAACCGGCTTGCGATCTGGATACGCTCGATCTGGTGGAGAGCCTGCGTGCCGCAGGTGCGTATCTGCCGCAGGAGACGCTGAGCCGGACAATGACGAGGTCTTGAGCCAAGGCGGGTGGAGATGACTTGGAGCGATAAGACTGGGAACAGGACTAGGATTCGCGTTTCGGCGGTGCTTGCCGCGGGCGCCGCCCTGATGGCCGGAATGGGATCGGCCTGTGCTGCCGATTTCTACGGCGGGAAGACCATCAATTTTATCGTCGGCACGGACGTCGGGGGCGGCTTCTCCATTTATGGCCGGCTACTGTCGCGTCACCTTGGACGCTTCATTCCCGGCAATCCGGCCGTGGTCATGAAAAACATGCCGGGGGCTGGCGGCGCCGTGGCCTCGCACTACCTCTTCCGGATCGCCGCCAAGGACGGCACGACCATCGGCGGCGTGACGCCGAACGCCATCCTCGGCCGGCTGCTCGACGGCAACGTTTCGCAATACGACCCGGCAAAGTTTCAATATCTCGCGGGGGCCGAGCGCGGCACGCGGCTGTGCATGACCTTTGCGCATTCGAAGGTACGGACATTCGACGATGCGCTGCGCCAGCGCGCGGTCATCGGGGCGACGTCGGCGGGCAGTCCGACACGGGAATATGCCGCGATGTTCAAGCATTCGACGGGCGCGCGGTTCGAGATCGTTTCCGGGTACAAGGGGCCGCCGGCCTTGTTCGTGGCAATGGCGCGCGGCGAAATCGACGGCGTCTGCGGGCTCGACTGGGCGGCGCTGAAGGCGCAGCAGCCGCAATGGCTGGCGGAGAAGAAGCTCAACCTTTTGATCCAGGGGGCGGTCAAGCCGAACCCGGAACTGGCGAAGCTCGGCGTTCCCACGCCGTGGAAATACATCAAGCAGGACACTGACCGCAAAGCGGTCGAAGTGATGGTGGCGTTCCAGCAGGCGTTCGGAAAGTCCTACATGGCGCCGCCGGAGGTGCCGGCCGAGCGCGTGGCGATCCTGCGCAAGGCCTTGGCCAGCGCTCTGGCCGACAAGGACCTGCGCGCCGAAGCCAAGAAGCTGCGTATCGAGATCACCCCGCAGACCGGAGAGGACGTGCAGGCGGTGGTCCGCAACGCCTATTCGGCGCCGGCTGCGGTTATCGGACGGCTGCGCCGGATCGTCGAGCCCTGATCCGCCTCCGTCAGCTCTCGTGCCCGGCCTGCACCGTCTGCGCCAGCACGCCGGTCTTCTTGCGGCTGCGTAGGAACGGCAGGATCAGCGCTCCGATCACCATGAGCCAGAGGATGTTGCCCAGGGTGGAGGAGAACAGGATCATGATGTCGCCTTGCCCGATGCGTAGCGAGCGCAGCAGGTAGGTCTCGAACAGCGGCCCCATGATCACGCCGATCAGCATGGCGCTGATCTCGTATTTGCCCTTGCGCGCCAGATAGCCGATCAGGCCGAAATAGAGCGCCAGCCCCATATCGAAGATGTATTCGCGCTCGGAGAAGGCCGCGACCGTGATCAGCGCCAGGATCATCGGCACCAGGAAGCGGGTCGGCACCCACACGACCCGGCTCATGTAGCGTGCCAGGGGCAGGATCATGATGGTCATGAACAGGTACGACACCAGCATCTGCATGTAGATCGAATACACCAACTCGCCGCGCTCGATGAACAGGCGCGGGCCGAGCAGGACGCCGTGATAGGTGAGCACGATCATCATGATCGCGCCGGTAGTGCCGCCGGGGATGCCGAGCGCGAACACCGGCACCAGCGTTCCCGAGGTGACGCCGTTGTTGGCGGATTCCGGCGCGATGACGCCGGGCGGGTGACCCGTGCCGTAGAGCTCCGGCGTCTTCGACAGCATCTTCGAGTAATGATAGGCGAGGAATGCGGCAATGGTCGATCCGGCGCCGGGCAGGATGCCGATGATCAGGCCGATCAGCGAGGTCCAGATCGTCTGCCACCAGTATTTGGCATTCATCCGGACGCCTTCGAGCGTATCGCCCCAGCGCGCGGCCTTGGCGCGCTCGAGATCCTCGCTGCGGACGATCGTTTCTTCCTCGATGATCAGGAAGGCTTCGGAGATCGCGAACAGGCCGATCAGCGCCGGGATCAGCGGCACGCCGTCATAGAGCTCCAGGAATCCGAAGGTGCCGCGCGGCGTCCCGAACACGGGATCGATCCCGATCGCGCCGATCATCAGTCCGAAAAAGGCCGCGATCAGCCCCTTGAGCAAATCCTGCGCGGCGATGGCGGCGATCAGCGTCAGGCCTAGCATTATCACCGCCACCATCTCGACGCTGCGGAAATAGAGCCCGAGCTGGCCGAGCAAGGGCAGCATCAGCATGGTGACGAAGGTCGTAATCAAGCCCCCAAAGGCGGAGGCAGTGAAGCACAGGACGAGCGCCTGCTGCGCCTGTCCCTTCCGAGTCATCGGATAGCCGTCAAGCGTGGTCGCGACCGCCCCGCCTTCGCCCGGCATGTTGAACAGGATCGCGGGAATGCCGCCGCCGAGCTGGGTCGTGCAATAGAGCGAGATCATCAAGGCCATGGCGGCCTCGATGTTCATGTAGAGCGTCAGCGGCAACAGGATGATCAGCGTGTTCTGCGCATTGAAGCCGGGCAGCATGCCGACGACCATGCCGAGGAACATGCCGGGGATGATGACCCACCACAACCCGACCGAGCGGATGAACAGCTCACCCATAAGTCCGAAGGAGACGTCCATGGTCAGCTCCCGCCGCCCAGAACGAGCCCGAACAGCTTTTCAAGCGGTCCTTGCGGTAACCGGCTCATCAGCAGCCAGATCAGCAGCACATAGACGAGCATCGACGTGGTGGTGGCGATCGCCATGATGACGCCGATGATGCGCACGCCCAGGACGTACATGCTGCCGCACAGGAACAGGAACAGGCCGAGCGTGGTGCCGGTCCACTGGATGCAGGCGATGAACAGCACGCCAAGCGCAGCGAGCGCGAGGCGCTGCCGGTTGAGCTGGGTGTTCGCGAACAGGTCGCCGGTCCCCAGCGTGGCGCGGCCGGCGGCAATGCGGATCCCCATCCGCGCCATGTGAGCGGCGCACAAGATAAGGAGCGGGATGCCGATCGCTACGCCGGCGGCTCTCGCCTCCCAGACCAGGTCGTCGGTGGTCGTCATGTAGTAGATGGCCAGGCCGCAGGCGAGCAGCGGGATGATGAAGTCGGCGCCGATCGGCTCCGGCGCGGGGCTGGACTGGGTCTCGTCGGGCTCGCGGTCCACGTGGGTCCTCCAACGTCGCGCCCACAACGCGCGCCGCCGCGTCAGGCTCCTGCGTCAAGTTGGTCGATGGGCAATGGCTATCTGGTGGGCATGTAGCATGTCTGTCGTGTGGCGCGCCCTACGGGACTCGAACCCGTGTTTCCGCCGTGAAAGGGCGGCGTCCTAGACCGCTAGACGAAGGGCGCTGAGGTGCGGCGAGATATAGAGGCGTTTGCGGGGGGCGGCAAGCAATCACCGGCGCGTCGCCCGGTCGCTCCCTCGGGGCCTACCAATGCCCGACATTCGGCATTGACTTCCAGGGTTCCTGTGGCGGCAGCGGCGAGCCCTTTTGCAGAAGCTCGATCGAATGCCGGTCGGGCGAGCGCACGAATGCCATGTTGCCGTCGCGCGGCGGTCGGTTGATGGTGATACCGGCCTTTTGCAGCCGTTCGCAGACCGCGTAGATGTCGTCGACCTCATAGGCGAGGTGGCCGAAATAGCGCGCCTCGCCATAGTCCTCGCCGTCCCAGTTGTAGGTCAACTCGACCAGCGGGGCGTCGCGGCCGCCGCGCTTGCTTTCCGCCACCCGGCCTTCGTCGTCGGGGGCGGCCAGGAAGACCAGCGTGTAGCGGTTCTTCTCGTCGACTCGCCGGCGGGACTCTTTGAGCCCGAGCGCATTGCAATAAAAGTCGAGGGCACGGTCGAGATCGCGCACGCGCAGCATCGTATGAAGGTATCTCATGGGAAATTCCTCTCTCGTCGGCGCGTCGGGCGTTCACGTGAGATATTGTCGGGCGGCCCGCCGTGAAATCCCGCGCGGCGGGATCGTTTGAAAATCCTTCTACATGGAGTGAGAATAACGTCGCATGGCGCGCCTAGTGGTCCGATTCTAACATTCGCATCCCGTTTGGGCAGGCGATTTTGCGAATGTTAGAATCAAAAGGACCACCAGCAAATATAGGTTGCTAGTGTCCCGAATCCGAAGTTCGCAAGAGCCAGTCCGCGAGTCCATTTGCGAACTTCGGATTCAAAGGGACACTAGAATCAATATGTTGCTAGTGTGGCTTTGGTTCAGAAGTTCGCTCTCGACCAAGCAGCCAAGTATGACGAACTTCTGAACCGCCACACTAGTGGAGTTTTGGATTTGACATTCGC
>JBOHIG010000006.1:0-9440 GCA_050725815.1 Xanthobacteraceae bacterium
GTATCGGACGGGGCCGCCTTGGCGCTTGAGCCGAGCACGCTTCGAGGCTGCGTGGCGTACATCGTGATCGCAGCACCTGCTACTGCGCCGAGGAGAACCAGGTAGGTCTTGCGCATCATCCGCGAACCTTCTCGCTGTCGCTTGCCGCCCACCAAGGGCCTGGATCGATTGGAGCCCCGTCCTTGCGGAACTCCACGTATAGGACGGGCTGGCCCGAACCGATCGCAATGGCAGCGGAGGCTTGCGCCCGACCGCCCATCACCGCGACAGGTTCCCCCGTCACTACAAACTGCCCCAGATCAACGGAAATCCGTTCCATTCCCGCCAGCAACACATGATACCCGTCGCCGGCATTGAGTATCAAGAGTTGGCCGTAATTGCGGAAGGGGCCTGAATAGACCACCCATCCATCACACGGAGCCGTGATCTGGGCCTCCGGCCGGGTGGCGATCGAAAGGCCCTTTTCGCGGCCCCCAAGACCATCCGACGTGTTGTACTCCCTGATTCGCACCCCGTTAACAGGGAGCGGCAGCATCCGTTTCGCGGAAGCAAATCTTACCGCCGGCGCCAACCGGCCGGGATCCTTGAGTGCGACCAGATCGGGACGGCCGTCGGTCGCCTTGGGGTTGCCCTTGGAGCGCGCCGCAACGCGTGATGCGCGGATTGTGCTGTCGAGGCTCTTTTCCAGGTTAACGATAAGGTCTTGGAGATTGTCGACCTGCCGCGCCAGTTCGGTCGCGCGCCGGCGCTCGGCCGCGAGCGTTTCCTCGGCCTCCGCTTGCTGCTTTCGGCGCTGCTCGATCAACAGGGTCAGGCGTGTGCGGTCCTCGGCGATGGCGGTCAGGTTCGCGCTCAGGCTGGCGCGCTCGGCGGCTATCTCACGGCGCACGCGCGCGAGTTCCGTCAGGTCGGCGACCAGCGCTTCGACGTCACGCCGCATTCCGGGCAGGACCGCACCCAGGAGGATTGCCGAGCGAACCGATTGCAACGCATCCTCCGGACTGACGATCAGTGCCGGGGGCGGGTTGCGGCCGATCCGCTGCATGGCCGCCAAGACTCTGGCCGTGACTTCCCGCCGGCTCGCGAGCGATTTGCGCAACAACGCTTCCTTCTCGTCCAGCGGCTTGATCCGTTCCTCGGTTGCAGCGATCTGCGTCTCGACATCGCGCACGCGCGCGGCCACCTCGATGAGCTGCCGGTTGATCTTGCGGCGATCGTCGCCAATCGAATCGACTTCACGCTTGAGCTTCGCAAGATTTGCGCGAGCCTTTTTTTGCTCGGCCTGAATCGCCTGCAATTCCTGGTCGCGCGTTTTGAGCGCATCGAGGGCCGGTTTGGCGGCCACCGGATCGTCGGCTTTCGCGGCGGGATTGGCGGGCGCCTTGGGCGTAAGGCCTAACGGCTCACCGGCAGGTATGTTCAGATAGGGCACGGCGCCGGGCGGGCGCGCGTCCGTCTGCGCGCGCGCTGGCATGAATCCGAATGGCGCGAGCGCAAGCCAAGCGGCGATCGCCAGGCACAGGACAATGTCGAGACAAGGCCGTCGAATCACGGATTCCATCGATGCGGTCTATGCAAGATCGCCCCCGCCACCGCAATCAGTCACCACAATTCGTGCGGGATTAAGACGAAAGCCCGGGACCCGCTCAACATTCGGTGAAAACAAAAAAGAGGGGGGCGCGACGCGCCCCTACGGGATCGGGATTTGAGTGGCCAGAAGCGGCAATGCGCCAGCACCCCCACTGCGAAACAGGCGTGTCGCCAAGCTGTCAAAACATAGGATGCATTCGCATAATAAGGCATAGATAAAGAATTATGTTCTTTTAATTGCGCTCCATCAGCCATTATGTAGAATTTCATTCCAAGAACTTGGGTTCAGGATCCTTTTGGCAATGCGCTTCCTTCCGGTCTTCCTCGACGCGACCAGCGGCCCCGTGGTGCTGGTCGGGGCGGGCGAACACGCCATCAATAAGCTCAGACTGCTGCGCGCCGCAAACGCGAGCGTGCGTTGGTATCCCGGCGGTCCCGATGACGTCGACGCGGCAAGCGATGTCGGCGCGGGAGATGTCGAGATCGATCGTCGCGATCCACGAACCGCGGATCTTGCCGGCGTCATCGCGGTTGTGAGCGCTGCCGGCGAGGGGCACGACGAGGCGATCTCGGCCCGCGCACGCGACGCCGGCATCCCGGTGAACGTCGTGGATCGCCCCGATCTCTCGACCTTCATCTTCCCGGCGATCGTCGATCGCGGCGATGTGGTGGTGGCGGTCGGCACCGGCGGTCACGCGCCGGTGTTGGCGCGACGGCTGCGCGAGCGCATCGAAGCGATGATTCCGACGCGCATTGGCGAACTCGCGGCTCTGATCGGACGCTATCGCCGCCGTGTGATCGAGGCGAAGCCGAAGCTGTCGCCACGTCTGTTCTGGCAGAAGATCGTTGACGGTCCGATCGGTGCGGCCGTGCTGGCCGGAAAATCGCCGCAGGCCGAAGCCGACCTCGTGCGCGCCATCGAGGCCGGCGGCGAGCGAAAGGCCGACGCAGGTTGCGTCTTCCTTGTCGGCGCGGGCCCCGGCGATCCCGATCTGCTCACGTTGCGGGCCCTGCAGGTGCTGCAGGATGCCGACGTCGTATTCTACGACGAGCTCGTGCACGAGGCGATCCTGGATCGCGTGCGGCGCGATGCCAGTCGCGTCTTCGTCGGCAAAAAGCGCGGCCAACCCGGCATCGGGCAGGAGGAGATCAACCGGCGTCTGGTCGAGGCGGCGCAAGCCGGGTTGCATGTCGTACGTCTCAAGGGCGGAGATTCCTTCGTCTTCGGGCGTGGCGGTGAGGAACTCGAAGCGCTGCGCCGGTACGGCGTCTCCGCCGTCGTCGTCCCCGGCATCACCGCTGCGCTCGGCTGCGCCGCGGAAGCCGAGCTGCCGCTGACGTTCCGCAATGAGGCGACGCGACTGACATTCATCACTGCGCACCGTGCAGACGAGGCAGATGGGCTCGACTGGACCGGCCTCTCCGACAAGCAGACGACGGTGGTCGTGTACATGGGTTTCGCCGCCGCCGCCGCCGTACGTGACGGCCTGATCGCGGCCGGCCGCGATCCGGCGACGCCTGTGGCCGTGCTCGCGCGCGGTACGCGGCCGAACTCGCAGGCGGCGGTGGGACGGCTCGACGCCTTGCGGGCGCTCGCGGCGTCCGCCGGCGACGGTCCCGCATTGCTCGTCATCGGAGATGTGGTCGCCCGCTCAGCGCCGTGGCGCGCGGCGATCGATAACGCCAACACAGTGGAGGCTGCATGACTTCGCCGCATGAACAGAAACTCAAGATCAAGGGCGACGTAATCGTGACCGCGAACCGCCTCACCGACGGCGCCGTGATCTACCGCACGGTCGCTGGCGATTGGACGACAGACCTGGAATCGGCGGCCGTGGTCAATACCGCGCCGGCGGCGACCGAGATGCTGCGCGCCGCCGAAGCCGAGGATGTGCTTGTGGTCGGGCCCTATGTGGCGCCGGTCCATCTTACCGCCGATCGCCGGATAGTGCCGGGCAACCTGCGCGAGCGAATCCGCGTCGCCGGACCGACCATCGCGCTTCCCACGGCTTCCGCTTGAGGCCGCAATGTACGTTTACGACGATTTTGACTGGGCCTTCCTCAAGGAGCGCGTCGCCGACTTCCGCGACCAGGTGCGCCGGCGCCTCTCGGGAGAGCTGACCGAAGACGAGTTCAAGCTGCTGCGGCTGCTCAACGGCGTCTATCTGCAGCTTCATGCTTACATGTTACGGATCGGCATTCCTTACGGAACGCTGTCGTCGGCGCAGCTACGCGCGCTCGCGTATGTCGCGCGCCGCTGGGATCGCGGCTACGGACACTTCACCACCCGCCAGAACATCCAGTTCCATTGGATCAAGCTCGAAGAGCTGCCGGACGCCATGGACTATCTGGCGCGCGCGAAGCTGCACGGCATCCAGACCAGCGGCAATTCCGTCCGCAACGTCACCACCGACCAGTGGGCCGGCGTCGCGCCCGACGAGATCGAGGAACCGCGCATCTGGGCCGAGATCATCCGGCAGCATTGCACGGTCCATCCCGAGTTCACGTTCCTGCCGCGCAAGTTCAAGATCGCCATCACCGCGGCGGCGCACGACCGTGCGGCTGTGAAGATTCACGACATATCGCTGCGGCTTTATCGCAATGCCGAAGGCGAGACCGGCTTTGAGGTCGGCGTCGGCGGCGGACTCGGGCGCATTCCCTATCTCGCGCTGACGATCAAGCCGTTCCTGCCCAAGCGCGATCTGCTGAGCTACATCGAGGCGATCCTGCGCGTGTACAATCAATACGGCCGGCGCGACAACATCCACAAGGCGCGCATCAAGATCCTCGTCAACAACATCGGCCTGGAAAAGTTCACGCAGGAAGTCGACGACGAGTGGCGGGCCATCAAGGACGGCCCGCTCGCGCTCACCGACGACGTGGTCGCCGACATCGCCACGCGGTTCCGCTATCCCGATTACGAAAAGTTGGACGAGTATCCGGGCGAGCTCGAACGCGCTCGCGCCAGCGATCGCAATTTCGCGATCTGGTTCGGCAATTCGGTCTTCAATCACAAGGTGCCCGGCTACGCCATCGTGACGCTGTCTCTGAAACCGATCGGCGGTACGCCGGGCGATGCGACCGCCGAGCAGATGGACACCATTGCGGAGCTCGCCGACCGCTACAGCTTCGGTGAAATCCGCGTCGGCCACGAGCAGAACCTGGTGCTGCCGCACGTCGCCCAGCATGATCTCTACGCGCTCTGGCAGAAGCTCGCAGCGGCCGGCATCGCGACGCCGAACGTCGGCCTGGTTTCCGACATCATCGCCTGCCCGGGACTCGACTACTGCAACCTCGCCAACGCGCGATCGATCCCGGTGGCGCAGGAGATCGCGCGCCGCTTCGAGGATCACGACCTCGCGCGCACGCTCGGACGCCTGCACATCAATATCTCCGGCTGCATCAACGCCTGCGGCCATCATCACGTCGGCCACATCGGCATCCTCGGCGTCGAGAAGAACGGCGAGGAATTCTACCAGATCACCGTCGGCGGCCGCGCCGACGAGGAGGCGAGGCTGGGGACGCTAATCGGCCCCGCCGTCCGCTACGGCGAGGTGGTCGACGTCGTCGAGGACATCGTGGAGGCCTATGTGGAACTCCGCGCGCGGCCGGATGAACTGTTCATCGATACCGTTGAACGCATCGGCGTCGAGCCATTCAAGGAGCGTGTCTATGCCACTCGTTGAGGATTGCCGCATCGTCGAAGACCGCTATGTGCGGCTCACCGACGACGCGCCGGTGCCCGAGACCGGGGCGATCATCGTCACTGCGACACGCTATCTGGCCGACCCAGCGAGCTTTGCGGCGCGCAAGGTTCCGACCGGCGCGGTCTGGCCGAACGATCGCCCGGTCGCAGAGCTTGAGCCGCATCTCGGCAATCTCGCGCTGGTGGCGCTGGTGTTCCCGAAGTTCCGCGATGGCCGGGCGTTCAGCCAGGCGCGGCTCCTGCGCGAGCGCTATGGCTTCGACGGCGAGTTGCGGGCCACCGGGCAGGTGCTGCGCGACCAGTTCCTGTTCATGCTGCGCGCCGGCTTCACCTCGTTCGAGGTAACCAAGCCGGCCGACGCGGCGGCCTTCGCGGAGAGCATCCGGCGCTACGACGTGTTCTACCAGCCGACCGGCGACGGCCGCACGACCGCATTCGACGGGCGGCTTTCCCGGGTGAAGCGGGAACCTGCACCGGCGTGACAACGATCATGTGTCAGCGGTGCTCACGCTCTGTGATAAGGATGGCCTGACAGCATCGTAACGGCACGATAAAGCTGCTCCAGCAGCATCACCCGCACCAATTGATGCGGCCAGGTGACTGCGCCGAAGGCGATCGCAAGGCTGGCCTTGTCGCGAAGCGACGGCGCGAGCCCGTCGGCGCCCCCAATGATGAACACCACGGCGGGCCTGTTCTCGGCGCGCCAGCCTTGCAAGCGTCCGGCAAACGTCGCGCTTGAAAGCGCCTCGCCGCGCTCATCGAGGATCACCGTGACGGCCCGCTCGGGGATGATATTGGCGATGGCGATCGATTCCTCGAGCATCCGCCGATGAGGATCGTCGGCGCGGCTTTCCCGGATCTCGACGGTGTCGAAATCCTGCAATCCGACGCTGCGGCCTGCTTTCGCCGCGCGTTTACCGTAGCGATCCGCGAGGTCGCGTTCAGGCCCCGATTTCATGCGTCCGACTGCGGCGATCACGATACGCATGGCTCGCCGCCGCCCTGACGGGTCAGCTTGCCTGCCGTGATGCCGCCCGGCCGCGCGCCCACATCTTTTCGAGCTGATAGAAGGCGCGAACCTCCGGCCGGAACACGTGGACGATCACGTCGCCGGCATCGATCAGCACCCAGTCGCAATGCGGCATGCCTTCGACCCTCACATTCGGCACGCCGGCCTTGCGCAGGGTGTCGAGCAGCCGATCCGCGATCGCGCCGACCTGCCTGCTGGAGCGTCCGGAGGACACGACCATGGCGTCGGCGATCGAAGACTTGCCGGTAAGATCGATGGTGACGGTGTCCTCGGCCTTCATGTCGTCGATGGTGGCGAGGACGAGGCGAAGAGTTTCCTCGGCGTCAGGTCGCACCTTGGAAACTCGCACGGGCGCGCGACGAGCGCTGGCCCGAGAGATTGCAGGCGTGGACAGGGATGCTTTTCCTTTCACTTCCTTCACTGCATCGCCGCGACCGCTATGCCCGCGGCGCACCTCTAAGATAGGCACGGCCAGTTAACGGATTCAACTGCCCGGCGTTCCAGCACCCCGATTATATGTGGTTTCAATGAGGGTATTGCGACAGCCGGCGCGCGGCGCGCAGCGCGGTCGAGGACAGCGGCGATTTCAGGCCGTGGAGGTAAACCCAGGCTGGGGGGCGTCGTCCGGCGAGCGAGCGCGCCGCGGATTCGGGGATGCGGTGGCGGGCCAGCGCCTGGCCGGCCGGGCCGCCGACCGCGTAGAGGCTCGGACCGAGCCGGTCCACCACCGCGATCGGAACCGTGGCGGCGATCCCCTGCCAGTTCTCCCAGCGATGGAAGCTGCGGAGGTTGTCAGCCCCCATGATCCAGACGAAATGCACGCCCGGACAATGGGTCTTGAGGTAGCTCAGCGTGTCGAAGGTGTAGCGGGCGCCGATCGCGGCCTCGATCCCGGTCACCACGATGCGCGGATGCCGGGCGAGCGCCTGCGCGGCGGCGATGCGCTCTGTCAGCGGCGCAAGGCCGCGCGTGTCCTTGAGCGGGTTTCCCGGCGTGACCAGCCACCACACCCGGTCAAGCCCGAGCCGTCGCATCGCGATCAGGCATGCCGCGCGATGGGCATCGTGCGGTGGATCGAATGTCCCGCCGAACAGGCCGACCTTCATGCCGGAGGTGTGGGGTGGAATTTGACTCACGACCGTGCCGCGAACTCCGGACCCTCTCCCCTTGCGGGAGAGGGTGGTCCCGAGCGAAGCGAGGGACCGGGTGAGGGGTAGTTTGCATCAGCTCGGATTGAGAAAGTACCCCTCACCCGGCTCGCCGCCATAGCCCGTCGCAGACGGGAGTAAAACCGCCCTGATGGCAGCTCGCCATCCTCTCCCGCAGGGGGAGAGGGTCGACGGAGCATGCCTTGCCGATCACGGTCTGATCTGCCCCGAGCCGCGCACACGATACTTGAAGGTCGTGAGCTGATCGACCCCGACCGGGCCGCGCGCGTGGAAGCGTCCGGTGGCGATCCCGATCTCGGCGCCAAAGCCGAACTCGCCGCCATCGGCGAACTGGGTAGAGGCGTTGTGCAGGACGATCGCAGAATCGACCTGCGCCAGGAATTTCTCGGCCGCGGCCTGGTCCTCGGTGACGATCGAATCGGTGTGATGCGAGCCGTAACGCTCGATATGGGCGATGGCGGCATCGAGCCCGTCCACAACCTTCGCCGAAATGACGGCGTCGAGATATTCGGTGGACCAATCATCTTCGGAGGCCGGTTTCGCGCGCGCGTCGACGGCGCGCACGTCGTCGTCGCCGCGCACCTCGCAGCCGGCGTCGATCAGCATTGTGATGAGCGGCTTCAGATGCGTCGGTGCGACCGCGCGATCCACCAGCAGCGTCTCGGCCGCGCCGCAGACGCCGGTGCGGCGCATCTTGGCGTTGAGCGCGATGGTCTTCGCCATGTCGAGCGAGGCGGCCTTGTCGACATAGACATGGCAGATGCCTTCGAGATGGGCGAACACCGGCACGCGCGCCTCGGCCTGCACGCGCGCCACCAGGCTCTTGCCGCCGCGCGGCACGATCACGTCGATCGCTCCGTCGATGCCCGCGAGCATCATCCCGACGGCGGCGCGGTCGCGCGTCGGCACCAATTGGATCGCGCCCGCCGGCAGGCCGGCTGCGACCAAGCCCTCGACGATGGCGTCGTGAATGGCGCGGTTGGAGCGCTGGCTCTCCGACCCGCCGCGCAGGATGGCCGCGTTGCCTGCCTTGAGGCAAAGCGCGGCGGCGTCCGCCGTCACGTTCGGCCGGCTTTCATAGAT
This sequence comes from Xanthobacteraceae bacterium, assembly GCA_050725815.1. GTDB lineage: Bacteria > Pseudomonadota > Alphaproteobacteria > Rhizobiales > Xanthobacteraceae > VAZQ01. The sequence continues at coordinate 8,579 of JBOHIG010000006.1, forward strand.
GATGCCGACGACGCCGAGCGGCACCCGCACGCGCTCGATGGTCATGCCGTTCGGGCGCGCCCAGTGTTCGGTGACCTTTCCGACCGGGTCGGCGAGACCGCGCACGACATCGACTCCATCGGCCATGGCGGCGATCCGCTTGTCATCGAGCGCGAGCCGGTCGATGAAGGCGGCATTCGCGCCGTTTTTTTTGGCTTCGGCCATGTCCTCGGCATTGGCCGCGAGGATTGGCGCTTTGCGCTGGCGAATCGTGGCGGCGATGGTGGCCAGCGCCTTGTCCTTCTGCGACGTCGGCGCCAGCGCCAGCACGCGCGCAGCCTCGCGCGCCCGCTGCCCAAGCTCGGGCATGATCGCGGATGTGTCGGCTTCGACGGTCTTGAGCGGCGCGGTCATCGACGTTGTCCGGGCGTCTTGGTATCACGTCCCGGCGGGACGGGCGAGTGCAGCCGCCCATCCTTGCCCGCAACCCAAGCGCCATGTAATCAAGCGCCATGCAATGACGCGGGCACATGCAGCCAAGCGAGGACATCGGACGATGAAGCTCAAGGATCAGGTGGCGATCGTCACCGGCGCCGGCCGCAATATTGGCGAGGAGGTCGCCAAGCTGTTCGCGGCCGAGGGTGCGAAGATCGCCGTGGTGGACCTCGACCGCTCGCGCGGAGAGCGTACGGTGGATGCCGTCAAGGCAGCGGGCGGCGATGCCGAGCTCTACGTCACCGACGTCTCGAAAGGCGCCGATGTGGCGGCGATGGTGAAGGCGGTCGTCGGCCGGTTCGGGCGCGTCACCATCCTGGTCAACAACGTGGCGGTGTCCGACAACAAGACCATCTTCGACTGCACCGAGGAGGACTGGGACCGCGTG
>JBOHIG010000007.1:0-2006 GCA_050725815.1 Xanthobacteraceae bacterium
GCGTCCATGCGCATGCCTTCGCCGTCGAGCGGAATGCCGACGGCATTGACACCGAGCCGTGCGAGCCGCGTCAGCGCGCCCTGGTAGGTCTCCTGCTCAACAATGACGGTATCGCCGCGCGTCAGCAGGGCTGCGTTGACGAGATCGAGCGCTTGCAACGAGCCGGAGACGATCAGGATGTCGTCGGCGGTGCAGGCCATGCCGGCGTCGCGCGCAAGCTTGGCGCTGAGGAATTCGCGCAGCGGCCGATAGCCTTGCGGGCCGCTGGCGAGGCCGTAGGTCGCAAGCGTGCGGCCCTCGCGTCGCAGCACGGCATCGGCCGCGGCGATAAGGCCGTCGAGCGGCACCTGCTCGGGATCGTTGTTGCCGCCGGTGAAGTTGTACCGGGGCAGTCCCGTCCACCGCGCGGCCGGTGGCGGCAATCCGGCCGGCAACAGCGGCGTGAAATCGAATTTTGCCGAGGTCACCGAGCTTATTCCTTGTGAAACGCTGTCAGCGTCGGCGGCGATCCGTCGAAGCCGAGCTCCTGCCAGCGCGCGGCCGCGCGCTCGTAGACGCTTTGCCGCAGCAGCGTCGCCTGCGGGAACTGCTTGATGTGCTTGTGCGGCTTGCAAGCGTTGATCAGGACCTTCGAGCCATACGGCCGCGCTTCCGGTGGGAATTGGCTCGGGTCGAGGCCGGTCGACCAGGTGTTGCGCAGGATGTCGAGGTCCTCCGACGGATTGCAGCGGGTCGACAGCGCCCACATCACGTCGTTGACGTCGGTCGGATCGACGTCCTCGTCCACGGCGATGATCCACTTGGTGTAATAGGCGGCGGCCGGGCACTGCGCGGTCAACGCCAACACCTGCGCGGCGTGGCCGGCATGTTGCTGCCGTATCGAAACGGTCACCATGCCCCAGCCGGAGGCTGCGGCGGGATGGGCATAGGCGCCGACGACGCCGGACACGCCGATGCGGTCGAGGTCGTCGAGGACGCGCGCCGAGCGCATGATGGCGTAGTAGGCGCCGATCTCGCAGGACGGGTATTTCGCCATCAGTGCTGCGGTGAGAATCGGGGAACGGCGGTGATGCACCGCCTTGACCTCGATCACGGGCTGCGGCGCGCGCTCGCGGCCGTAATAGCCGGTGAATTCGCCGAGCGGGCCTTCCTCCTCCATATCGCCGGGATGCAGCAGACCCTCGATGACGAACTCGGCATTGGCCGGGATCGGCAGGCTCACGCATTCGGCCTCGGTCAGCGCGACGCCGCACCCCATCATGCCGCCGGCGACGTCGAGCTCGGACTCCTTGATGCCGAAAACCTGCGCGGCCAACATGAACAGCACCGGATCGATGCCGTAGGCGGCGACCACCTCGCAGGGCTTGCCGCGCGCCCACCACGCGTCGCGGTCGATCAGCCCGTGCTTGCCCGGCGAGCAGTAGAGCCCGACGCGGCGGGGCCCATGCAGCATCTGCCGGTAGCAACCAACATTGATGCGGCCACTGTCGGGGTTTTGCGTATATTACCGGTGCCGATATAGCGGCCGCCATCGCCGGGCCAGAATGTCGGCGCGGGGAACCGGGTGAGGTCGATCTCGTTGTCGCGCAGCACGACCTCGTTAACAGGCGCCGCGCTCTTGTTTACACGGGACGGCTTGATACGCCGCTGCATGATCGTGCGGCTCGCCGCAATCATCTCCGCGACGGAGAGGGAAGGGTCGATGCCGACCGCGAGCGCGTAGCGCTCCTTGCTGGCGCCCAGCATGTTGACCAGGACGCTCGCACCAGAAGCGTCGCCTGTCAGATTGTCGAATTTCAGCGCAGGCGCGTCCTCGCGGCGCGTCGCCATGAAAGCGATGGCGGCAAGCTCCTCGTCCGGATCGACCGGCCGGTCGATACGCTTGAGCATGCCGTTCTTGTCCACCAGCGCGAGCCATTCGCGCAGGTCGCGCCAGGCGACAGGCGTTGCCTCGTTGGAGCCGACAGCGCCACCACGGCGCTCGATTGATCGTTCTTCCATGCACA
>JBOHIG010000008.1:0-1666 GCA_050725815.1 Xanthobacteraceae bacterium
ATGATTGAGCTGCTGCTGGCCGTGATGGCCGTAGCCGCCTAGCCCGGCCCATTCCGAGATGTCGGTGCGCTCGAAATTGGTGCAGGCCGGCAGGATCACGTCGGCGAACTTGGCCTCGCCCTCGAACCAGATCGACTGGTTGACGACGAATTCCAGGTTCGGCGACTGATACATCTTCACCCAGCGATTGGTGTTGTTCATCGTGGAAAGGATCGACCCGCCGTACTTGTAGAGCATGTGCACCGGCGAATGGCCGGCAGCCGGGTAGCCGAATTTCTGGAACTGGTGCTCGATCGACTTGCCGACCCAGCGATAGCCTTCCGCTTTGCCTTCGGTGATTGCCTCCGGCATCCAGATGCGCGGGATGGTCTGCGCATTGGAGTTCATGGTCGGAAGCTGCGGCATGCGCTGGTACAGCTCGACCGGCATCGCCGTGTTCTCGAGATCGCCCGACATGCCGCCTTCGGAATAGCCGGGGAAATAGAAATTGAAGTCGAGCGGGCAGCCCCATTGCAGGTTGCCCATGTTGCAGCCGGGCTTGCCGAGCCCCTGCATCGCCGACAGGCACACCATCACGCGCGCCCACTGGATGCCGGTCTGGTTGCGGCAGGCGCCGCCGTGGCCGTTGCCCCAGCCGCCGGGCGCGAGATAGACGCGCTTCTTGCCCCATTCGCGGGCGAGTGCGCGCACGTCCTTGGCCGGAACGCCGGTTTCCTTCTCCTGCCACTCGGGCGTCTTCGGGATGCCGTCCTCGTCGCCGAGCAGATAGGCCTTCCATTTGTCGAAACCGACGGTGTGGGTCTCGACATATTCTTTGTGATAGAGGTCTTCCTTGATCCACACGTAAGCGATCGCCATCGCCATCGCGACCGACGTGGTCGGCTTCGGCGCGAACCACTTGCCGGGCAGGAATTGCGCGGTGGCGTTGTAATAGGGATCGACGTGGACGACCTTGATGCCGAGCTTCGGGTCCTTCAGCCACTGCCGTCGCACGGTGCCTTCCTGGGCGCCGTAGGAGCCTGACGTCGACTCCGGGTCAGCCGCCCACGACACGATCATGTCGCAGTTTTGCAGGCAGTCCTCGACCGTGCCGTAGGTCTCCGACTGACCGACGCGCAGCGTGTAGCCCCAGTGGTGCACCGCGCCCCAGTACCAGCCTTCCCAGGAATCGGGATTGTGGTGCACGCGCGTCATGCCGATCGCGTTGGCGAAGCGGAACAGCGCCGAGAGGTAGTAGCCGACATTGCCCCAGGTATGGTGCGAGCCGTGCGATGTCGCGATTGCGCCCGGGCCGTGCTCGCGCTTCTGGCGCTTGATCTCGTCGGTGACGAGCTTAATCGCCTCATCCCAGGAGATGCGCACGTAGCCCGACTTGCCGCGGTTCTGCGGATTGCGCTCGCCGTTCGGATCGAAGTCGACCCGCTTCATCGGATACAGCAGGCGATCGGGCGAATAGATGATCGACTTCGCGTTTTGCCCGTGCGGCGCCAGCGTGGTCTTGCGCGGCGGCGTGAGCTTGATCCCGCGCGCCTCGATGGTGAACGAGGCGCCGTCATCCTCATCGAGGTCGATCGGCGTCATGCGCACGACCTTGCCGTCCTTGACGTAGATGAAGACCGGCCCGCCATTGGTCATGTTGCAATAGCGCATGGTGCCGTCTTCCATG
>JBOHIG010000009.1:0-5835 GCA_050725815.1 Xanthobacteraceae bacterium
GATCAGGCTTGCGCCCATTGTCCAATATTCCCCACTGCTGCCTCCCGTAGGAGTCTGGGCCGTGTCTCAGTCCCAGTGAGGCTGATCATCCTCTCAGACCAGCTACTGATCGTCGCCTTGGTGAGCCATTACCTCACCAACTAGCTAATCAGACGCGGGCCGATCCTTCGGCGATAAATCTTTCTCCTTGCGGACTTATCCGGTATTAGCCCAAGTTTCCCTGGGTTGTTCCGAACCAAAGGTTACGTTCCCACGTGTTACTCTCCCGTCTGCCGCTCTCGTATTGCTACGAGCGCTCGACTTGCATGTGTTAAGCCTGCCGCCAGCGTTCGCTCTGAGCCAGGATCAAACTCTCAAGTTGGATGAGATTGATCTCGGCTGATCACAACGTTTGACGAGGTCCCACCTTTAATCGCCGGCACAACTTGCGTTGCACCTGCGACCATTGGTGTTGACCTGAAACGTCGACCGCCGAAGTCTCTTCCTGGCCGCAACCAGTCGATCGAAGACAAGCTTCGACCTATGGAAGCGGCCCGCAGGGACTCCGCCGTCCACGTTTCTCTTTCTTCCTATTCACCTGTCAAACAGCCCGGAACCGCGGCGGTCCCGCTCCCCGATGAATCGGAGAGCCGTCGAAGCCTCATGCCTCCGACAACAGATCGGAAGCATTATCACCGTGATAGTGAGGAGCTTCGAAGGCGCGCAACCGCGCCGTAAGGCGGACAGCGCGCCGTATGAGGCGGTATATAGTCGCGCCAATCCCACGATGTCAACACCTAGGGCCCGAAAAATCAGGCTTTCTGCAATGCAGCAGAAGCCCGCAAATTGCGGCTGTCGACCCGGACAAGTCGATGCCAGCCGGTTTCCCCGCAAGGGGTTGCGCCGTACTGCAGCCACATTCCTCGAACCTACTTCGCTCGGCGGGAGGTGTCAGTTCGGGGGTTCGGAGTCGGCGTCGCATCCGCTGCGGCGACCCGGCAAAACCCGACATGAACGAGGACGACAGGGGTCCGGTCCATTGACGGATCGGGGGTAGCCCGGCATCGTGTCATTGGTTCGGGTCAAGGCCAGTTGTCGGCCGCGTTTGGCACCTCATGTCTGGTTTTGTGGCAACCCACCCGCAATAGCGGAGTGGAGGGGCGGGTCTTGGATCACGGCAAGCGGCGCGGCGCATACCGGTTGAATGTCGAGGCCGAGCACATCGACCTCGGTCATGAACCGCCGTTGTCGGTCGACGGCGAGACGTCCGGTCTTGTCGATCGCCGCCGCGTCTCGGTGCAATGGTTCAGCGGCACTATTCTTGCTGGTTTGTGCGGCGCCGCCCTGATGGTCGGCGCCGTTTTCGCCTCGCTCGATGGCGAAAGCAATTTCGCAACCGTTCCGGATCGCGTTCAGATCGGAGCGCGGGGCGCCGGCGACCGTGCGGCGGCGGCGCGCAAGGCCGACCGGCTGCCACCGCCCAGCGAGGCTGCGAGCCTGCGCCGCGTGATCCGCGTCACCACCACAAGCCGCGTCGGCAACCGCGAGATCGTTCGCGTCCGTCCGATTATCCGCGTCGCCGGCAATCTTGCGCTGTCGGTGTCCGAGGTCTCCGCCAACATCCCTGCCTTCAATCCGCAGAAGATGTTGCTGGCCGAGGCCGCGACGCCCGGCGGCGGCGGCACCGATGACGCCCCCGATGCCGAGCTCGACGCCGAAGTCTCCTTCTTCACCCGCGACCTGGCCGAGGCCTTGTCGCGCGGAAAGATCGCCGCGATCGTGCCGATGGACGACGTGCTCGCCCGCGTACGCGAGGCCGCCAACTGGTCCGCGCAACCCACGACCGCGCCGGAGTTTACCGTCCGGCTCGCCTATGCGGCGGAGGGCAATCCCGATCCCTATGCCGGGTTCGAAGCGCGCATCGCGCCGGCCAACGTCACGCTGCTTCCGAAGACCGCCTCGGCCACCACCGGCGGCAATGCCTGGACCGAGCGCAAGATCACGCTGCGGAAGAACGAGTCGGCCGGCACCGTGCTGCGCGATCTCGGCGCCGGCCCGGAGGACATCCAGGCCGTCGTTGCGGCGCTTGGCGCGCGCGGCCGTCCCGGTGGCATGAAGGAGGGACAGAAGCTTCGTGTTCTGCTGGCGCCGACCGCGGATTCGAAGATCGTGCGTCCGCTTCGCGTCGTGGTCGCCAACGACGACAGCGTCGAAGCGGTCGTTGCGATGTCGGATCTTGGCAAATACATTTCCGTCGACATCCGCACCATGGACACCGAGGTCGCACGCGCGCGCCGCGACGAGGAAGAGGACGACGGCAGCGGCGTACGTCTCTACCAGAGCATCTATGAAACCGCGCTGCGCAATCAGGTCCCGCGCCCGCTGATCGAGGACCTCATCCGCATCTATTCGTACGACATCGATTTCCAGCGCAGAGTGCAGCCCGGCGATTCCTTCGAGGTGCTGTTTGCCGGCGAGGACGAGAGCAGCGAGGCGCGCGGCGACGTGCTGTATGCATCGCTCACCACGGGCGGCGAAACCCGGCGCTTCTACCGCTTCCAGTCCACGGACGATGGGCTGGTGGATTTCTACGATGAGACCGGCAAGAGCGCGAAGAAGTTCCTCGTTCGCAAACCGCTCGCCTCCGGCCTGATCAGCTCGCCGTTCGGCTCGCGGCGCCATCCGCTGCTCCGCTATACGAAGATGCATACCGGCGTCGATTGGCGGGCGCCGATGGGCACTCCGATCTACGCCTCCGGCAACGGGCTCGTTGAGAAACTGGGATGGGAAGGCGGTTACGGCCGCTACATCCGCATTCGCCACGCCAACGGCTATCAGACTGCCTACGGCCACATGTCGGCCTATGCCCGCAACATGGCGGTCGGCAAGCGCGTGCGGCAGGGTCAGGTCATCGGCTATGTCGGCTCGACCGGGCTGTCGACCGGCGCGCATTTGCACTACGAGATCCTGGTCAATGGCCGCTTTGTCGATCCGATGCGGATCAGGCTGCCGCGCGGCCGTGTGCTCGAAGGCGGCCTGCTGGCGAACTTCGATCAGGAGCGCGAGCGGCTCGACAACATGATCACGCGCGCCGGCCCCTCGCGCGGCACGCCACCGCGGATGGCGCAGAGCGCCGAACGCTGACGGCTGTCGACGACCTTATCGATGTTCCGAAAAAACGTCATGGCCGGACTTGCGGTCCGGCCATGAGCAATTCGCGTCGTAGATCGACGTGACGGTTCACTCGCTTTTCTTCTTCTTCTTTTTCTGGCCCTCGAGCACCTTCAGGTTGGGCTTGACCTTGGCGGCTTCCTTGAGTCTCGCGACCAGCGCCGGCGGCGTTGCATAGACCTCCGCAAGCTCCTTCTGCATCTCCTGGCCCGTCATCGGATTGACTTCCAGCCGCTGCTTCTTGGCGTCGGCGAGCAGGTCCTTGTCCTTCATAGTCTGATCGAAGGCCATGCGCAGCGCGGCAACGCGATCGGCCGGAACGCCCTCGGCGACAAAGTACGGCCGGCCAAGCTCGAACGCAGTGAACTGAACGGCGAGCAGCTTCTTGATGTCCGCATCGTCGGTGAGGTCGGTGACCAGCGGAATCTTCGCAAGGTCGGGATGCTTACGCAGTCCCTGCTGATAGACGATGTTGAATTTTCCGCTCTCCACCCATTCCTTGTAGCGCGGTCGCAGGCTCGTCCAGGTGAAGGTGCCGCGGCCATCGACCTCGCCGCGCACCATGGCGACGTTCATGTCGCTGCCGCCCGGATATCCGGCGATGACCCGGTACTTGAAGCCGAGTAGGTTGCGCAGGATGTACGGCACGACGACGCTTTCCGTTCCCACGCCGGTGCCGGCGACGATCACATCCTTCTTGACCGTCTTGAGATCCTGCCAGGTCTTGACGCCGGTGCGGCTGCTGATGAGCGCGACGCTGGTGTCGGAATTGACGCTGCCGATCCAGCCGAGCTTGATAGGATCGAACTTGGCTTTCGAGCCTTCATGCAGCAACGGCTCGAACGGAATGCCACGCTGCGGTGCGCCGATGTGAAGCCCGTCCTTCGCCACCACATTGGACACGTAGTTGGTCATGACCAAGCCACCGCCGCCCGGCATGTTGCGCACGATCACCTGCGGGTTGCCGGGGATGTATTTGCCGATGTGCTTGGCAACCAGCCGGGCATTGAGGTCGTAACCACCGCCGGCCGACAGGCCGACATAGAAGGTGACGGTCTTGTCCTTGAAGAATTCCGCCGGAGTCTGGGCGAGCGACGGGCCTACGGCGGTCATTGCAACAACGGCGGCAAGCACTGCGGCTGCTCGCACTGCGTGGATGTACATGATTGCATTCTCTCCTTGTAAGGCTGACGGTGTCGGCCGGCCGAGCGTGCTTCGGCTTGCCGGTGCCGACAGCAGCCTTATCGCGCCATGCGAACGGCCGCCCCGCGTCGATGGCGATCATAGCCGATGACAGGAGCGGCTGGAGGCTTTCTCTACCGGATTGCCAGCGTCACGAAGTCGCTAGCTTTTGTTTGCGCATGATCTTGTCCGAAAACCGGTTTCCACTTTTCGAGATCATGGCTAGGCCGCGGCAGCGAGCTTGCCGTTGAAGGTGAGTCCCTGCTTGCCGGCCGAGATCACGACCCTGTCGCCGTCCTTGACCGTGCCGGCAAGGATCAGCTCCGCCAGCGGATCCTGTACCGCCCTCTGGATGACTCGCTTGAGCGGCCGCGCGCCGTAAGCCGGATCCCAGCCCTTGTCGGCGAGCCATTCGCGCGCCGCCGGCTCCAGCGTAATCGCGATCTTGCGGTCCTCCAGGAGCTTGCCGAGCCGCACCATCTGGATGTCCACGATCCGGCTCATCTCGCTGCGCTTGAGCCGGTGGAACAGGATGATCTCGTCGATCCGGTTGAGAAACTCAGGACGGAAGCTCGCCCGCACCACCGCCATGACCTGATCCTTGACGGCATCGGTGTCCTGGCCTTCCGGCTGATCGACCAGGAACTGCGAGCCGAGATTCGACGTCATCACGATCAGCGTGTTGCGGAAGTCGACGGTGTGGCCCTGCCCGTCGGTGAGCCGGCCGTCGTCGAGCACCTGCAACAGGACGTTGAACACGTCCGGATGCGCCTTTTCGATCTCGTCGAACAGCACGACCTGGTACGGGCGCCGCCGCACCGCCTCGGTGAGCGCGCCACCCTCCTCGTAGCCGACATAGCCCGGAGGCGCGCCGATCAGCCGCGCCACCGAATGCTTCTCCATGTATTCCGACATATCGATGCGGATGAGCGCCGTCTCGTCGTCGAACAGGAATTCCGCCAACGCCTTGGTGAGCTCGGTCTTGCCGACGCCGGTCGGACCCAAGAACATGAACGAGCCGATCGGCCGGTTCGGATCCTGCAGGCCGGCGCGGGCGCGACGCACCGCAGTCGACACCGCCTTGACGGCTTCGGCTTGGCCGATGACGCGCTTGGCGATGCTTTCCTCCATGCGCAGAAGCTTCTCTTTCTCGCCCTCCAGCATCCGGTCGACCGGCACGCCGGTCCAACGCGAGACCACCTGCGCGATGTGGTCGGCGGTCACCGCCTCCTCGACCATGGCGCCCTTGCCTTCGGCGGCCTCGAGGCTCTTGAGCTTCTTCTCGAGCTCGGGGATGCGGCCGTAGGCCAACTCCCCGGCGCGCTGGTACTCGCCCTTGCGCTGCGCATTGGCGAGCTCGACGCGCAACTGGTCGAGCTCGGTCTTGAGCTTCTGCGCGCTGCCGAGCTTTTCCTTCTCGGCTTTCCAGCGTGACGTGAGGTCGGCCGATTGCTTCTCCAGCGTCTTGAGCTCGCCTTCGAGATTCTTCAGACGGTCCTTCGA
>JBOHIG010000010.1:0-7795 GCA_050725815.1 Xanthobacteraceae bacterium
AGGTCACCCGCACGGTGCTGCTGACCGGGGAGAACGAGCGGGCGTTCTCGATCAGGTTGTCGATCACCTGTCCCAGCCGCGAATCATGACCGGGAGCGATGAAATCGGCCGGGCCGCCGCCCTCGAACCTGAGCGAAACCGCAACGTCATGGTCCTTGCGCACCTCGTTGGCGACCGTGACGAGCGTGTTGAGCAGCTTGGTGAGGTCGACCGGAGCGATTTCCTGACGTTGCAGCTCGGCATCGAGCCGGCTCGCGTCGGAGATGTCGGAGATGAGGCGATCGAGACGCTTGACGTCGTGCTGGATCACGCCGAGCAGCCGCTTGCGGCTGTCTTCGGTCTTGGCCAACGGCAGCGTCTCGACGGCCGAACGCAGCGAGGTCAGGGGATTCTTGAGCTCATGCGCGACATCGGCGGCAAAGCTCTCGATCGCCTCGATGCGGCTGTAGAGCGCGTTGGTCATCTCGCGCAGCGTGCCGGAGAGGTGTCCGATCTCGTCGCGGCGGCGGGTGAAGTCGGGAATCTCCACGCGCGAGCGGATGCGGCGGCGGACGACCTCGGCGGTGTCGGCGAGCCGACGCACCGGGCCAGCGATCGTGCCGGCCAGCAGGAAGGAGAGCACGACCATCACGCCGGTCGCGATCAGGAACACGCGGAAGATCGCGATCCGCTCCGCCGTCACCATGTCGTCGATGTCGGCGCCCTGGGTCGAGAGCATGAGTGCGCCGCGCACGGCGCGGAAGCGCTGCACCGGCACGGCGACCGAGACGATCACCTCGGCGCGCTCGTTGATCCGCACCATGCTCGATTTGAGTCCGTTTAGCGCGTGCGCAACCTCCTCGTAGCCCCGGCCGTTCTGCGGCCCCAGCTCGCGATAGGTTGGCAGGCCGCCGCGCGTGAGCCAGCGGCGCAATGCAAGCCAGCGCCGCTCGAGATAACTCGGCAGCGCCGACTGCGGCGGCGGCAGGTCGAAGCGCAGCACGTCGTAGAGCGCCGCGCTGTCGAGGATGAGCGTGCCGTCGCGGTCGTAGATGCGCGCGCGCGTATTGGTTGGGGAGACCAGCCGGCGCAGCACCGGAGCGACCAGCACCGGGTTGATCGGAAAATCGAGCGCCTCCGCTCCGCCTTCCGAAGGGTCGTAGCTTTCGCCGAGCTGGAGATCGAGCAGCCGTTCCGGGTCGACGGTGGTGGTGTCGGGATCGACGGTCGCCGAGGCGGCGATCGCGGCTGCGATGATCTCGCCCTGCACCAGCAGGCTCTGGACCCGCGCATCGATCAGGCCCGCGCGGAACTGCGACAGATAGAGAATGCCGATCACCAGCACGAGCAGGCCGGTGACGTTGAGAAAGATGATGCGCCGCGTCAGGCTCGAGAAGCTCAGGTCCGTGAAGAATCGCCACGCCCGCCGGATCAGTCCGGCCTTGCGCGCCGCACCCTCGCCTTCGTGCGCAGGCGCGTCGTCCAGCCGTTCGGCCTCGACGTGGGTCTTGAAATTGTCCGGTGTCCTGTTGAGCAAAGTCAGCCTGCCGGGTTACGCGCCCCCTCCGGGCTCGGCCAGCGCCGACACGCGATCAGCCGGCCCCGTCAGATTGCCGAATTCGATGCCGTGAAACGCAGGGGCAATCCAGCGCCTGCAAAGGGTATCGGCCTCAAATCTCCTTGAAGCGATAGCCGACGCCGTACAGCGTCTCGATCATATCGAATTCCTGGTCAACCGACTTGAACTTCTTGCGCAGGCGCTTGATGTGGCTGTCGATGGTGCGGTCATCGACATAGACCTGATCGTCGTAGGCCGCATCCATCAGCGCGTTGCGGCTCTTGACGACGCCGGGACGGGTCGCCAGCGCCTGCAGGATCAGAAACTCCGTGACCGTGAGCGTCACCGGATCGTTCTGCCAGGTGCAGGTGTGGCGCTCGGGGTCCATGCGGAGCTGACCGCGCTCGATCGCCCGCGCATCGGTTTCCTTCGGAGGCGTGCCGTCCTTCGGCGTCGCACGCCGCAGCACCGCCTTCACGCGCTCGACCAGGAGCCGTTGCGAGAACGGTTTGCGGATGAAATCGTCGGCGCCCATCTTGAGCCCGAACAGCTCGTCGATCTCCTCGTCTTTCGAGGTGAGGAAGATCACCGGCATATCCGACTTCTGGCGCAGGCGACGCAGCGTCTCCATGCCGTCCATGCGTGGCATCTTGATGTCGAGGATCGCAAGATCGGGCGGCGAGGTCTTGAAGCCGTCCAGCGCCGACGCACCATCGGTGTAGGTCATGATGCGATAGCCCTCGGCCTCCAGCGCGATGGACACCGAAGTCAGGATATTGCGGTCGTCGTCGACGAGAGCGATTGTCGGCATGAGCCCCTTGTTCCGTGGCGGTCACCCCACACCTGAGGCAAGCCCGCAAAGCTGGGCCGAAGTGTGACAAATCCTCGACAAAGCCGTGATTCGACAATGGGTTTAACACCACACCTCGCTCGGCGGCGCAAGGTAAAACTGGCCCATTGCAAGGCGATGTTGCCAATCGTTACCGGACCGGACAGGCTCCGGTCCGAACGGAGGCGACCATGAAACCGACCCCCGATTTCGAGCCCGGTGCAGCCGCCAAAAAGTTAATGCGCGAGGGTCGCAGCGGCGCGCTCGCGACCCTCATGCCAAGTTCCGGCGGTCCTTATTGTTCCCTCGTTAATGTTGCGACCGCGGCGGACGGTTCGCCGCTGCTGCTGATCTCACGGCTTGCCGTGCATACCAGGAACATTCTGGCCGATCCGCGGGTCTCGCTGATGATCGACGAGCGCAAGGAGGGCGATCCGCTCCAGGGCGCCCGCGTCATGCTGATGGGGACCGCCGCGTCGACCTCCGATCCGGACGCCCGGCGCCGTTATCTCGACCGCCAGCCCGAGGCCGAGATGTTCGCCGGCTTCGCGGACTTCGCGTTCTATCGGATCGCGCTCACGGGCGCTCATCTTGTCGCAGGCTTCGGTCGCATCGTCGATCTCGAGCCCTCCGAAATCCTCACCGCAACCGAGGACGCCGGCGAACTGGTGACGGCGGAGCCGGAGATCGTGGCGCATATGAACGACGACCACGGGGAGACCTGCCGCCTCTATGCGACGCGCCTCCTGGGCGCGCCCGACGGCGCCTGGCGCTGCGTCGGTTGCGACCCGGAGGGCCTCGAGCTTCAGCTCGATCGCACTGCGTTGCGGCTGGTCTTCCCGCAGCGCATCCGCGCGCCCGGCGTGCTTCGCCAAGTGCTCAAGCAGCTCGCCGATCAAGCCCGCGCGGCATAGTGCATCGCACCGCCCGCTTTCTGGTATTGTGCCGCAGCCGGCCATCGACCAGCCTTGGCCGGCTTGTTTCAACTGCGGTTCTCTGAGGAAGCTCATGCCTATCGTTCGACGCTGTGCCGTTGTCGCCGCTGCCGGCCTCTTGCTGATCTCGGGGACGATCGTGGCCCGATCGCAATCTGCCGAGCAGTTCTACAAGGGCAAGCAGCTTACGATGGTCGTCTATTCGCCCGCCGGCTCGGCCTACGACATCTATGCGCGCGTGCTGATCCGGCACATGGGCAAGCACATTCCCGGCAATCCGACCTTCGTCGTCCAGTATGTCGTGGGCGCTGGCGGGCTCAAGGCGATCGAGTATCTCCACCGGATCGCGCCGAAGGACGGCAGCGTGATGGGCACGGTCGGGCGCGGTCTTCCGTTCGAGCCGTTCCTCGGCCGCAACGAGCTCAAATACGATCCGCTTCGCCTCACCTGGATCGGCAGTATGAACCGCGAGGCGACGCTCGCCATGTCGTGGCACACCGCGAAGGTGAAGACGTTCGAGGATTTGCGAAAGACGGAGCTTCTGGTTCCCGGCACCGGGGCCGGCGCGGACTCCGAGATCATCCCGCGCGCCTTCAACAGTCTCGCCGGCACCAAGTTCAAGATCATCTCCGGCTATCGCAACTCGACCGAGGCGGCGCTTGCCATGGAGCGGGGCGAGCTTGAGGGCATGGCCTACTGGTCGTGGACCGCGGTCAGGTCCATCCATCCGACCTGGGTGCCGGAGAAGAAGATCAATCTCCTGTTCCACACCGGCACCAAGCCGATCCCGGACCTTCCGGACGTGCGGTTGATCCGCAATCTGGTCAAGAATCCGACCGACAAGCAGGCGTTGGAATTCCTGCTGGCGCGCGAGATCCTCGGGCGGCCGTTCCTGGCGCCGCCGGATATCCCGCGCGATCGTGTTGCCGCGATACGCAAGGCGTTCGATGCAACGATGCGCGATCCGGCATTCCTCGCAGACGCAAAGAAGACCAAGCTCGATGTCGATCTGGTGACCGGACAGGAAGTGGATACTGTCCTCAAGAACGCCAGCACCGCTCCGACCGGCGTGGTCGCTCGCCTCAAGCAGGCGCTCGGCCGCAAGTAGGTCGCGCGTTCGCTGATTCCCGCTTCAATTCGGCCGTTGCCGTCGCCATGGCGAAGGCGCAACATGCGACGAGACATGTCAACGGAGGAGGATTGGGGCGTGCCAACAAGAACAACCATGCTGCTGACGTTCTTTGCGTGTGCCACCGCAAGCGTTGCCCTGCAGCCGGCTGCGGCACAGTCGGTCACCGAGTTCTACAAGGGACGGAACGTTTCCATGATCGTCGGCGGCAGCCCGGGCGGCGGCTTCGACACGCTCGCGCGCGCCATCGCCCGCCATATCGGCAAGCACATTCCCGGCAACCCGAACGTCGTGGCGCGCAACATGCCGGGCGCCGGCGGTCTGCGCGCCATGGAGCACCTCTACAACGTGGCCGAGAAGGATGGCAGCGTGATCGCGCTGGTCGGCAACACGCCGGCGTTCGTGCCGCTGGTCACCGGCAAGCCCGCGCGCTTCGACCCGCTCAAGTTCGGCTGGCTCGGCACGCCGAGCACGGAGGCGCCGCTGGTGCTGGTGTGGGGGACGGTCCCGGTCAAGACCGTCGACGACCTGCGCAAGCGCGAAACCACCATGGGCGCCTCCGGCAACAATTCGCCACAGGCTTTTTTCGGCCGGCTGATCAACGCCGTGCTTCACACCAGGATGAAGATCATTCCCGGCTATCAGGGCCAGAACGATATCTTCATCGCCATGGAGCGCGGCGAGGTCGAGGGCTTCCCGAGCGTGTACTACTCGTCGATGACCTCGACGCGCCCGACATGGATTCCCGAACGCAAAGCCAGGGTGATCCTGCAATACGGGCCCGAGCCGCTGAAAGACCTGCCGAATGTTCCGTGGGCGCCGGCGCTGATCAAGGATCCCGCCGACAAGGAACTGATGACGGTCGCCAACGCGCCCAACGCGATGGGACGGCCGCTGGTGATGCCGCCCGGCGTGCCGGCCGACCGGCTCGCCGCGATGCGCAAGGCGTTGGCCATGACATTTGTCGACCGCGAGTTCCTGGCGGAGGCCAAGAAGATCGGGCTGATCGTGAACGCCCCGCGCACCGGCGAGCAATTGTATAATGTCATCCGCGGCGCCTACGCCGCGGTGCCGTCGACCATCGAGCGGCTGCGCAAGCTCGAGAAGTAACACCGCGGCGTGCGTGCGACACATCGCGGGCGCATCGCCCGCGGGCGTCGCGCCGTTCGTCCGCGGACTTCCTCGCGCGGGCGCGAGGCGCTAGGCTTGGTGCCGCCGCCGACAGGATGTGCACGGATGCAGTTCGGAATTTACGCTCCCATCCCGATGGCGACCGTGGGTTCGCCGGAAGCGGCGCGGGCCGTGACCGAAGCGTTGCAGCCGCTGCCGCCGGGCCGCGTCGACGCCCAGTTCGACCACAGCGTGGAACTGTTGCAGGCCGCCGACGACGTCGGCTTCGACCTCATCCTGTTTGCCGAGCGGCATCTCGGCTACGACCTGTCCGCCTGGCTGCTGGCGAGCGCGGTGGGATCGCGGCTCAACCGCATCCGTTCGCTCGTCGCCGTACATCCCGGCCTCTGGGATCCGGTGATGGTCGGCAAGCTCGCGGTTTCGCTTGACCGCATGTGCAAGGGGCGCATGGCGCTCAACATCGTCAACGGATGGTTCGACGAGGAATTCCGCATGTTCGGCGGAACGGTGCTCAAGGGCGAGGATCGCTACCGGCGCACCGTCGAGTTCATCGACGTCCTGCGCGGCTTGTGGACGAACGACACCTTTTCGTACGACGGTCAGTTCTACAAGGTCGACAAGGGCCAGCTCCTGCTCAAGCCGGCATCGCCGACAGCGCCGGAAATCTATTCGGTCAGTCGCAGCGACCGCGGCCGCGACTTCATCGCGCAGAACTGCGACTGGTGGTTCGTCGACATGCCCAAGGATGTCGAGACGATCGACGACACCATTCGTGGCATCGAGGACAACATCGCGGACATGGACCGCCGGTCCAAGGCCACCGGTCGCAAGGTGCGCTATGCGCTCAATCCGTTCGTGGCGCTGGGCAGGAACCAGCAGGAGGCGCTCGACGCGACTGTCAAGCAGATCTTCGACCATGATCCCGTTCCGGATACCCGCAAGATCGAAAGCCGGATGCTGCCGGCGACCAAGGCCGGCCTGATCGGATCGCCGGACGCGGTGCTTCGGCAGTTGCGGCGCTACGAGAGCCTCGGCATCGAGCTTGTGCTCTGCAAGATGATCCCGACGGTGGAGAATATCCGCCACGTGGCCGCGGAGATCGTCGCCCCGATGCGCGGAAATGGCGCGTCGCTGCCGATTGCGAGTTGACGGGCTTTTGGCCGGAACGCGTTCATGCGGGAATACGGGATTTTGCTGCTCTGCGGCATAAACCGTATTGCGGCCTAAGGTCTTGGCAGGAAGCACTTTCCCAACTATAGGTCGCCCGCCTTCGAGGCGGGCGCTATAGTGGAGCCCAGCCGCGCTTCCCAGACGCGGCCGCGGAGGAGATTGCCGGCGGCGGCCGGGCTTCAGTGGAGGTTCTTGTGCAGGAAACGGGTCTGAGGAACAGCGCCCACGGCGCTGACAAGTTCGGCTTTAAAGATTTGGCCGCGGTCCACTGGAATCTCGACGCCCCTGTGCTCTACGAGCACGCGGTTGCCGCCAAGGAAGGCGCCATCGTGCAAGGCGGCCCGTTCTGTGCGGAAACCGGCCACCACACCGGCCGCTCTCCCAAGGACAAGCACACGGTCGTCGACGCGCTGACCGAGAACACCGTCTGGTGGGGCGGGAATCGCAAGCAGACCCCGCAGCAATTCGAGACCATGCTCCAGGATTTCCTCGTGCACGCGCGTGGAATGAAGCTGTTCGCGCAGGATCTCTATGGCGGCGCCGATCCGAACTACCGCATCAAGGTGCGCGTCTTCACCGAATACGCTTGGCACTCCCTGTTTATCCGTCAGCTCCTGATCCGTCCGGACCATGCTGAGCTCGCCTCCTACGCGCCCGAGATGACGATCGTCGACCTGCCGTCGTTCAAGCCGGACGCAAAACGCCACGGCGGCCGCGACGGCTCCGACACGATGGTGGCGATCGATTTCACCCGTAAGATCGTGCTGATCTGCGGGTCTTCTTATGCCGGCGAGATGAAGAAGTCGGTGTTCACTGCGCTCAACTTCTATCTGCCGCCGCAGGGCGTGATGCCGATGCATTGCTCGGCCAATGTCGGCAAGGACGGCGACGTCGCGCTGTTCTTCGGTCTCTCCGGCACCGGCAAGACCACGCTCTCGGCCGATCCCAACCGCGTGCTGATTGGCGACGATGAGCACGGCTGGGGCCCGGATGGCGTGTTCAACTTCGAAGGCGGCTGCTACGCGAAGTGCATCAAGCTTTCGGAAGAGGCCGAGCCCGAGATC
>JBOHIG010000011.1:0-3652 GCA_050725815.1 Xanthobacteraceae bacterium
CATAGGCATAGAAATGCCCGAAGCCGCCGCCGACATAGGGCGTTGAACCCATCTGCCAGAACAGCCAGTTCAGCGCTTCGGTGCGCTTGCCGCGATCCTTTGGCAGGTAGGCGCCGAATTTATCCTCCAGGTAGAGCAGGATCGCGCCGGATTCGAACACGCGTTGCGGCGTCCGTTCGCTATAGTCCATGAGCGCCGGGATTTTGGAATTCGGGTTCACCCCGACAAATCCGCTGCCAAACTGGTGACCCTCTCCGATCCGGATCAGCCAGGCGTCATATTCCGCTCCGCCATGACCGGCGGCCAGCAATTCCTCCAGCATGATTGTCACCTTGACGCCATTGGGCGTCGCTAGTGAATAGAGCTGAAGCGGATGCTTTCCGCGCGGCAGCTCCTTCTCATGCGTCGCACCTGCGATCGGGCGATTGGTATGGCTATAGCGCCAATTGGGGCTGTCGCCCTTCCCCCAGACCCAGACTTCCGGCGGCGTATATTGAGGTGTATCAGTCATGTTGGACTCGCGTTTGTCGGCAACGCTCGGACCTGCACCAATATGCCTCGATAAGGAGAGCGCGCCCTAATCCTCGATTGCCCGCCATTTCGAGCATGATCCCGAAAAGTGGGAATCGGTTTTCGGAAAAAGATCATGCTCCAAGAACAAGATTTAAGACCGTCGCGCCAGTTGACGCGCGATGAATGCCTTGACGGTCTCTTGCGCCTTGTCGGTCTGCGGCCCGGGATGCGCCACCCATTGATGGTCTGAGTTTTCGAACAGGTGATACTCGCAGTCGCCGCCGGCGGCGCGATACGCGTCCACGAATTTCTCCTGCATCGCCGGCAGCACATTGTCATCGAGCGCGCCCTGCATGACCAGCAGCGGCACGAGCTCGGCCTTCTCCTTGCGATGGAGGATCTGCTGCGGGTTGGCGTCGGACATGGTCTCCCACGGAACGAAGAACTTGTGATGGTTTTCGATCATCTGCTGGCGGTTGTGGCGCTTGGCGTTCTCGTACCGCGCGGATGGATCGCTGATCGGTGAGCGGGTCGCGACCCATGCGACCGTCGCATCCACGTTGGCGCCGGGAAGCGGAATCGCACCGTAGAGGGGATCGTGCGGACGCATCCCCAAGAGCTCGGCGACGTGGCCGCCGCTCGACGATCCGTAGATGCCGACCTGCGATCCATCACCGTTCCATCGTGCCGCGTTCGCCTTGAGCCAGCGCACGGACCAGTTGGCATCCTGCAGGCACGCCGGATAATGCGCCTCCGGTGCAACCGTCAAATCGACGGCGACGACCAGGAGGCCACTGGAGGCCAGCGCGCGGTCCATGCGTTCTTCCTCGCCCCTGTCCTTTCGGTTCCAGGCGCCGCCATGCAGGTCGAGAACGACCGGGAAAGGCCCACGGCCCACCGGCTGATATATTCTGGCCATCAGCATGCGGCCGGCACTGTTGCGCCGGAGCTCGGCCTCGCTCACCTCGAGCTCGAACCGGGCCTTGGGGTCGTAGGCCGGAGATGGGGAGACAGCCAGCCCGGCGGCGGCGCCACCGCCTGCATGCGTTCCATCCCGTCCGACGTCGAGCTGTGCCATCGCTGTCTCCCACTGAATTGTCGTTGAGGACACTAGCGCAAAAGAATGTGGCTGTGCAGCTATCGGCCATCAGGTCCATTTCAACACCCAGATGCGCGGCAGATGCCCTTCAAACGACACCGCAAAGCGATATATGATGGTCGAGAAGCCCCGTAGAACGGGAGGTTTCTTGCAAGGCGTCGAGGCATGAACTGGATCTCCAACGTCGTCCGGCCGAAGATTCGCAATTTCCTCAATCGCCGCGAGTCGCCCGAGAATCTCTGGATCAAGTGCCCCGAAACCGGGCAGCTCGTCTTCTACAAAGACGTCGAGCAGAACCACTTCGTCATCCCTGGCTCGAACTACCACATGCGCATGGGCGCGACCGCGCGCATGAAGTCGATGTTCGATGGTGAGACCTGGTTCGACATCGCCGTGCCGGAGGTGCCGCTCGATCCGCTCAAATTCCGCGACGAGCGCCGCTACTCCGACCGCCTCAAGGACGCGCGCAGCAAGACCGGCATCCATGACGCCATCAAGCTCGGCTATGGCAAGCTCGACGGGCTGCCGGTGACCATCGGCGTGCAGGATTTCGACTTCATGGGCGGGTCGCTCGGCATGGCGGCGGGCGAGGCCGTGATCAAGGGACTCGAGACCGCGGTCGCCAAGGGCACGCCCTTCATCATGTTCGCGGCCTCGGGCGGGGCGCGCATGCAGGAAGGCATCCTTTCGCTGATGCAGCTTCCCCGCACCACCGTGGGCGTGCAGTTGCTGCGCGAGGCCGGCAAGCCGTACATCGTCGTGCTCACCAATCCGACCACGGGCGGGGTCACCGCCTCCTACGCGATGCTCGGCGACGTCCACATCGCCGAGCCCGGCGCGCTCATCGGCTTCGCCGGGCCGCGCGTGATCGAGCAGACCATCCGCGAGAAGCTGCCGGAGGGATTCCAGCGCGCCGAGTACCTCAGGGACCACGGCATGGTCGACATGGTCGTCCATCGCCACGAGCTACGGGCGATGCTCTCGAATCTCTGCCGTTTGCTGACCAAGGCGCCCGCGGTCGCTTCGACGACGGTGGCGGAAGCACCCGCACCGCAGCAGGTCGACAACCTGCCGGTTCCTGCGAACGCATAGCCGCTCCCGGACGGGCGCGCCTGAATCGCCTCGACTTGCTATACTGCCGCGATGTCGTCCATCGATACCATCGTCACGCGGCTGTTGGCGCTGCACCCCAAGCTGATCGACCTTTCGCTCGATCGCATGTGGCGCATTCTCGGCGCGCTCAACCACCCCGAACGGCATCTGCCGCCGGTCATTCACGTCGCCGGCACCAACGGCAAGGGCTCCACCATCGCCTTCATGCGCGCGATCCTGGAAGCGGCGGGACTGCGCGTCCATGTCTATACGTCGCCGCATCTGGTGCGTTTCAACGAGCGATTCCGGCTCGGCGCGAAAGGGCAGGGCGTGCTGGTCTCCGACGGCGCGCTGGCCGATGCCTTGAAGGAATGCGAGCGCGCCAACGCAGGCGCACCCATCACCGTGTTTGAGATCACGACCGCCGCAGGCTTGCTGCTGTTTGCGCGCAATCCGGCCGACATTCTGCTGCTGGAGGTCGGGTTGGGCGGGCGGCTCGACGCCACCCACGTGGTCGACAATCCGCTCGCCACCTTGGTCACGCCGGTCTCGTACGATCACGCCGACTATCTCGGCGACAGCATCGAAAAGATCGCGGCCGAGAAGGCCGGCATCTTCAAGCGCGACGTGCCCGCGATCGTCGCCGCGCAGCCGCGCGAGGTGCTCGCGGTGATCGAGCGCGCCGCGGCGCGCGCCGGTGCGCCGGTCATCGTTGCCGGCGAGAACTGGACCGCGACCGAGGAGCGCGGCCGGCTGGTCTACCAGGACGATGACGGGTTGCTCGATCTGCCGGCGCCGCGGTTGCCCGGGCGTCACCAGTTCGAGAACGCGGGCGTCGCCATCGCTGCGCTGCGTGCGGCCGGCACGTTGAAAATTCCGTCCGACGCCTACGAGGCCGGGATCGCCAGGGCCGACTGGCCGGCGCGCATGCAGCGGCTGTCCCAGGGC
>JBOHIG010000012.1:0-4543 GCA_050725815.1 Xanthobacteraceae bacterium
GCTCGGCGCCGCGGTCGGCGTCGAGCGCGGAATAGATTTCCGCGAAGTTCCACACATGCGGACCGTGCAGGACGGCAGCGCCGAGCTTGATGGGCTCGACCGGATTCTGCCCGCCGTGGCTCGCCAGCGATCCTCCGACGAAAACGATCGGCGCAAGCCGATAGACCAGCCCAAGCTCGCCCAACGTGTCGACCACGAAGATCTCGTCATCGGCATCCGGCAACACCCGGCGCGAGCGCAACGAGGCGCTGAGGCCCGCGTCCTTGGCGATCTCGGCGATTCCCGGTCCTCGGTCGGGATGACGCGGTGCAATGATGGTGAGCAGGCGCGGAAACGTATGACGCAGCCGCCGGTGCGTCTCGATCAGCGCCGTTTCCTCTCCGGCATGCGTTGACGCAGCGGCGATGGTCGTGCGGTCGCCGATCGCGAGCTGGAGGCCGCGCAAGCTCTCGTCGTCGGCCGGCGGCTCGGGGACGTCGAGCTTGAGGTTTCCCGTGGTCGTGATGCGCGGCGCGCCGAGGTCGCGATAACGCGCCGCATAAGTCGCCGATTGCGCCAGGCAAAGATCGAACCGGTTCAGCAACGATGCGATCATCCCCGGCAGGAATCGCCAGCGCTTGTACGAGCGCTCCGAGACCCGCCCGTTGACCAGGATCAACGGAATGCTGCGCTCGGCGCACATCAGGATCAGGTTCGGCCAGAGGTCGGACTCGGTGAAGAGGCAGAGGTCCGGCTTCCAGTGATTGAGGAAGCGGGCGACGAATGGCGGCGCGTCAAGCGGAATGAATTGATGGATGACGCCGGGCGGCAGCCGCTGCATCGCAAGCTTGGCCGAGGTGACCGTACCCGAGGTGACCAGGACGTTGAATTCCTTCGCGATGATCCGTTCGACCAGCGGAACAATCGCAGCGATCTCACCGACGCTGGCGCCATGAATCCAGACCAGCGGACCCTGCGGACGCGGTGCGCTCGCCTCGCCGCGACGCTCGGCGATCCGTACCTCGTCTTCTTTTCCTTGCTTGAGCCGATGCGACAGGAGGAACCCGGCCATCGGCGCGCCCAGGGCGGACGCCAGCCGATACAGACGAAGAGTCAGCGGCAGCGGCCCCGCCGCCATCGGCCGTTCCACAACGATTTGAGACAACGCCACTCTCCGGGATCAGGCTTGGGAGAGTATCCGCTATGGGCCTGCCCTTCCAGCCTTGACATTGGCGGCTTTCATGCGCCGCGTTCACGACAGCCGTTTAGGCTTAGCGCCTGGTTTCGGGCCGGCCAACCATTTCCTCGGCGCGCGCGGTCGCCGCATTCAGCCGATCCTCGACGTCCCGCCGGGCGGACTCGAGCGTGGCCTTGTCGGCGTCGGCAGGCACGCGGATCAAGTCGCCGGCGACAGCCGCGCAACGGCCGAACGGCAGGTTGATGGTTGTGCGGTCCCAGTTGTCGAGCTGCTTGCGCCGGCTCGTCGTCATGGCGATCGGCAGGATCGGCCGTCCGGAGTCGCGCGCAAGCATCACGATCCCGAGTCCCGCGACCCGCGACACCTTGGGAATGTCCGCGGTTACGCCAAGCGAATAGCCCTCGGCAAGCGCGTCGAGCATTTGCTTGAACGCGACCACACCGCCCTTGCGCGCGAACTCGCCGCCGTGGGAGCCGGAGCCGCGGATGGTGCCGACGCCGAGCCGTTCGGCCGCGATGGCATTGATCTCGCCGTCGCGATGACGCGAGATCAAAACCTTCGCCTGGTATGGCCCGCGTATGAAGGGCACGAGGAAATGTTGTCCGTGCCACATCGCCAGGATGACCGGAACGTGCGGTTTCAACTGCTCGTGGATGCCTGCCGGCTCGATCGTGATTCGGTTGGTGCTCCACACCAGCCGCAGCCATTCGGTCCCTACCACGCCGACCGACTTCTGGAACGGCCGCGAGTCGAACACGCGCTTCAACAACGCCATCGGACGTCAACCGTTCGCTTCAACGCCCGTCTTGCCCATCCGTTTCCGGATCGAGCAGCCGATGCAGGTGAACAATGAAATAGCGCATGTGGGCATTGTCGACGGTCTGTTGCGCCTTCGCACGCCAGGCGGTGTGGGCGGTCGCGTAGTCGGGGTAGATGCCGACGACGTCGAGACGATCGAGGTCCTTGAACTCGTTGCGTCCGAGATCGGCCAGCTCCCCTCCGAAGACGAGATGCAGAAGCTGTCCGCGTGCGGGCTGTTCGGCCATCGAAATTCCTCACACTGAGTTTCAATCGCACGGTGTCAGGAAAAGTCCACTTTGTGTTCACGCAGGAGCGCAAGCATTGCGGCGTGCCGCGCCCGCCCGGCGGCAACGAGTTCCCTGTGTATCGGATCGGGGCGGTTGTAGACGAGGCGCTCACCTTCGAGGTCGGTCATCACGCCGCCGGCTTCGTGCACCAAAAGATCGGCCGCCGCAAGGTCCCAGTCGTGGCTATTGCCGCCCGCAAACGCGACATCCACGGCGTCATGGGCGACGCGGACAAGCCGTAGAGCCAGCGATCCGATCCGCGGCAGCGGCACCGCCGTGGGATGGACCTTGGCCATGCCGTTCTGAAACCGCTTTGGGCCGACAAGCCGGGCCCCCTCAAAGCCGGCTTCCCGGCTGGCCAGGATCGGCTCACCGTTGCATGTCGCGCCGGCGCCTTCCATTGCAAGGAACATCTCGTCGGTGACGGGCGCAAAGATCGCAGCCAGCACCGGCCGGCCGCGTGCGGCCAGCGCCACCGAGATCACCCAGTCTTCACGGCCGGCGAGATAGGACCGCGTCCCGTCGATCGGGTCAACGATCCAGACCGCGTCCGACTGCAAGCGACGGGGGTCGTCCTCGGTCTCCTCGGAAAGCCAACCGTGCGTCGCCGCAATCGCGCTGAGCCGTTCGCGCAGCAATTCGTCGACCGCAATATCGGCCTCGCTCACCGGAGAGGATTGACCCTTGATCCATTGCCGCAACGGCCCGCGGAATGTCTTGAGCGCCAGCGCCCCCGCCTCGCGCACGGCCGCGGCCAGGAGATCGCGGTCTCCCGGCTGCGCGATGGGGATATCATCGGCCGGCAACGGTAAGCCCCTCGACGCGGACGGTCGGTGCGTTGGTCGCGTAGCGGAATTCGAGGTCGCTGGCCGGCGTCAGCGCACCGAACATGGCGACGAGATTGCCCGCGATGGTGACCTCGCTGACCGGGTAGCTTGGCTTGCCGCTCTCGATCCAGAAGCCGCTCGCCCCACGGCTGTAGTCACCGGTGACCTGGTTCACGCCCATGCCGATCAACTCGGTGACGTAGAAGCCTTCACCGATGTCGGCCATCAGCGCCTCCGGGCTCAGTTCGCCGGCCGCGAGATGGAGATTGGTCGGGCCGGGCGAGGGCGCGGCGGAGACGCCGCGCTGCGCGTGACCGGTGGTTGCGAGCCCAAGCTCGCGTGCAGTGGCGCTGTCCAGCAGCCAGGAGGTGAGCACGCCATCCTCGACCACGGCGAGCGGGGAGCCGGCGATGCCTTCGGCGTCGAACGGGCGCGAGCGCTGCCCGCGCTTGCGCAACGGATCGTCCACGATGCGGATGCCCGGCTTGAACAGGCGCTCCCCGCGCTTGTCCCTGAGGAAGCTGGTCTTGCGCGCGATCGCGGCGCCGTTGATCGCGCTGGCGAGGTGTCCGATCAACGAGCCCGCGATCCGGCGGTCGTAAATGACGGGAACCTTCTTGGTCGAAACCTTCTGCGGATTGAGGCGTGCCACTGCGCGTTCGCCGGCCGTGCGTCCGATCGTCTCCGGCGCATCGAGATCGCCGGCATGCAGCACGGACGAGTAGTCGTAATCGGTCTCCATCGCGGTCCCCTCGCCCGCGATCGCCGACATCGACACGCTGTGTCGCGAGGCGAGGTACGCGCCGCGGAAACCATGACTGGTCACCAGCACCATGCCGCCCATGCCGGCGGAGGCCGAGGCGCCGCCCGACTTGCTCACGCCCTTGACCGCAAGCCCCGACGCCTCCGCGCCCCTTGCCCGTTCCTCAAGCACCGCGACCGAGGGCAGATTGGGGTCGAGCAGGTCGAGATCGGGTTTCGCGCGCGCGAGCAGCGACGGGTCGGCCAACCCGGCATACGCGTCCTCCGGCGCCACCTTCGCCATGGCGACGGCCCGCTCCGCGAGCGTCGATACGTCGCCCGCAATGTCGTTGGTCGACACCACCGCCTGCTTGCGGCCGACGAAGACACGTAGTCCCACATCGTCGCTCTCGGCGCGCTCGGATTCCTCGACCGCGCCCTCGCGCACCTCGACGCCCACCGACATCGAACGCACCGCGACCGCATCGGCGCTGTCGGCGCCGGCGCGGCGCGCGGCCGCCACCAGCCGCTCGGCAAGATCGGTCAATGCGGATTGGTCGAAAAGCGAGGACATGCGCGGATTCCATTGCCGGCGGCGATTAGAGACAAATTGACTCAAAGCGGCAACGACCCATCAAGCATGAGTCGAAGCACCCGTCCTGATACCGCGGATTAACCAGGAACATTAAGCGGATTCCGACCTGTTTGGG
>JBOHIG010000013.1:0-4496 GCA_050725815.1 Xanthobacteraceae bacterium
CCCTTTGATTCCGCCGTTCGTATCAGTGGATGCTGCGAGGGCATACGAACGTCGGAATCGGGACACTAGCCGTAAAATGGCATGGCAAGGTGGCTGCGGCAAAGGGTGCAAAGCAGCGCAGCACTAGCCAGCACCGGGTCGGCCAAAGTAAGACAAAAGGAGGTGAGGGCGGGCGGACAGCCGCCGTGAGGAGGGAACAATGGTCGAGCGGGGCACCGTCGCAATGTCGAGAAACGGCGCCACCACGCGGTTGCGCCAGCGCTATCCTACGATCAAGGACCTGCGCAGCAAGGCGCGCCGGCGGGTGCCGCGCTTCGGCTTCGATTTCGTCGACGGCGGCGCAACCGAGGAATACTGCATCAAGCGCAACACCGATGCGTTCCAGGCCATCGAGCTGATGCCGCGCTACTGCATCGAGGGCAAGGCAAGCACCGAGACGGAACTGTTCGGCCGCACATACGCCGCTCCGATCGGCGTCGCGCCGATGGGGTCGGCCGGCCTGATGTGGCCGGGCGCCGAGAAGATGTTTGCGGCTGAAGCCCAGCGCCAAAACATTCCGTATGTGCTGGCGACGCCGGGCAATGCCTCGATCGAAGAGATCGCAGCCATCGCGCCCGACGTGTTCTGGTTCCAGCTCTACCGCTTCCCTCAAAACGATCACGCGATCACTTTCGACCTCGTGCGCCGCGCCGACGAGGCCGGTGCGCATGTCCTGGTTCCGACCGTGGATAGCGCCGGCAAATCGAAACGCCCGCGTGACATCCGCAACGGCTGCCGGGTGCCGTTCCCGATCAATCCCTGGACCACCTATCAGGTGCTGACCTCGCCGGCCTGGACCATGCAGCTCCTGCGCAATGGCATGCCGATCACGGCGAACCTCATCCCGTATGCGAAGAAGGCGACGCAGGTCGGGACGGCGGAGGTCATGAAGATCAACTCCGGCGGCAGCCACACCTGGGAAGAGCTGGCGCGTCTGCGCGACAGGTGGAAACGCAAGTTCGTGGTGAAGGGCATCCTGCATCCCGAGGACGCCGAGCGCGCGGTGGCGATGGGCACCGATGGCATCTGGGTGTCCAACCACGGCGGCCGCCATTTCGACGGTGCGCCGGCCTCGGTGGATGTGCTGCCGGCAATCGTGTCGGCGGTCGGCTCGCGCGTGCCGGTGATGATCGATTCCGGCATCCGCGGCGGGCTCGATGTGGTGCGCGCGCTCGCGCTCGGTGCGAAGTTCTGCTTCACCGGCCGCTGCTTCGCCTATGGCCTCGGCGCGCTCGGTCCTGCCGGTGCGCCGCACGTGGTCGACCTGTTCTTCGACGAAATCAAGACTGAGCTTCTCCATGTCGGCGCGCGCAATGTGGCGGAAGCCGCCACCATCCGCGTGCGCCATCCCGGCGCGTGGCGGTTCGGGAATTATTGAGCGGGGCACTTCCAACATCGAGGTAGCATCTCAGTGGCTGCGCCCGGCGTCCGCCCCGCCGCAACCGATTGTATTTTCGTCTCAAATATCGTCTTTTAGGGGTTCGGACGGGGGCGACCCGACCGAGTGACCGGAGCGCACGAGCCATGTTGTCCCTGATGCTGACGCGGCGTTTTGCGCCCCTGTTCTGGTGCCAGTTCTTTTCGGCCTTCAGCGACAACTTCCTCAAGAACGCGCTGGTCTTCCTGCTGCTGTTCAAGATCGGCGGTCCCGACGCGGAGGCGCTGATCACCCTCGCGGCGGCGGTGTTCATCTCCCCGTTCTTCTTCCTGTCCGCGCTCGGCGGCGAGATGGCCGACCGCTACGATAAGGCGTTCGTCGCGCAGCGCCTGAAGCTGGTCGAGATCGGCGTCGCGATCGTCGCGGTCATCGGCTTCTTCGCGCACTCGGTGTTGGTCCTGTTCGTGGCGCTGTTCCTGTTCGGCGTGATCGCCGCGCTGTTCGGCCCGATCAAATACGGCATCCTGCCCGACCACCTCGCGCGGGCGGAATTGCCGGCCGGCAACGCGCTGGTGGAAGGCGCGACCTTCATCGCCATCCTGCTCGGCACGATCGTCGGCGGGCTGGCAGCGCGCGATGGCGGCGACCCGGCGTTCTTCGCGCTGTTGATGATCGCGTTCTCGCTGTCGTGCTGGATCTCGAGCCTGATGATTCCGCCGACGGGGGAAGCCGCACCCAATCTGGCGGTGCGCGCCAATATCCTGGTCTCGACCGTCGATCTTCTGAGGCAGCTCCGCGAAGACAGCCGCATCTGGTGGGGCGCGATCGTCACCTGCTGGTTCTGGGTTGTCGGCGCCGTTGCGCTCTCGCTGCTGCCGCCGCTGGTCAAGAACGTGCTCGGCGGCACCGAGGAGGTCGTGACGCTCTGCCTCGCCATCTTCTCGGTCGCGATCGCGATCGGCTCGGGACTGGCGGCGTGGCTTGCCGCCGGGCGCATCATCCTGCTGCCGACGGTGATCGGCGCCATGCTGCTCGGCATCTTCTCGTTCGATCTCGGCTTTGCGACCTGGGGACTGGCGCCGGCGGGGCCGGGGCAGGGGGTTGCCGCGGTGTTCGGCTCGCTGCGCGGCGTCCGCATTGCCATCGACCTCGCGGGGCTCGCGATCGCCGGCGGACTGTTCATCGTGCCGGTGTTCGCCGCGGTGCAGGCCTGGGCTGGCATCGACCGGCGCGCCCGCGTGGTGGCGGGCGTCAATGTGCTCAACGCCGCGGCGATGACGCTGAGCACCGTCGCCATCGCGGTGCTCCAGCTCAGCGGCGCCACCACGCCGGTGCTGTTCATGCTGCTGGGCGTCGCCAGCGTCGGCATCGCCATTCTGATCGGCCGCACCATGCCGGCGAGCGCGCTCTCAGACGCCTTGTCGATCATCTACCGCGCGCTGTTTCGCATCGAAGTGCATGGGCTCGAGAACCTGCACAAGGCCGGGCCCAACGTCATCATCGCGCTCAACCATGTGAGCTTTCTCGATGCCGGGCTGGCGATGTCGCTGCGCAGCCGCAAGCCGGTGTTCGCCATCGACGTGAACATCGCCAAGCTGTGGTGGGTGAAGCCGTTCCTCAAGCTCACCCGCGCGCTGCCGCTCGATCCCACCAAGCCGATGGCGGTACGCACGCTGATCGAAGCGGTCAGGGCCGGCGACGCGCTCATCATCTTTCCGGAGGGCCGCATCACCGTCACCGGCAGCCTGATGAAGGTCTATGACGGCGCCGCGATGATCGCCGACAAGGCCGATGCGGACGTCGTGCCGGTTCGCATCGAGGGCCTGGAGCAGACGCCGTTCAGCCGGCTGTCCAAGGGACAGGTGCGACGCAAGTGGTTCCCCAAGGTGAAGGTCACCGTGCTGGAGCCGGTCAAGCTCACCGTCGACCCTGCGCTCAAGGGCAAGAGGCGCAGGCAGGCGGCGGGCGCGGCGCTCTACGGAATCATGTCGGATCTGGTATTCCGCACCACCTCGACCGACAGCACGCTGATCGAATCCGTGATCGAGGCGGCGGAGCATCACGGTCAGGGGCGCGTCGCGATCGAGGACCCGCTGGCCGGCGCTCTCACCTACAAGCGGATGCTCACCGGCGTGGCTGTGCTCGGCGTCAAGCTGATGCCGCTGGCCCCGGTCGGACGCCCGGTCGGCGTCATGCTGCCGAACGCCAACGGCGCAGTGGTGACCATCCTGGGGCTGATGACGGCCGGCCGCGTGCCGGCGATGATCAACTTCACGGCGGGCGCCACGAACATTCTCGCCGCCTGCAAGGCCGCCGATGTCACCACCATCGTGACCTCGCGCAGCTTCGTTGAGAAGGCGCGGCTCGGCAATCTGGTCGCCACGCTGAGCGCGAAGGTGTTGATCCTCTATCTGGAGGACGTGCGCGAGAGTGTCACCTTCCTCGACAAGATCAGGGGCCTCCTGCACCGGAACAAGCCGCTGGTCGAGCGCAAGCCGGACGACTGGGCGGCGATCCTGTTCACCTCGGGGTCGGAGGGTACGCCGAAGGGCGTCGTGCTGTCCCACCGCAACATGCTGGCGAACGCGGCGCAGGCGGCCGCGCGCATCGATTTCGGCCGCCAGGACAAGGTGTTCAACGTGCTGCCGGTGTTCCATTCGTTCGGACTGACCGTCGGCGTGATGCTGCCGCTCGTCTCCGGCGTGCCGATCTATCTCTATCCCTCGCCGCTGCACTACCGGACGGTGTCGGAACTGATCTACGGCGTGAACGCCACCATCATGTTCGGCACCGACACCTTCCTCAACGGCTACGCGCGCGTCGCGCATCCCTACGACTTCCGTTCGCTACGCTATATCCTGGCCGGCGCCGAGCCGGTGAAGGAATCGACCCGCCGCGCCTACATGGAGAAATTCGGGCTGCGCATCCTGGAAGGCTACGGCGTGACCGAGACCGCGCCGGCGCTCGCGCTCAACACGCCCATGTTCAACAAATTCGGCACCGTTGGACGGCTGCTGCCGGGCATGGAGGCGCGCGTCGAGAAGGTCGAAGGTGTGGACGAGGGCGGCCGGCTTTACGT
>JBOHIG010000014.1:0-11394 GCA_050725815.1 Xanthobacteraceae bacterium
ATGATCGCATCACGCTCCATGACAAGAACCAAGAGCAAAACCATGTCCTGATCAATCACGCCTCTTGACAACCACGTCCCCATACAAGCCCGGATGGAGCGAAAGCGAAATCCGGGATCGACGGCGCAGAATCGCGGAGCCGTTCCGCATTTCGCTTCGCTCCATGCGGGCTACACTTGCTTTGATCCCCACCCCATCCCCTTTTTCAAGGGGAGGGAGCGCCCCGAAATCGCGGCGACTGCCCTGGTCAGAAAAAGTGAGAGGCCCGGGCTTGCGCCAGGGCCTCCCGACGGTGAGGGCGGTGCCGGGTCTTCCACCCTAACCGTGTCGTGTGTCCCTCTCCCGCGAACGGGAGTGGGAAGCGATCGGCAGCTCACATCGTGTAGGCGCGCTCACCATGGTTGGTGACGTCGAGGCCTTCGCGCTCCTGCTCGATGGGCACGCGCAGGCCGACCATGATGTCCACCACCTTGTAGATGACGAACGAGCCCACGCCCGACCAGATCAGCGTCAGCACCACGGCCTTGACCTGCGACCAGACCTGCGTCGAGAACACGTATTGCGCGATCTTGCCGGTCTCGTAGTCCATGATGCCGGCGCCGCCGAGCGCGGGATTGACCAGCACGCCGGTCAGGATCGCGCCGACGATGCCGCCGACGCAGTGCACGCCGAACACGTCGAGCGCGTCGTCGTAGCCGAGCATGTTCTTGATCGTGGTGCAGAAGAACAGGCACACCACGCCGGCGATCAGGCCGAGCACCAGCGCACCCATCGGGCCGGCGAAGCCGGACGCCGGCGTCACCGCGACGAGACCGGCGACGCAGCCCGACAACGCGCCGAGCAGCGACGGCTTGCCCTTGATCAGCCACTCCGCGAACATCCACGACAGCGCCGCGGCGGCGGTTGCGACGAAGGAGTTGATCATCGCGAGCGGCGCTCCGACCACCGCTTCGAGGTTGGAGCCGGCGTTGAACCCGAACCAGCCGACCCACAGCAGCGAAGCGCCGATCATGGTCAACGCGAGCGAGTGGGGCGGCATCAGATCCTTGCCGTAGCCGATGCGCTTGCCGACCAGGATCGCGCCGACGAGCCCCGCGATGCCGGCATTGATGTGCACCACGGTGCCGCCGGCGAAGTCGATGGCGCCCCACTGATAGAGCAGCCCGGAGTCGTCCTTTGCGGCTTGCAGCGCGGCGGCCAGCTTCTCCTTGGTTTCGGGGGTCGCGGCAGCGAGCGCCTTGGCGGCGGCGGTGATCGCGTCGGGGCCGGCCCAGTACCAGACCATGTGCGCGATCGGGAAGTAGACGAAGGTCACCCAAAGCGGGACGAATAGCGCCACCGCGGAGAACTTCATGCGTTCCGCGAAGGCGCCGACGATCAGCGCGGGCGTGATCGCCGCGAACGTCATCTGGAAGCAAATATAGACGTACTCGGAAATCCCGACGCCGTTCGAGAAGGTCGCGACCGACGATTCCGCGGTAATGCCCTTGAGGAAGATCTTGTCGAATCCGCCGATGATCGCATTGCCGCCGGTGAAGGCGAGGCTGTAGCCGTAGATCACCCAGATCAGGATCACGACGCACACCGTGTAGAACACATGGGTGAGCACCGAGAGCGCGTTCTTGCCACGCACCATTCCGCCGTAGAACAGCGCGAGCCCGGGGATGGTCATCAGCAGGACCAGCACGGTCGAGGTCATCATCCAGGCGTTGTCGCCCTTGTTGATTGGCAGCGGTGGCGGCGCTGACGGCGCTGCTCCTTCCGCCAATCCAGGCACGGACGAGAACAGAAGCGCGGCGGCGCCCAAAGCAAGGGCCGCAAGTCCCGCGCGAACAGGTGTCTTGGTCATCGCGTTAACTCCTTTGTTGGTGCGCGGGTTGTCAGAGGGCGGCGTCATCGGTTTCGCCGGTGCGGATGCGCAGGGCGGCCTCGACGTTGAAGACGAAGATCTTGCCATCGCCGATCTCGCCGGTCTTGGCCGCCGAAGAGATGGCCTCGACCGTCTTGCCGAGCAGGTCGGTGGAGACCGCGACTTCGATCTTCACTTTGGGCAGGAGGTTCACCGCGTACTCGGCGCCGCGATAAATCTCGGTGTGGCCCTTCTGACGCCCGTATCCCTTGACCTCGGTCACGGTCATCCCGTGCACGCCGATCGCGGTCAGAGCGTCACGGACCTCATCGAGCTTGAAAGGCTTGATAATGGCCATGACGATTTTCATGGGTGCAATCCCCGCTTGGGCCCGTTCCCGCGCTAGGCAGGTGTGGGCGGTCAGTGCCTCGCCGCACGAAAGTCGATCCCCCGCGGGCAACGCCGGGGCATGCGAATCAAGCCCCGTGCCAGTTCTGGCGGAGGCGGCTAAGGCTTTGATTTGCTGGGAGCGTTCTATGGTCGGCGGCGGCGGACGACGCTCTGATTAGGTGCGTCGCACAAAGCCACGCCAAGCTGCTCAATTTTTGACCAGGACCGGCAAATCGCCGCGACCTGCCCAAGCTGCGGGCAAAATTGGCTGCCGGAAGCTCGCACGCAAAAATCAAACGGCCGGGCCTTTGGCCCGGCCGTGACGATGCGATGAACCCGCGACAAACGCTACTGCAGCGATTCGCCGTGCTGGGTGATATCGAGGCCCTCGATCTCGCTCTGCTGGGCGACCCGCAGTGGAACAATGAGCTCGATCACCTTCAGGATCACAAAGGTCGCGACGCCCGACCAGACGATGGTCGCGACCACGCCGTAGACTTGATAGAGCATCTGCCCGGGGTTGCCTTCGAGGAGGCCGCTCGTTTCGCCGATGGCATTGACGGCGAACACGCCCGCCAGCAGCGTGCCGGTGAGGCCGCCGATGCCGTGCACGCCGAACACGTCGAGCGAGTCGTCATAGCCCATCCGCCGCTTGAGCTCGGTGCAGGCCCAGAAGCAGATCCCGCCGGCAATCAATCCGATCACCAGGCCATGCCAGGGCGCGACGAAGCCGGAGGCCGGCGTGATGGTGCCGAGCCCCGCGATCGCGCCCGAGATCATGCCGAGCACCGACGGCTTGCCGCGGATCCACCACTCAAGGACCATCCAGGTCAGCGCGCCCATCGAGGCGGCAAGATGGGTGGCGACGATCGCATAGACTGCGCGCGAGTTGGCACCGAGCGCAGAGCCGCCGTTGAAGCCAAACCAGCCGACCCAGAGCATGCCGGTGCCGATCACCGCCAGCGCCAGGTTGTAGGGCGACAAGTTGTCGGTGCCGTAGCCGAAACGCTTGCCGAGCACATAGGCAGCGACCAGACCGGCGATGCCGCAGTTGAGGTGCACCACCGTTCCGCCGGCGAAATCGAGGATGCCGTCCTTCTTGGCGGCCGCATCGGGCGTGAGCCAGCCGCCGCCCCAGACCCAGTGGGCGATCGGCACATAGACGATAAACATCCACAGCACCGCGAACCACACGAACGCCGAGAAACGCATGCGGTCCGCGACCGACCCCGACACCAGCGCGACCGTGATGATCGCGAAGGTCATCTGATAGATCATGAACAGCATCTCGGGGATTTTGGTGTTCGGCTGAACGCCGTCGAAGGCGATGTTGGTCAGGAACACCTTGCCGAAGTCGCCGATCAGCGCGCCGCTTCCGCTGAACGCCAGCGAGTAGCCGGCGACCACCCACAACACCGAGCAAAGCATGACGCAGAGCAGGCTTTGTGCCATGGTGGCGAGCACGTTCTTCTTGCGCACCATGCCGCAGTAGAACAGCGCCAGCCCCGGAATGGTCATCATCAGCACCAGCGCGGTGGCGGCGATGATCCAGGCGGTGTCGGCGCCGTCGATCTTCGCCGGTGCAGCTTCGGCGAATGCCGGCGAAGTCGCGAACGCTGCGATGGCGAAGGTCGCAAGCGGCGTGAGACGGCCCAACAAGTGTGTGCTCATGAAGTCCCCCCTTGAAACGAACGATTCCCCCCCTAGTGGAGTGGATCTGACATTCGCTTGCCCGCCTGGTCGCGAACTCCGGAAGCGAATGTCAAATCCAAAACTCCACTAGCAATCTATGCTTGCTAGTGGTCCTTTGATTCTAACATTCGCAAAGTCGCCTGCCCAAATGGGATGCGAATGTTAGAATCGGACCACTAGCGCCTCACGTCCGGGCATGCCCGTCAAAGACGGGCGTGAACGCCGTTTGCCCGGCTCGTCCACGTCCTGCCTTTTTCAGGCCCCCAAGACGTGGACGCCGGCGCCACAGTCGAGCTCACCCCCCGGTGCGACTGCGTTGCCGGCATGACGGCGAATTACAGTGCGTCGGTGTCTGTCTCCCCGGTTCGGATGCGCAGCGCGCGCTCGATAGCGTGGACGAAAATCTTTCCGTCGCCGATCTGGCCGGTCTTGGCCGAGTTGGTGATGGCCTCGACCACCTTGTCGACCTGGTTGTCGTCGATGGCGACGTCGAGCCGTACCTTCGGCAGGAAATTCACGGCGTATTCGGCGCCCCGGTAAATCTCCTTGTGTCCCTTCTGCCGCCCGTACCCTTTGACTTCGGCGACGGTCATTCCTTGAACGCCCAC
Source organism: Xanthobacteraceae bacterium (assembly GCA_050725815.1). Taxonomy (GTDB): domain Bacteria; phylum Pseudomonadota; class Alphaproteobacteria; order Rhizobiales; family Xanthobacteraceae; genus VAZQ01. The sequence continues at coordinate 4,540 of JBOHIG010000014.1, forward strand.
GGCGGTGAGCGCGTCACGCACGTCGTCGAGCTTGAACGGTTTGATGATGGCGATGACCAGTTTCATGGAGCGTCCCGCATGAAATGCGGCCCGACGAGCCGCGGTAAAATCCTGTTCTCATCTCATTGCCGCGCGGCCTCGGCCGGCACGACGAAAGGTCCACGATATCGGCATCGCGGCGGAAAATTAAGCGCCTTGAGTGCCGATTCATTAGGCAGCGAGTCAAACCTGTGGGCAGATCAGGTCAATACTGCTGACATATTAGTGTTGGCTTGTCGAAGGCCCGGCCGCCTCGGCGGCCAGCACGCGCAGGATGCCCGCGGCGACCTTGCTGCCGGGCAGCTTGCTCTTTCGGTGCAAATACATCTTCTGCAGGCGTGCGTGGGTCATGTGGGGATGCTGCGCCCGCAGCTCCGCAAGTTTCCGCTGCGCCACGTCGAGATGGCCGGCCATGACGTTGGCCGAGATCAGGGTCAGCAGCGTGCGCGGCTGCGTCGGGTTCGCGGCATGAGCGTATCCGAGATAGTCGATGGCCTTGTCGTAGTTTCCAAGCTCCAGCTCCGCGTATCCGGCGAAGGCATGCCAGTAGCCGATGATCGGGTCGCGCGGGCTGAGCTTCATGGCATAGTGGATATGCGTGCGCCCTTCCTCCGCACGGCCGATCCGCACCAGCATGCGTCCAAGCTGCGCATACGACGGCGCGTGGCTGGGATTGAGCGCGATCACGCGCTCAAAGGACGCGATCGCCTCGGCGCTCTCGCCGCGCGCGGTATGGACCAATCCCATATGGGCGTGCGCTTCGGTGAGACTGGGATGGCGCGCCAGGATCGGACGCAGGAGCTCTTCCGCCTTGGCGAGGTGCGGCTTGGGGTCGGGGACGAACAACTGCAATCCCATATGGACGTGGAACGCGGCCAGGCCGATGGTTGCCCGTAGCGCGCCCGGATCGCGTTCGAGGGCCTGCAGGAAGTATTTCTCGGCCGGGCGCAGCCCCTCGACGCCGTACCGGCGAGAGTCCCAGATCGCTCCGTAGCCCCGGAAGATGAGCTCGTTCACGTCCGGGTGACTCGACGCCCGTGCGCCCTCAACAGCCATGACCGAATACTGAAGCTCGCGGCCGACGGTTTTGACGATTTCGGTTTGCAGTGCGTCCCGGTTTTCGCCGGCGCGCTCGAAGCTGCCCGACCAGACGTGCAGGCGCGTGCGGGTGTCGATCAGGCTGACGGTCACGCGCAGGGTCGTGCCTCGCATCGAGGCATTGCCCTCCAGCAGATAATGAATGCCAAGCTCCGACCCGAGCTTGCCGGCATCGATGGTCTGACCCCGGTAACTCAACATCGTCTGCCGCGAGATGACGCGAAACGCCGGCGTGCGCGACAACAGGTAGGTCAGATCGTCGGTCATCATTTCGGCGATGATGCTCCGGCCGTTGTCGGGCGCGTCATACGAGGTGAACGGCAGCACCGCGATGGCCACCAACCCGCGCCCGGGCGCCACCGCGTCGTCGGCGCGCTGCGAGGGCAGCGCCGGCGACTGCCAGGACGCGTCAGCGGAGGGGCGTTGCTCGCTCGGTGGCTCGCCGAGCGCCAGCCGCATGCCCTCGACCATCCTCGATCTGCGCTCTCCACGATCGGCTCCGAACCGTGCGAGCAGGCGATCGCGCGAAAGCTGCGGCGCAAACTTTTGGAGACCTGCAAGTGTCGCGCGCGCCGCGTCCAGATTGCCTGACAAAGCCTGCGCGGCCGCCAGCCCCGCATACGATGACTGATAGGTCGGTTGCAGCGACTGCGACTGCCGAAAATGCTCGATCGCGATATCGTAGCGCTCAAGCTCCAGTTCGGCGCGCCCGGCATAGTAATGCCAATGTGATAGTATGGGATCCTTGGGGCTCAGCCGCATGGCGTAGCGGATGTGTTCCAGGCCGTCCGCAGCCCGCCCCATCAGTGCCAGCACAAATCCCATGTTGGCGTAGGAGGAGGCATGGCTGGGATTGATCGCGATCGCCCGCTCGAACGCTTCGATCGCCTCCTTCTTCCGCCCGCGAGCGCGGTGCACGACGCCCATGTAATAGTGCGCAGCGACGGACCGCGGATCGGCCTCCCGGGCCTCGCGCAACAGGCCCTCGGCCTTCATCAGGGTGGCTTCGCGATCCTGGGCGGTGCCCTGGACGGCCATGCTGACGAGAACGGCCGCCAATCCGGCTTTCGCCGCAACATTCTCCCGATCGCGCTCCAGCGCTTTCGAGAAATGCTGCATCGCCTGCTTATGACTCGCGACGCCAAGGGTGCCGGCTGAGTGATGCGCCGCCCATCCCTTGACAACCAGCGCCGCGGTGTTGGTATCTGACGCGAGGCGGCCGGCTTCTGCGCGGGCGACCGTGACCTGCAGCTGACGTCCCAGCCGGTTCACCATTTCATCCAGGACGTGTTGCCAATCGTCGCCATCATGGTCGATTCGATCCGACCAGACCGAGGTGCGCGTAGCCGAATCGGTCAGCTCTGCGTTCAAGCGCAGCTTGCGCTCATGCATGCGCAGGGTGCCTTCAAGCACGTAGCGGACGCCGAGCTCTGAACCGATGGCGCCGATATCGAGCGATCGTCCGTCGTACCTGCGCATGGTCTGGCGCGAGATCACACGCAGGCCCGGGACTCGCGAGAGTACGTTGATCAAGTCGTCAGTGATGGCGTCCGCAACGTGTTGGGTCGTGCTCGCGGTCGGACCGAAGCTTGTGAACGGCAACACAGCAATCGCCACGGGGCTGCGGCCGCCAGGGTCGGCATAATCGCCGCGCGACGGTAGCGATGGCGATTGCCAATTCTCGCTTGTCGGAGCCGCGCGATCACCGGCCACTGTCGGCGCGTCGCCGCCGGCACGCTGCGACAGCGGCAGCCCGGTTTGCCACATGGCGAACAGGCCGCCGGCGAGAAGCAGCACGAGACCGGCCGCAAGCGCGCCGCTCCGGATCGATCGCCGCGGTACAGGCGCCGGTAAAGGAGGTGTTGGGGCTGGAGAATCCGCCTGTGCGATGGAATGCGGCTGCTCGATGGCGGGAGCCGCCGGCGAGGCGATGGCAGCGACTTCCGGCTTTGTCTGTTCCGCCGCAGCGCGACGGATGTCGTCGACAAGTTTGCGCGTTGCCGCCTCAGGTTCTGCGTCCAGCTCGCGTCTCAGCATTGCAGCCAGCGATTTCGCCCGGGCGAGCGCGGCGTCGCGTCCGCGGTAGCGCGCTTCCAGCGATATCAGCCGGAGGTGGCGGTCCTCCTCGCCTGGATCGAGCGCGATCAACCGCTCCAAAGCCAGGATTGCTCGCTCGCCGTCGCCGGCGGTGGCCGATTGCGCGGCCAACTCGGAAAACGTGCGGTCGGCGATGGCGTCGAGTCGCTGGCGTTCGGCAATCACCCACTCATCAAAGGCTTCGGAGCCGACCGAAAATCCGTGGAGGAAGGAGCCCCACGGGATTTCGAGACACCGCATGCGAATCGCGGGATCGGCATGCTTGGCCCAGGCCGCGAATTGCAGGGCGTCGACCTCGGTCGCATCGACGGCGAGTCCGGCCGACTGATCGTCGGTCTGCAGGATGACCGAATGGACGGTCTTGAGATCGCGGCGCAACGTGAGAATCGACTGGCGGAGGTTTTGCCGCGCCTGCGCCTCGCCGCGGTCGCTCCAAAGGAGGTCGGCGAGCACCGTGCGGCTGACCGGGCGACCCGGATGCATGGCCAGGTAGGCCAGCAGTGCGAATCCCTTCTGCGACGAGATGCGGATCGTGTCCGAATCGCCGGCGGATAGCGCCGCCTGTCCAAGCAGTCGGAAACGAAGTTTGCTTGGCACTCTGACGTCGAGCATGGGACGGGCTGGTCTCGCATTCAGGGACAGAGCTAAGCGTCGTCCAGATCAATGATATTTCGTTTGCTGCCGGCCCGTAAAGGCCGGCATCGAGTTACCATGAACAATGAAGGCTGAAAAATTTGTGGTCCTGACGCGGCCAAGACAAAAAACCGAGCCGATCCCCCGCTTTTTTGACGGTTCCCTGACGCTGCTCTGACGCTCGCTGTTCTAGGTCTTCCCACAAGCAGTGCGCAGCCCATGCGCAGCTGCGCGGCTTCATGGCTGGCCAAGGCTCAACGCCTCGCCGCGAGCACAGGGAACCCAAATGGCGACCATTGATGGAAATAACGGCAGCAATCTGTTGATTGGCGGCGACTCGAACGATGTCATCGACGGCAAGAACGGCAATGATCTGATCTACGGCGGCGATGGCAACGACACCATCCTCGGCGGCAACGGCAGCGATCTGCTGCTGGGCGGCGACGGTGACGACAGCCTCGATGGCGGCAACGGAACCGACATCCTGTGCGGCGGCGACGGTGATGATCAGCTCTCCGGCGGGAACGCCAATGACCTGCTGACCGGCGGGGAAGGCGACGACGCCATCGATGGCGGCAATGGCGGCCACGACACCGCGATCTATCTGCACACGCTGGCGTCCTACCAGTTCCAGCTTCTGGACGGCGGCGCGATCCAGGTGACCCACATCGCCACGGGCGACACCGACACCGTCACCAATGTCGAGCTGTTCGTGTTCACCGACGCCATCCTCGCAGCCGACGACCTGCCGTTTGAAACGGTGGTGGACACCGCCGACTATTCCTGGACCACGCTGGGCGTCGAGGTCGATCTCACCGCCAATACCGCCACCGGCCCCGAAATTTCGGGTGGCTCCGAAACGCTCGCCGCCAGCATCGTCAATGCGATCGGTGGATCGGGCGACGATATCCTGCGCGGCGATCCCGGCGACAACCAGCTGTTCGGCGGCGACGGCAACGACCTGTTGATCGGCGGGCTTGGCGGCAACGATCTGTTCGACGGCGGCAACGGGCTCGACCGCGTCAGCTTCTCGGGCGCGGCCAACAGCGTGAACGTGCTGCTCGCCGCGGGCACGGCCACGATCGGCGTCTTCACGAAGACGTTGCAAAGCATCGAACTCGTGCGTGGAACCAATCAGAACGACACGTTCGACGCCACGGGATTCGCGGGCTTCAACGAGTTCGAAGGGCTCGGCGGCGACGACAGCATCACCGGCAACGGCAATACCCGCGTCAGCTATTTCCAGGCGACGGACGGCGTGAATGTGAACTTGGCGACCGGCACCGGCACCGGTCTGGCTGTGGGCGACGTGGCGAACGTCGGCACCGACACGTTCACCGGCGTCAATGCCGTGCGCGGCAGCGAGTTTGACGATGAGCTGCGCGGCAGCGCCGCCGACGAGACCTTCATCGGCGGCGCCGGCAACGACTTCTTCGGCGGCGGTGGCGGCAACGACACGTTCAACGGCGGCGCCGGCTTCGATACCGCGAGCTACGGCATGGCCTCCGGCAGCATCACCGGCGACCTGGCCGCCGGGACCGTCATCACCGGTCCCGAGACCGACCTGCTCAACAGCATCGAGGCGCTCAACGGCTCGGCCTTCAACGATACGCTGCGCGGCAACGGTGTCGACAACACGCTGAACGGCAACAACGGCAACGATGTGCTGGAGGGCCGTGCCGGCAACGACACCCTCAACGGCAGCGGCGGCATCGATATCGCCCGCTTCTCCGGCAACCGCGCGGACTACACTTTCGCGCCCAACACGGTGACGGGTGCCGACGGCACGGACACGCATACCGGCGTCGAGCTGCTGCGGTTCGACGATGCCTATGTGCTCGGCTTCGGCATGAGCCCGATCAATCTGGTCGGGTTCGGTCTGGATGCCGGCGTCGCCATTTTCGGCCGCAACGGGGCGGCCGACCAACTCACGATGGACACCAACGCCAGCTTCCGGCTCATCGACCTTGGCGGCATGGGCGGTACCTTGACGCTGCAGACGTTCGGAGCCGTGGACTACCATCTCAACCTCGCCAACGTGGATACGCTGCTTTCGACCGGCGGCAATGATCTGGTCGAGCTGTTCAATGCCGCCAACGGCATGACCATCGACCTTGGCACCGGCTTCGACATGCTGGATCTGGCGAACGGCCCCAACAACGTCGTCACCGTGCACAACCTCGAAATGATCAACGGTAGTACCGGCGACGATACCGTGACCTTCGTCGCCGAGACCGGCGTGGTCAATCAGATGATCAGTCTCTCCACCGGAACCAACACGCTGATCCTGGAAGGCGACGAGGGCAACCTCAATCTCGATGTCTCCGGCGCCAATCTGACCATCATCGGACAGACCTCGCCGGTTACTGGAGGCAACGAGACGCTGACGCTTATCGGCCCGGCTCTGAATGGAGCCACCATCGATCTCGCCGCGGGCGCCGACGATCAGCTCTTCCTTTCCGTCGGATCAAACGACGTGACGGTGAGCGGCGTCGAGGAGGTCTTCGGTCAAATGCAATTCGACACCATCCGCATCGACAATGCGCTCGGTTCGACCACGGTTACCGCCGGCTTCGGCAGCGACTGGATCGTGGCCGGCGGCAGCTTCGACCAGATCCGCTTCACCTCGGTGCAGGATTCCTACAACGACGCCGCGACGCGCGACATCGTCGAGGATTTCGAGACGGTCGAAGACACCTTCCTGTTCGACGGCATCGGCGGTTTCGTTTCCAACATCAGCTACATCGACGCCGCGGCGTTCAGCGGCGGCGGCGACAATTCGGAAGCGCGGCTGACCGATCTCGGCGGCGGTTTCGAGCTGATCGTGATCGACGTGGACGGCGACGCCGTGATCGGCGCCAACGACATGACGATCGAGCTGTTCAACCGCAACGGAGCGCTGTTCGACGGAAATTTCGTGGTTGTCTAGTGTCCCGAATCCGAAGTTCGCAAGAGCCAGTCCGCGAGTCCAATTGCGAACTTCGGATT
>JBOHIG010000015.1:0-9530 GCA_050725815.1 Xanthobacteraceae bacterium
GCCCAATATCGCCGAGCGATCGCTCAAGGACGAGCTGGCCAAGGCCAAAAATCTGCCCGGTATCTTCGGCGATTTTGATGAACTTGTCCGGCGCAACGAATCCAAGGACGGGACTTTCCCAGCGCGTGAGAGCCTCGACGCCGCAAACACGGCCGTCCTTGCAGGAAATCTTGGGCTGGTAGTGGACGGAGAGCTCCCGCCGGTCGATCGCCTGCTTAAGACTTCGTTCGATTGTCAGACGTTCCCGCGCATGGTCGGCAATGGCGCGGGTGAAAAGGACGTAGGTATTCCTGCCGGCGCTCTTTGCCTCGTACATCGCGAGATCGGCGTTGACCAGAAGCTCCTCGTAAGTCGTGCCGTCTTGCGGAAAGAGCGTGATGCCGATGCTGGCTCCGACGACAACATGCGGCATCTCCAGCGCATAGGGTTCATGCAGCGTAGCGAGCAGTTCCTCCGCCAGCGCGGCTGCCTGTTCTCTTGAGCTGACGAAAGGCATCATGGCGACAAACTCGTCGCCGCCGATCCGGCCCAAAATTCCCTGTTCGCCCCATACCTGCGATTGCGACGCCATGAATGCGCTCAGTCGGTCGGCGACCTGCTTCAAGAGACGGTCGCCAGCCGAGTGGCCGAGACTGTCGTTCACCGACTTGAACGCATCCAGGTCGAAGAAAAACACCGCTCCGCCGTTTGGGCTTTCGATGAGCGCGCGGGCGTCGATGCGGACCTTCTCGCGGTTCGCGAGACCCGTGACCGAATCGAAATATGCAAGTTGGCGTATGCGTCCAATGCTCTCGCGCAACGTTTCGAGCATCTTCTCGAATGCGAGCCCGAGGCTGTACACCTCGCCGGTGCCGCTTGCGCGAAACGGGGTCTCGAGATTTCCTCTCGCCACCGACATCGCAGTCGATGCGAGAAGGGAAAGACCACGGGTGGATCGCTTCACGCTCAGGAGAATCGCCGCAACGAGCATTGCCAGCGAAATGCCGGCAACGATCAGGAATTGCCACATCAGCGCGTGAGTCTGACGTTCCCCGATATGAAACATCTGATCGCGGCTGGCCGATATTACGGCGCTCTCGGTGAAGGTGCAGACGTTCAATTCGGCGACGTGAGGCACACAGCGAGCGACATGAGCTCCGTCCGGCGAGCGCAGCAGGATACTTGCTTTGGGACTGGGAGTGACAAACCTGACTCCTTTGGACCCCGCAGCCGACACGATCTCGTCGTGTCTGAGAACGACCACGCCAACATGTGCCAAGGACGAAAAATTCTCAAGAGCAGGCTCGGATTGTGCAATGATGCGAAGCGCCATGAGAGCGCCGATGGTGTCGCCAAAATCGTCGAATACGGGCTCGATTTCCATGTAAGCGATCGACGGGCGCAGCGGCAGTCCGAGAGCAAGAAGGAGGCTTCGCTCGATCTTCGCGGTGGCTGAAAACCCGTGCCGGACGACGCGCGAATTGTCCGTCAGTACGTTCTTGACGTTCGCGGCCAGCGGCCATTCACGAAATGCGTGATTGGCTTCAATGAGGTCGACCGGCACGTTCGCGCCGACGATATCGCCGCGCTGGTCAAACGCGACGATGCTGTCAAGGTTTGAGGTACGGGCAAGCTGGGCCAGCAGCGGTTCCCGGATCGTGACGTCATTGCGGGTGGCAATCGCTTTGGCGATGTCGCGGCGCTGCGCGATTTCACGAGTGCGTCTCGCGGTCTCTAGTCCGATTGCTTCGAGCCGGGCACGGGCCAGTTGCGCCTCGGCATCCAGGCGATGGGCGAGCTGCTCCTGCGATAGCTGGCCCAGCGCTTCGGCCTGTTCCTGCAGGCCGTGATTGAGCCGAATTGCGTTCAAGCCGCCGATAATTCCAAGCGCAAGAATGCCGGTGCTGACCACCACCGCGACGAGGCGCGCGCTGATCGAAAAAAACATCCGGCGCCATCCCGTGGAGAGGGCGTGCCACAGGCTGGAACGGGTCGCTCGTTCGATCGGTTCGCTGCTCATTGTGAACTCGCAAGCTCCCGTGACGGTCCGGGAGATTGGCACGTTCACCTTCGCCTATTGCCATGAAGTCAAAGTGAATCCTTCCTCTGAGGAAGGCGCTAAACTTGCTGATATTTTTGCATGGTTACCAGGGCTCAAATGACGGCGCATACACCGTCGCAGCGCGATTTAAGGCGGCAACCTTGGCACATCCGCTGCCATGGGGCAGCGAGCCGGCCATTCATTGCCGGGTCGAAGTAACTCCGCCTTTAGGTTGAATGCCTAAGGTGGAACGGATCGAAACATGGATGAGACATCATGGGACCGAAGGCTGCGGGCATCCTGATCGCCGCGATCCTGTCATCGACCGCGCCTGCCGTTGCCGGCGCCAAACTGTCAGTTGTTGGAACCGGCGACGGCCTGGACGTCCTTCGCGCTATTGCCGTGGCGTTCTCGCGGGAGAACCGTTCGATACAGGTTCTGGTCCCGCCAAGCATTCACTCGCGGGGCGGTATTGTCGCGGTTGCGTCGGGACGTGAAATTCTTGGGCGTGTGGCGCGCAAGCTGACGCCGGCGGAAGCCGCAATAGGAATCGTTTACAAGCCGGTCTTTCGATTGCCGGCGGCCTTTTATGCCCACCCGACCGTGGGCGTGTCGTCGGTTTCGACTCGCCAAATCGCCGACATGTACTCGGGCCGCATCACAAACTGGAGCCAGGTGAGCGGCATCGATCAGCGCGTGCGTGTGGTTCGTCGGGAAGAGCCCGACAGTACCTTCAGCGTGTTGCGCGAGACCATGCCGGGATGGCGCGACCTGGTCGTGACCGAACGGTCGAAGGTGGCGACGACCACCCAAGATTCCATTGAAACCGTCCGCGAAGTCCCCGGCGCGATCGGGTTCGGGCCGTTTTCGAAGAATCTGGAGCAAGGAACCGTCGTGCTGAAGATCGACGGCAACTACCCGACGGATCCGAAATATCCGTCCAGCATCGAATTGGCGTTGATCTACATCGAGAAGAACATGACGCCTGAATCGCGTGCGTTCATGGCCTTCGTCGAAAGCCGAAAGGCGCGGGCAACCATCGAGGGCCTCGGCAGCGTGCCGGTCAGCCCTTGACCGGCCGCGCCACCTCTACCGCTCGCCGAGCAGGGCTGACAACAGCCGCCGACCCGGTCGCTTCGCGATCGTGCGCGAATTCTCGGCGAATGGCTGCCGGTCGGCAAGTCCGCGAACCGGTTGCAACGTTTCGTATTCCGTCAAATCCTGCGGGCGTGGAGACAGCGGGGTGAGCTGTTCGGTCCCGCGCCGCGGCTGCATAAGCCGCGCCAGTCGCTCGAATGGCGAAAGACGTTCGGAGCTCACCAGGAACGGGTCGGCATGACAGGCTGCGCCGGCGGCCTCTGCCAGGTCCATCACGCTTTCCACCATCGCCGGGGCGCCGGCGACATGGACGCAATCGTCCGCGCGAAGCGTCGGCAGCCATGCGGTCGGCCTGCCGCGGCGAATGTCCGGCACCTCGTGAAAGCCGCTGGCGGTCAGGGTGACGTCGGCAACTCCGTGCTCACGCAGCCATTGCAGGCATGGGCGCATGATCAGATCGGCGGCGTCGCGGGCGCCGGCGACGATCACGATCTCCCGCGCCGCTTGCGCGCGGCATGCTGCGTGCGCAATCGCCCAGATCGGCGCCCAGCCGGTCCCGCTCGACACCAGCACGAGCCGTTCCCTGCCGCTCCTCAGGAAGGCGCTGCCGTAGGGCCCGTCGATCCTGACCTTATGGCCTTCGCCAATGAGGCTGCCGAGCGAGGAGGAGACCTGGCCGGTGGGATAGCGCTTGATGCAATAGACCAGCCGGTTCGGGTCGAGATCGCCGTCCAGGGCGGGCGCGGGGCTGTAGTCGCGTGCGGGGAAGCCCTTGAACTTCACCTTGGTGTACTGCCCGGGAAAATAGAAGAACGGCGAATTCATCTGCACGACCACTTGCAGGATGTCGGGAGACAGCGCCTCGATCGACGCGACGGTGCCATGTCGGACGGCGGGCAGTGGCACCTCATCGAATGAAACGACTGCGTCGCCCGCCACCGTTGCCTGACAGCCGAGCACGGTATTGCGCACGCGGGTGCCGTTGTCGTCGATCTCGCCGTCTTCCAGCGTCACGAGACAGGTGTTGCACTGTCCGCCGCAGCATTCGTGGGGGATGACGACGCCGCCCCGCAAGGCGGCGTCGACCAGCGTGTCGCCGATGCTTGCCGTCAGGCGCCGTCCATTGACGGTGAGCGTACATCTGTCGCGCATGATTAGCTCTCGTTGATGTTCGCCGCCGTCACTGGAACCGAAGCCGGACCGGCCGCTGATGGCGCGTATGGCGTGTCTGGTTGTTGTCGAAGACCGCGACCCACAGGTAAAGCTCGCCTTCGAACGCTGTGTCGTATTTGCCCGTCGCCTTGAGCTTGCGGGTGACTTCGAGATGCCAGTGGCCATCGCGCCAACGCGCTGCCCCCTTGAGGTCGCTGCGGTCGCCTTCGTACGTTCCCATGATCAGGGTGGACGGCATGACCGTTCCCACCGGAATGCGGGCGTCGACCTCCGGCGAGTAGGGGACCGATTCGCTCTCGAACAGCCACCACTGCGAGCCCTCGTCGTCGAAGGCGTTGGGTGTCATACGCACGGTGCCGAGTTTGGCCTGCATGGCCTCCCAGTCTTTCGGCAGGCGGCTCACCTTGACCGGACCTCGGAATCCGCCCGGCGGCTCGGTCGCATAGTTATAGACATAGAACGCCTTGCCGGGGTCGCTGTCGTAACCTGCGCTGTAGCGCGCCGTGCCGCGCATCTGATTTGCGTTCGCCGGCAGCGGCGGCCCGAAATGCATGTCGTCGACGCGCCCGAGATGTCCGCCGCGGCTCGCCTTCCACTGCCACACGTCGGCAATCGAATTGTCGGTGGTGTAGTGCAGGCCGCGCTTGTTCAAGGCGCCCGGCCGACCGGTGAGCGGCTGCGGTCCGAGGTGGGTGGTGCCGCCATTGCCGAACGACGCCGTACGCGTGAATAGAACCGCGATCTTGTCCTCATAGAACGACGTCTCGTCGGCGATGTCCGCCCAGTTGTGCATCAGGTGCCAGCCGTCGTCCTTCTTGATCAGCGGCAGGCGCTTCAGCGAACGGGTCGGATCCTGCCAACGGAACGCGAAGTAGATGTTCCCGGCAGCCTTGGCCGCCATCACCTCCACCGTCGATGCGCCGGCGCCGTCCAGGTTCGAGCCCTGATGGGTGCGGATGCTGACGCGGGGTGAAGCCGCCCACACTGCGTCATCGAGGTATCCGTCGACGACCGGCGGCTGCGTGACGTTGCGGACGACCAGTTGATCGCGCGTCCATACGTCCATGGCGACCAGCGCCAGGACGATTGCGATGCCGCCGGCTGAACCGTAGAGAATGGGCCGGGGCTGCGTGGCGCGGGTGACGACCAGCTTCGATGGCCGGAAAATCCGCAAGAGCTGTTTGAAGCCGCCGTAGCCGTAGTGACAGATGAGGTGGCAGGCGATGTATCCCAGCACGCCGAACGCCGTCGTCGAATGCACGACGACAACCCAGCCGCCATAGCCGAGATAGAGCGCGACGCCGGTCGCGGTCAGCACCGTCAGCGACGCGTAGAGCAACCAATGCAGGATGACATTGACGGCGCCCCATTTGATCTTGCGCGATGCAGGCAGTGCCAGGGCGCGAATCTTGCCAAGCGCCGCCCGCCGCTTGAGGCCGCTGCGGCGCATGTAGATCAGGTATGCCGACGACACGAAGAAGAGTGTCAATCCGGCGCCGACGTGCCAGCTCCAGATCTCGCCTTGCGGCAGGATCGGCGACAGCGCGGCCGCGACCACCGAGCCTTCGGCATCGGCGGCGATGCGCAAGCCGGTGAACAACGTCACCAGGCAGGCGATCGCCGCGGTCCAGTGCAGGAAGACCGTTCCGATGTCGCTGGTGGGACTCTTCGGTACCGCGAACCGATGCGTTCGCGCATGCGATCCGCCCGGCCTCTCTCCCGGACCGAAACCGGAGCGCAGCGAGTCGTCCGCAGCCACCCGAAGGTGGCCGCTGTCAGCCATCAAATATGTCATTGACCCCGTCCGCCGCTGCTCCACTGGAGCGGGATCGACCATACCACATCACCGCCAAAAGTTAATGCGACATCAACCAATTGGCTTCGCTACCAGATGGTAACCTTAACGTACGGCATTTTGGTGTTGTTTGGTAGGGGAGGCGCCGCGCGGAACGTACTACGCCGGCCGCAGTCCTTGCCGATGGGCGGGCGGCGCACGCGCGACCAAGGCGCGTCCATGACGCGTTGCGGCAGGTCATTCAGCACGCCGATGCAAGCGCAATGATGTGCGTGCGAGGGGGCCCGCGGCCGCCTTGATGATGGTTCACGGTACTACAAGCGAGCTATGCCACTGCCTGACGCCGCCGTGCCGGTGCTTCGCCCCGGTCCTCGTATTCGTCGTCGTTTGCGCCGTGCGGCCTCTGATGAACGAGGTCGATGGATCGCCAAGGCGGCTCGGCGTCCTCCCATCGGGCGGCGGGCTCTTGCGCGGTCTCAACCATCCGCTGTTGCCAAGGCATGATCCGCTCAGGCAACTCGGTGATCGGCGTATTTGAATACAAATTCCGCCGGCGTCGCCGGAGCCAGGCCGACGTCAGCTTGAGGATTGCGCGGCACGCAATGGCCGTGAACACGGCGACGGCGGCCAGCAGGATCAGCAAATGCCCCATGCCGAGCGCCGCCTCGGATGGTTGGGAAGCGGTTGCGCGTTCTTCCGCGGTGAGGATGGGCCAGACCAGCGGCATCTCCTCCGCCTGCGTCTTCATCTCGTCCGCCGTGGCCTGAGACCTTGCTTCCACCGTCTCAGCATCGGGCGGTGCGGAGCTCTCGGCGGTCGGCTTGAGAATGGGAGGCCAATTTGCCGAGAACGCTGCGGCGACCGGAGGGGCCGGCGTCGCAACTGCCGACCTTTCCGCGGACGCGCGCGCTGACGGCGGCACGTCGGGTTGTTCGGCCGCGGCAGGAGGAACCGCGGTCTGCTCGGCGCGCGGTGCCTGCCGCGCCTTTGATTTCTCCTGGCCGAGATACCAGCAGCGGCGGCCGCTCGGCCGCTCGATCCGGTAGTACCAATGGCTGCCGCGCGGCGTCGTCTTTCCCGGCTTGCCAAGGCACGTGTCGGCGCCGGTCTGGGCGGGGGCGGATTGCGCCAACGCCGGCGCGACGGCCCAAGGGCCGACGGTGAGCGTCAACACGACGATGGCTGATCGGATGCCGGTTACGCGATCTTGCATTCGGGCCCCCCTGAGAGCGAACGGATGCGAGGTACTTGAGCGTGCGGATTTTCCCGCTCCACCCCAACAGAACGCAGGCAGTGTCGGCAACGATTTCGGCCGCAGTCGGTCGTCAATGTGACGATTCAAGAGCGGTCGGTGCGGGCCTACCGTTTCGCGCCGGATTCACATAAAGCGGGTGACGGTGGACGGGTGTGTGCGGTCGCAATTCGCGACATCTGACTGCCTGCGCCGGCATCGGTGCGATATCTCGCGCGGGCCGAGCTTGTCGCGGCCGATGTGAGCAGCGGAAGCGTTCGAAGCGTCAGTACTTCGCGCGCTCCTGCAACAGCTCCCGCGCAATCTTCGTGAGTTCGTCGCAGTAGTCTTCCGCGACGCACTTGTCGGCGATCCGGCCCCAGATGATGTAGCAGACATCGCCCTGGCCCGGGTACGCGCCGAACTTGGCGCCGGTCGGAATATGTTGGACTTGATACGGACCAATAGAAAATTGATCGCGCGATGGCTTGCTGTCCATGCGTGCACCCCATCCACAACCGAGAGCCATGCTATCGGCTACAGCTCTCGGCAGATCCCCGATGCGCAAAGACGAAACGGAAAGTGTCGCCCCCGAATCGCTCCTTGCAAGCGCCATCCGTAAGTTTCCGAGTAATCCCGGCCTTTGTGTGTCATTCCGTAATGTCGCGGCTTGATGTGCATGCATACGTCGTATGCTGCGCCGATATCCGTACTCCATTACTCTGTTGAACATTCACGTTGCTTGATGCGTCATAATAATCGCAACGGGGTTGGCAACCACGCATCTGGTACGATCATCGCGATCGACATGGACGCGATCGACATGGAGATGACGATGATCCGCAGCAGGCGTTTCGTTGCGTGCGCGATTGCGATGCTGATCGCGAGTGCTGCGCTGCCCGCCGCCGCTTTCGACGATACGTCGCGCGGCGAGATCGCTGCCGCGCTCGCGCAATGGACGGCGGATTTCAATGCAGGCCGCGCCGACAAGGTCTGCGATCTGTTCGCGCATGACCTGCGTGCGGATTTCCGCGGTCAGCCCGAGCGCGGCTTCGACGCGCAATGCGATCTTCTCAAGCGCTCGCTCGCCGACCCGTCGCGCAGCTTCTCCTATGCGCTTGCGGTCAAGGAAATCCTGGTGTGGGGTGAGGTCGCGGTGGTGCGGCTGACCTGGACCCTGACCGTCCGGCAAAAGGACAGCGGCCGCGAGATCAGCTCAATCGAGCCGGGCCTCGACGTATTCCGCCGGCAGAGCGACGGCCGCTGGCGGATCGTGCGGTATATTGCCTACGAGCAGTAGGCGTTTGCCACCGTTCGGCCGAAACGTCTAACCCTTCTTGCCGTACGGATTCTGTCCCGGCTGCGCCTGGCCTTGCCCGGCCGCAAATGGCGTCGGCGCGGCGCCGCCCTTCTTCTTGTTCTTGTCCTGCTTGGGCTTCTTCTTTTCCTTGTTCGATCTCATCTGACCTTTCGCCATGGGGTCCTCCCGTCGTTGTGGTTGCGAATGGCACTCTATCTCAACTGCCCTGCACCACGCGATGGTCGCTGAGCTTTTTTACCACGCCCGATTTCAGCGCGGTGGTGACGGCCGCCTCCACCGTACACACGCGCCCGCACTTATGACAGGTCACGTCCTGGTCCGGCGTCAGCAGCGGCGGGCCGGAAAAGCGGTGATCGGCGCAATTCGGGCACTGCCCGATGGCGCCGAACAGGAAATAATTGGGCATGCATTCTCCTTGGGGCGATGGGGCGATTGTAGCCAAGCGTCCGCGCGGCCTCCCAACCGTCGCGTTGGCCCTCGTGCGGGGCACTTAACTATGGACGCCCGGTTTCGGCCAGGAAGGCGTCGGCGCTCGCGCGCGTCGAAAATCGTCCGACTTCCTCATAGTCCGGCGAGTATCCCGCCTTGTCGGACGACCGGAGGACGACAAACTGGCCGTTCTCCTCTTCGATGACTTCGGTGAGGTCGTCGCTGTCGTAGGGTGTCATATGACGGAAACCGCAGTGCGGGCAGTCGTCGTCACACGTGCAGGACCATTCGTCGGTCCATTCGTATTTGCAACGGTCGCATTCGTAGTGATTGGCGAAGAGCTATCGCCGAATCTTGGTGACGAGCGAGGTCAGGCGGCAGCGGCTTGAGCTTGCGATTTGACGACCTCGATTCCGTCGTTGAACTTTACACCGAGGATCACTTTCGGCAACTGGTTGTGACC
>JBOHIG010000016.1:0-11680 GCA_050725815.1 Xanthobacteraceae bacterium
GCGTAGGGCGCGGCATCAATCCTTCACGACGCCGATATCGGGCGCGTCGGGATGCTTCATGCCGACGATATGGTAGCCGGCATCGACGTGATGGACCTCGCCGGTGACGCCGCGCGCGAGATCGGACAGGAAATAGAGCGCGGCGTCGCCGACCTCCTCGATCGTCACCGTGCGCCGCAGCGGCGAATTATATTCGTTCCACTTCAGGATATAGCGGAAGTCGCCGATGCCGGCGGCAGCCAGCGTGCGGATCGGACCTGACGAGATCGCGTTGACGCGGATGTTCTTCTCGCCGAGATCGGCGGCGAGATAGCGCACCGAGGCTTCCAGCGCGGCCTTGGCGACGCCCATGACGTTGTAGTGTGGCATCCACTTCTCGGCGCCGTAGTAAGTCAGCGTGAGCAACGAGCCACCGTCCGGCATCAGCTTTTCGGCGCGCTGCGCGATGGCGGTTAGCGAATAGCAACTGATCAGCAGCGTGCGCGTGAAATTATCCGCCGTGCAGTCGACATAGCGTCCGATGAGCTGCTCGCGGTCGGAGAACGCGATCGCATGCACCACGAAATCGAGCCGGCCCCATTTCTCCGCGATCGTGGCGAAGACCGCATCGATGGTCGATGGCTCCGACACGTCGCAGTGGCCGGCGACCAGCCCGCCGACCTCCTCGGCAAGCGGCTCCACCCGCTTCTTGAGCGAGTCGCCCTGATAGGTGAATGCGAGCTCGGCGCCCTGCGCGTGGGCGGCCTTGGCGATGCCCCAGGCGATCGAGCGGTTGTTGGCGACCCCCATGATCAAGCCGCGCTTGCCGCGCATCAGACCGGTGCCGTCCGCCATGCTGACCTCGTTCCGCCCGCCCCCGGCGCGGGGCTCTTTCCTATGGCATAGCGACCTGAGGCCAGCAACTTAGCCCCGCCGGGCTCGGGACGACCAATCGGCCGCGAGCAGGCTTCGCCCGCCTCCCGCGCATAATTCCTCCGTAACCGCGCTGGAATAGCCGGCAGCGCGAAGTGTTGGTTCACGCGTAAGGTTCGCGGCCGGCCCAGCGTTCCTGTGCGCTGCGCTCCAGCCCGCCCGCCCGGGCGCCGGCCGAATGGAGTAACATGCGTCGCCAGAAGCGCATGTCCGGACGGGCGAGATAAGTCCGCCATGGCAAATCGGTGGAGAGGGCTCGTGAGCGGATTTCGGCCCAGCGTCGAAGCAGCGGTTCCGGCTTTGCGGCGATATGCGAGGGCGCTGACCCGCGACGCCGAGCTTGCCGACGATCTGGTGCAGGACACCCTGGTGCGGGCATTGCGGTCGGAGCACTTGTTTCACGGCGGAGATGTACGAAGTTGGCTGTACACCATCCTGACCAATCTCAACCGCAATCGGCTGCGCTCGCTGGCGCGCCGGCCGACGATCACGCCGATCGAGGACAACGATGCACCCGACACGGCGGGACCCGAAGCGGGCGGGCGCGACATCGAGCGGGCGCTGGCGTCGCTGGTCGACGACCAGCGCACCGCGCTGCTGCTGGTGGTGCTCGAAGGCCTGACCTACCGCGAGGTCGCCGAGGTGCAGGGCGTACCGATCGGAACGGTGATGTCGCGGCTCGCGCGCGCGCGCATGCAGATCAAAACGTATCTCGACGGCGCGCGTCCGCCGCTGCGGAGAGTGAAGTGAAAACGAATGCGGGAATGACTCATACGAACCGGCATCTCATCTCCGTTCGTCCCCACGAAAGCGGGGACCCAGAACGTCGATTGTGGAATTTAAAACCTCAGCCCTGGATTCCCGCTTGCGCGGGAATGAGCGGATGCAGGGCAAGCAACAAGAGTCGAGGGACATCACATGACCGACCGTGATTCACCCGTGACCGCCGACGAGCTCCACGCTTACGTGGACAGCGTGCTGCCGGCCGACCGCAGGCAAGCGGTCGAGTCCTGGCTTGCGTCCCATCCGGAAGACGCCACCCACGTCGCGGAATGGCGCGCACAGGCCGACGCCGTGCGCGCGCGTTATGGCGCGGTCGCAGACGAACCCGTCCCGGTGCGGTTCGATCTCGACAAGCTGACCCGCCCCACGCCGCCATGGCGTGCGGTCGCGGCCGCAGCGGCGATCGCCGCTCTCGTCGGCGGCGTCGCCGGCTGGTTTGCGCATGGCGCGTCCGCCGCCGCGCCGACCACGCTCGAAGTCCTCACCGCCGAGGCGCTCGCAGCCCACAAGCTCTACATCAACGAAATGCGCCACCCGATCGAGGTGCGCGCAGGCGAGAAGCATCTGGTGCCGTGGCTCTCCAAGCGCGTCGGCGCCAATCTGCGCGCGCCCGATTTGCAGGCGCATTCGCTCAAGCTCTTGGGCGGACGCCTGCTGCCCGGCCCGATCGGTCCGGCGGCGCTGTTCATGTATGAAAGCCCGTCGGGCGAACGCGTCACCGTCTACTGCTCGAAGTCCAAGGTTCAGCGGCAGGCGTTGCGCTACCAGGTCGGCGGCGAAGTGGCGGCGATGCGCTGGGTCGAAGGCGAGATCGGCTTCGTGGTGAGCGGCCCCGCCGACCGCGAGCGGCTCGCCAGCATCGCGCAGTCCGCCTACGAGCAGATGGAAGCCGGCGCGCCCTCGCGCGGCGCGGCATTCCCGCTGATCTCGAAGAAGGGATCGTAGCGCCCGGCCTTGTCGACGCGGATCACGTCGGTGCTGCATCTTGAAAGCGAGGACGACGAGAGACGGATACCGGCAGATTAAATCTTGTCCATGCCCGGCACGGCCAGGCATGCCCGGACTGGCAAAGCCGCCACCGGTTTCATAACCTGTGCCGCACCGTACCGCCTTCCCGGATGGAAACGCGTGGCCGAACCGGCGCCGTTCAAGTACCGCGCCTTCCTGAGCTACAGCCACCGCGACAAGACGTGGGGCGCGTGGCTGCATCGCGCGCTGGAGAACCATAGAACCGACAAGGACCTCGCCGGCCGGCCGACTGCGGCCGGTCCGGTACCAAAAGCGCTGCGGCCGATCTTCCGCGACCGCGAGGACTTCTCCGCCGGCCATTCACTGACCGAACAGACGCTGGCCGCGCTTGAAGCGTCGCAATTCCTGATCGTGATCTGCTCGCCCGATACGGCGAAGAGCCGATACGTCAACGAGGAAATCCGCCGGTTCAAGACGCTGGGTCGTGCCGAGCGGGTCATCCCGGTGATCGTCGATGGCGAGCCGGGCGATCCGGAGCGTGAATGCTTCCCGCCTGCGCTGCGCTTCAAGCTCGGCCAGGACGGCGCGCTCACCGCCGAACGCGAGGAGCCGATCGCCGCCGACGCGCGCGAGCAAGGCGACGGCAAGGAGATGGCCAAGCAGAAGATCATCGCCGGGCTGCTCGGCGTCGGCCTCGACGAGATCGTGCGCCGCGCGCAACGCGCGCGGCAGCGGCGCAACCGGTTCTGGGCCGCGCTGGCGGGCGTGATGCTGCTCCTGACGATCAGCGCTACTGGCAGCGCGGTCTACGCCTACCAGAAGCTCATCGAGTCGGAGGAGCGGCTCGATCAGGCGATCGAGATGGCCTATGGCTTCGTGGCCGAGGCGACCGCCATGTCGGATCGGGCCGGAGTCCCGCTGGAGCTTACGCTCAGGCTGCTCC
This sequence comes from Xanthobacteraceae bacterium, assembly GCA_050725815.1. Lineage (GTDB taxonomy): Bacteria > Pseudomonadota > Alphaproteobacteria > Rhizobiales > Xanthobacteraceae > VAZQ01. The sequence goes on from JBOHIG010000016.1 coordinate 3,608, forward strand.
GGCGCGCGGATGCGGCGCTCAACGGCCTCATGGAACGCGGGGCGGACAGCGCCAAGCTGCGGCACCGGCGCGCGCTCATGCTGCTCGGTTTCTGCGACAGCTATCGCCTGCTAGGCCGGATCGATGACTGGATGTCCCGCGCGCGGGAAGCCGAGTCGCTCTTGCAGAGCCTGGCTACCGACGATGCACACAATGAAGCTTATCAGCACGTTCTCGCGGATGCGAATGATCGACTGGGCGACGCACTGAGCGCGCGAGATCTCTCGGAGGAGGCAGTCGTGCGTTACAAGGCGGCCGCGAGCATTCGCAAGCGTCTGATGCAGGCGGACCCGAGCAGTCTCAAAATCAGGGGTGAATTGTGGGCTTCGGTCGACAAGCTCAGTAACATGCTTTGGGAAAATGGCAAGCGCCACGAATCGCTCTTGATACTGGATGAGGCGTTGCAGTTCGTCTTGACGCAAGCGGAAATTGTCACGCCAGCATCAGGGCCCGAACGCGCGCGATTAAATCTTGCAAAATCGATTTCAGCCCTCGCCCGGGCTACCCGTGGTTCGCGTGGGGTAACAGCGTCCGTCCACGCCCTCATTCGGGCCGCGTTCACAACCATATCGGCCGATTTTGCCGACCTGTACGACGGTGCCGCTAACATGAACCAAGGTCTGTGGTGGCAGGCCTACGGCGATTTCGAACATTTCGACGGTCGGTTGGAGCAGGCGCTCGATCACTACCGACTCAGCCTTGCCAATTGGAAGGCGCTTGTTCATCGAGAATCCCGCAATCTCCTGTGGCAACGCCATCTTGCGCGAACATACGACCGTATCGGCGATGTTCTCGGAAAAATGCAGAAGCCTGCCGAGGTCGTCAGCAATTATCGCGCAAGCCTTGCCATTCGTGAGCGCCTAGTCGCCAGCGATCCAGCGAATGTGCTCTGGCAACTGGATCTCTTACAGGCTCATTGGCGACTCGCATCCAGCGGTGACGATGCGCTGACGCGCCTGACCCTGATCGTGAGGACGCTGCAAGGGTTGAAACAGGCCAACAAGCTCACGGCCGAGCGGGCGCGCTGGCTGCCCGAGGTCGAGGCGCAGCTATCTAGGCTGCAGACCGCGCAACCGGCACCTGGACGGTGAGGCGAATTGCGCGCACATCCGCGCTTCCATCTTTCGCCTCGTAGCCCTATCTGAGTGCATATCCGCTCCGGAGAACTTCCATGGCCGACACCCCCAGCGACTGCCTCCATTGCGAGATCAACGAGCTGGTGCGGGCCCGCATCGAAGGCCAGACCGCCGATCTCGCCGATTTGGCGGCGATGGTGGCGGAAAGCCTCGCCGACCTCGTGCTGCTGGCGCCGAAGGAGTCGCAGGGCAAGCTGCTGGCCGATGCGCTCGCCCATTTCGGCAGCGTGTTCCTGGAGAAGAGCGGCGAGGGCGAGCCGGGCGCCTCGAGCGCCACCCATTGAGCGGCTCGACAGGAGCGGCCGGCTCAGCCCAAGCCCTTGCGCGGGTCGTAGGGCTTGAGCTCGCGCCACGATTTCATCAGCTCCTCAAGCGACTGGTCGCCGGCTTCGGGCAGCATGATCCGCACCGTCGCCATCAGATCGCCGGCGCCTGACTTGGCCGGGAAGCCCTTGCCCTTCAGGCGGAAGGTGCGGCCCGAACTGGTGCCGGCGGGAATCGCCAGTTCGACCGCGCCATCGAGCGTCGGCACGCGCACCTTCGCGCCCAGCACCGCCTCGTAAAGCGTAATCGGAAGCTCGAGCCGCAAGTCGTTGCCGTCGCGCTGGAACAGGCGATGCGGCGCGATCGTCACGGTGATCAGCACGTCGCCGGGTTTGCCGGCGCCAACCGAAAGCCCCTGCCCTTTCAGCCTGATCTGCTGGCCATCCGCGAGCCCCGGAGGGATCTTGACCTCGAGCGCTTTGCCGGTCGGAAGCTCGACGCGCCGCGTGGTGCCCTTGGCGGCTTCCTCCAGCGTCACGCTCGCGGTGGCGGCGACATCGCGCCCGGCGGCTTGCGGGAAGTCCTCCTGCTCGAACTGGAAGCCGCCCGCGCGTCCGCGCGCTGCACCGCCGAGCCCACCGAACATGTCGCGCAGGACGTCCTCGAAACCGCCGCGCCCGCCGCCTCGCCCGCCACCCGCGCGCTGCATCCCTTCCGGGCCCCAGGTGAAGGTCTCGAACCCGCCTTCCTGACCGCCGAACGGCCCGCCGGCGCGCCCGCGCCGTCCGCCGCCAAAGCCTTCGAAGCCCTGGAAGCGCGGCTTGCCCTCGGCGTCGATCTCGCCGCGGTCGAACGCCTTGCGCTTGTCCGCGTCGCCGACGATCTCGTAGGCGGCATTGAGCTCGGCGAAGCGCGAGGCCGCCTTGGCGTCGTTCTTGTTGGCGTCCGGATGCAGCTTCTTGGCGAGCTTGCGGAACGCGCTCTTGATGTCCGCCGCGCTCGCGCTGCGGGACACCCCCAGGACCTGATAGGGGTCGCGCATTCTCAATAACCTCCGGCTCGCCGGGCTGACGCCCCAACCTGAGTTCCAATGTGGGGGTAGGCCAGCCGCTGTGCAACGCATAACGCGTGGGAATCCCGGCGCTTGCGGACATTCCCGCCGCGGCGCACGGATTGAAGCGGACGCTCGGCTGGTCGATAATGGTCGCTCGCGCGGCCAGCCAAGGAGACAAGAATGTTCGCCCAGATCAACCACGTCGCCATTTGCAGTCCGAACTGGCCGATGATGGCGCGCTTCTACGAGGCGGTGTTCGGCCTCGAGGCATCCCAGAAGCGCAAGACGCGACCGATCTCGGGCGCGAATATCGGCGACGGCTATGTCGGGCTGAACATCAACCCCGTGCGCGACGGCTATGTCGGCGGGCTCGACCATTTCGGCATGACGGTTGACGACGTCGACGAGGTGATGGACCGCGCGCGCCGGAAGTTCCCGGAATCGGCGGTCGTGAAGCGGCCTTCGACCCGGCCGTTCGCGGCCTACAGCGCGCATGACCCGGACGGCAACGTCTTCGACCTTGCGGAGAAGAAGAAGAGCAATCTCGACGGCGTCTATGCCGACCAGGCCGAGGAAGGCCGCACGCCCGACCGCTACATCAACAAATTCGCGATCCGCACCATGCACCCGGACCGCTGCGCCGAGTTCTACACCGACGTGTTCGAGCTCAAGCCGACCAACAAGAAGACGACCGCGCCCGGTCACCACCTGACCGACGGCCGCGTGATGCTGTCGATCCTGCCGTGGTCGATCCCGGTGTTCGAAGGCATGGCGATCAAGCGCCCCGGCCCCGACCATTTCGGCTTCAAGGTGGAGAGCGTCGACGCGCTCAAGCAGACCATCGCCGACGTGATCGGCGGCTGCAGCTATCTCGCGCCGATGCCGATGGGCGGCGCCAAGGAGTCGGACGTGCGCAAGGCGCTGTTCGCGAAGAGCGCCACCGGCAAGTTCCAGCTCGCCGATCCCGGCGGCGTGTGGATCGACGTCACGGATGAGTAGCCGGCGCGGTTACGGACTGAACGTTGCTGAAAGCGCGAGAACCACTTAAGTCCGCCGCCAGGGCTTCATGTGGCGCACTTCCCAGCGGCCCTGGAGGCTACGGCAGGCTTCGCCCTGCAGCCAGGACTCGGCGCCGTTGCGCACATAGCTGGCGAGGAAATCGCGACAAGTGGTCCCGTCCTGGCTGTAGGCCGAAGCGAGCGGCGTGATGGTGCCGCGCGCGCCCGTCGACGGGTTCTCCCACGGCATGCTGGTGTCCTTGCCGCCCTTGGCGAGAACTTCGGAGACTGCGGCGCGGGCCGCGTCGAGATCGCCGCCATGGGGTGCGGCGGCCGCGCTCACGCTGTTCGCCCGGATCGAGCCGGTGCGCTCGACCGCGGCCTCGGTCTTGCCCTTCGCGAACATCGAGTCGAGCTGGTAGGAGAAGCTGCATCCCGCCGTCGCGAGCGCAAGCGCCAGCGTCATGCCGGCCGCCGGCAGATGCCGCGCCAAACCCCGGCATAGGCGCGCCGGTACGCTTCCTCTATAACGGCACGGGCGCACCAAACGAAACAACGGGGACCCCCGGGATGTCCGAATCGTCTCCGATACAACACCCGAACGGGTTAACGTCTGGTGATTTTACCGAGGCCGCAGAGCCCCTGCGGCTTTTTGCCGACTGGTTCGCCGAGGCGCAGCGCAGCGAGCCGTCCGACGCCAGCGCCATGACGCTCGCGACCGTGGATGCCGACGGGCTGCCGAACGCCCGCATGGTGCTGCTCAAGGGCTTCGACGAGCGCGGCTTCGTGTTCTACACCAATACCGGCAGCCCGAAGGCGCGCGAGCTCGCCGCGCGTCCGGCGGCGGCGCTCGTGTTCCACTGGAAGTCGCTCAACCGGCAGGTCCGCCTGCGCGGCAAGGTCGAGCCGGTCGATGCCGCGGAGGCCGACGCCTATTTCGCGAGCCGGCCGCGGCTGGCGCAGATCGGCGCCTGGGCCTCGAAGCAGTCCGAGCCGCTCGAAAGCCGCATGGCCTTCGAAAAGGCGCTGGCGCTTGCGATGGCGCGCTTCGCGGTCGGCAGCGTGCCGCGCCCGCCAAACTGGTCGGGCTACCGGCTTAAGCCGCTCGCGATGGAGTTCTGGCACGACCGCCCCTACCGGCTGCACGACCGCATCGAATTCCGCCGCAGCGGCCCGGCCGAGGCCTGGAGCAAGACGCGGCTTTATCCTTGAGGGACACGATCCAATTCGATGAATTGGATCAATTCCAGCTTTCGGGCATTCGCTTGCATGATCCTGTCCGCGATCATGTGCTAGTCTGTCCGCATGCCAACCTCGCACGACAACCAGCCGCGGCGCGCGCTGCTCCTCACCGGGGCAAGCCGCGGCATTGGCCACGCCACGGTGAAGCGCTTCTCGGCCGCCGGCTGGCGCGTCATCACCTGCTCGCGCCATGCGTTCCCCGAGAACTGCCCATGGGAGATGGGACCGGAGGATCACATCCAGCTCGATCTTGCCGATGAAGGCAACACGTTGAAGGCGATCGGCGAGATCAAGGAACGGCTGGAAAACGGTGAGCTGCACGCGCTGGTCAACAACGCGGCGATCTCGCCCAAGGCGGAGGGCGGCAAGCGCCTCTCCTCGCTCGACACTGCGGTCGAGGTCTGGCAGCACGTGTTCCGGGTGAATTTCTTCGCGCCGATCATGCTGGCGCGCGGGCTGGTCAAAGAGCTCAAGGCGGCGCAGGGCGCAGTGGTGAACGTCACTTCGATCGCCGGCTCGCGCGTGCATCCCTTCGCCGGCGCGGCCTACGCCACCTCGAAGGCAGCGCTCGCCTCGCTGACGCGCGAGATGGCGGCCGATTTCGGGCCGCTCGGCATCCGCGTCAACGCGATCGCGCCGGGCGAGATCGACACCGCGATCCTCTCGCCCGGCACCGAGGAGATCGTCGCGCACCAGATCCCGCTGCATCGGCTCGGCACGCCCGACGAGGTGGCGAAGATCATCTACGTGCTGTGCACGGAGATGTCGTCGTATGTGAACGGCGCCGAGATCCACATCAACGGCGGGCAACACGTTTGATGCTGGGCGCAACGCTTGCGACGAGCGCGGCCCTCGTCGTTGCGCCCTCTCCCCATAGCCCGTCGAAGACGGGCGTGAACGCCCTTTCGCTGGGAGAGGACATGAATGCATCTCCACCGATGATGTTGGGTGAGGGGTACTTTTTTGTGCGCTTCGCGCGAACCCCTCACCTGCCCTCGCTCGGCTTCGCCTCCGCTCGGGCACCCTCTCCCGCAAGGGGAGAGGGTAAGTGAGGTCGCGGAGCGCACGTTCGTTTCCACTCAAGCTTGTTTCTTCCAACCAATGCTCCGCCGCCCGCTGGCTTGGATTTTCCGGAGGGCGCCGGGCTGACCCTCCCTTCCGTCTCCCCTCACCAACGTGAGGGGGGTGAAGCGCCGAAACGCGCTGGTGCGGAATGTTCGCCGCACCCCGTGGCCCGCCTCGCGGTCGGGCCGGTCTCCGGTTCGCCGGAGACCACCGGCGAATGACGCTCGCCGGCGCGCCTTTCGGCGCTTCACCGCGGCGTTCTTACTCCGGCGTCGGGCCGCGCTTTCGTCCGGACACTGCCCCGGAACGTCAGCGAGCTCCTCGCAGGCGGCTCGTAGTGGCCTGCCGGGCGGTGCCCCGACGCCGCCCGAGTGTCAGATGACAAGACTGACCCGCAGGCGCCGCATCCCGCTCCATCTTCGGCTGTCATCCGGAAGACTCCCTCGGTGGGCAGGATTAGGAATATATAGCCGATAACAGGAATTACGTCAATTTTCATTTCTATTTCACGATCTGATTTCTTGAAATGAAAACGCAAACGCCCTATCTGTAACACGACGACAGAGACAGGAGGCCGGCCATGCCCAGCGCAGTCGCCAAGCTGATCGACGACCTGCGCGACCGCGGCGGCCTCAAGGGCACCGACGTCGCCAACATCGCGGAAGTCTCGCCCGCGACCGTCTCGCGCTGGAGCGCCGGCAAGGCGTTGCCGCATCCGAAGACACAGCTCGTGATTTCCGACCTGCGCTACGTGGTCGACCGGCTGTCGGAGTTCTACACGCCGGACGAAACGAGGCTATGGCTCTATTCCAAGCATCGCCTGCTCGACGGCGAGCGCGCCATCGACCTGATCAATCGCGGCGACGCCGACAAGGTGCTGGCCGTCATCGAGAGTCTCGATGAGGGGACCTACACCTGATGGCGGCGGCCGGCCGCGTCCACGACCGGACGATCCTCGACGCGCTGGAAGGCCGCAAGGCGGAAGCCCTCGACGCCACCGTCTGGCGCGTGGTGCGCCACGGGCGCGACCCGCTGCAGGCGGCGCTCGCCGGCGGCCGCTGGAACGCGACCGGTGAATTCGACGTGCTCTATACGAGCCTCGCGCGCGAGGGCGCGCTCGCCGAGGTCGGCTACCGGCTGTCGCTCGAGCCGGTGTGGCCGAGCCGCATCGCGCACGACATCCATGCGCTGAAGGCGCGCGCCGAGCGCGCGCTGCGCATCGACACGCTCGACCGGCTTGCGGCCCTCGGCGTCAACGTCGCGCGCTACGAGAGCTTCGACTACGCGGCGACGCAGGCGATCGCGGCCGCGTCGCATTTCCTGGAGTTCGACGCGCTGATCGTGCCGAGCGCGCGCTATGAGGGCGCGAACGTGGTGTTGTTTCCGGAGCGGTTGCGGAGGGCGCCAAAGGTGACGAAGACGGAGCGGGTGGATTGGGGGAGGTGGCGGAAGAAGGCTCGCGGCGGAAAGTGAATTCGCGACCTGTAGCCCGCATGGAGCGAAGCGGAATGCGGGATTTCGTGGAGAGCCCGCTCCTCCGGGCTACTTGCTTCGTTGATTAAGGTGCTCGCCATTCAAGTCTTGCAGAACTCAACTCTACAAATTGGCCAAATGTAGTCAGGTACGGCGCAACGCCCAATCCATCGCGCTTGAACAATGGGACTGGACGAGCAATTTTCGTAGAGAAGCGAAGCTCGCCTCCACGTTGCGCATAACTGAAAAACTTTTCGACGAAATCGCTGGCGAACGTCCGGCTAAGTCCTTGGTTCTCCAATTCACTGAGAAGTTGTGACCGTTGTGGGGCCATTTTCTTCTTCGCATACTCAGAAAGATCACCCTTCCATCCTTCCAGCTGTGCATCAGCGGACCAAAATCGTTTGTGCCAGCCTATATCTCTCACCGAAATTGCTAAATTGGATAACCTTAGTAAGGATAATGCTTCCATTGTGCCTGCCCATATTGGTGCTGCTTTCAACAATTGGCTTGCCCAGGAATCGGCTGGCGATAGCGCTCGTAAGGTTCCGACAATTGATGAAAACGTGCGCATATCAAAGTCTTCTAATGCTAGCGCAATCTCGCCGCGCTGGAAGTCTGACAAATCGTATAACAACCTTGTCCGAAAAGTTCTTTGGCGGACATCGTAGTCGTAAGAGCTATCGCCGAATCTTGGTGACGAGCGAGGTCAGGCGGCAGCGGCTTGAGCTTGCGATTTGACGACCTCGATTCCGTCGTTGAACTTTACACCGAGGATCACTTTCGGCAACTGGTTGTGACC
>JBOHIG010000017.1:0-8989 GCA_050725815.1 Xanthobacteraceae bacterium
TGCCGATTCCGGCGCGTGAGAGCGGCGCGCGCGATCCGGCGCGCAGCGCGCCTGCCTTGTCGAGCGCCGCCACTACGGGAACGGACGCGATCAGCATATCGTAGGGGTTGGCCTTGAGCCTGCCCGCGATCAGGTTCGGCGAGACGATGGTGAAGACCACCCGATGCCCGGCCTCCTGCGCGAAGCTTTTGGCGATCGCCTTGGTCGCGATTTGCACCGAGCCGACGCTGAGCACGCGAATGTCGGCGGCGGTGGCGTTGGTGGCCGATGCGATCATGGCGAAGATGGCGGCGGCTGCCGCTCTGGGCGTGCCTGGCATTGTGTCCTCCCGGTAGAACGCTTCCTGTAGAACGCCCCGGTTATCGTCCGGCGGGCAATTCTTTCGTGACTGCCGCGATCACCCGCGCGTCCATCGGCTCGATGGCGGCGGGGAACACCGCCGCGATGCGCCCGTCGCGCCCGACCAGGTATTTGTGGAAATTCCAACGCGGTGCATCGAGCGGGCGTTCGGCGGCAGCCCATTTGTAAAACGGATGCAGGCTCGGCCCGCGCACGGCGACCTTGGCCGCCAGTGGGAAGTCGACTCCATATCCGGCATGCGCGGTCTTCATGATCTCGGACGCGCCGCCGGGCTCCTGTCCGCCGAAGTCGTTGGACGGCACGCCGACGACCGTCAGCCCGCGCTCGCGATAGCGGTTCCACAATTGCTGGAGCCCTGCATACTGCGGCGTGTATCCGCACAGCGACGCGGTGTTGACGACGAGAATCGGCTTGCCGGCATAGTCCGCCAGCTTGATGTCGCCGCCGTCGAGCTTGGCGAACGAGAAGGCATAGGCGGTGATGCGGCTCATGGCGGCCGATTGTGCGAGCGCCGCATCCGGCATGACAAGGGCGGCGGCGAGGACGCTCAGCAATCGTCTGCGATCGATCGGCATGACGCCGGAACTCTGGGATTTCTGGACCGGGCCGTCAATCGCGGATCGCGCGACCGGGCAAATTGCCGTCCGGGCTGAAGTTTCGCCCGCAACTCATTGACGTTTCGGGCGTTGTAGGCCAGGCAGTGTGAGTATTGCATGGCGAATCCCGAGCAATTCCGGATATTTGCAGATCTATGTGCGCGGATGGCGAAAGACGTCGCCGTCGCGGAGCATCGCGAGCAATTTATGGAAATGCGAGCGACCTGGCAGCAACTGGCCGACGAGGCCGAGCGCTTCGAGCAGCTCGTCCGGGACCTCGACCAGGCGTTCGACCATGCCGGCGCGCCGCCGCGCGAGCGGCAGCGACGCTCCCATTGAGTCCTACAAGTCCAGTAATCGCTCACTGACCGTATTTGACCAGGACGGCTTGGCAGGTTCTGCCGATCCGCTGTCGGTTCGCCTGCAAGCAGGCCAGGACGCGAAGGTTGTCGGGAATCGCGGACTTGCAATACCGATGCACATCGGGCTCGCACGCGGCCCGATCCTCCGGCGTGCCTGACGGTATCGGCAACGGGAGTGGCAACTGCGCAGACGCAGTCGACGCGCCTACGATCGTCACGGCCAGCAAAATTGCGATTTTGCGGATCATTCGAAGTCCTCCCCAATGCCGATCGTCATAGAAAGGAGGATTCGACCAGAACAATCAAGCTGGGTTGCTGTCACCGATTGCGGTTTCCGCATGGCAATCCTGCGGCAAGGTGTTCCGAGGCCGTGGAACCATCGCAGGCTGCCGACGGTTGTAGTGTTAGGCTCAATAGGAGATTGCAGCAATGACAGACTATCGCGACCCGAACCTCCCGGGCGGACGGGACCCGGATCGTTACACGGAAGCGCGGCCCTGGGGCGCGGCAACCTGGGGATGGATCGCCGGTATTGCGGTGGTCGTATTGGTACTGATCTTCGTGTTCGGGACCGGCGGCGACGGTAATCGCACCGCGACCGACACCAAGGCGCCGCCCGCGACGACCGGGCAGCGCACGCTCCCGCCGGCTCCGCCCGCAGCGGCGCCCTCGGACGCGCCGAGCAAGACGCCGGCTCCTCCGGCCATGCCGCCGGCCAAGCAGTAACACGCATTATCGCACCGCGATCCGGTTCGATGGAATCGGGTCGCGGCCGCGCTCTTCGAAACCCCCGGCCTCAAGCCGGGGTTTTGCTTGTCGGTCTCTAGTGGTCCGATTCTAACATTCGCATCCCATTTGGGCAGGCGACTTTGCGAATGTTAGAATCGAAGGACCACTAGCAAATATAGATTCCTAGTGTCCCGAATCCGAAGTTCGCAAGAGCCAGTCCGCGAATCCATTTGCGAACTTCGGATTCAAAGGGACACTAGAATCAATGTGTTGCTAGTGTTCACGGCACGTAGCCGATCGCTTCGACCTCGAGGCCGCAGTCCATCGGCGTGCGCCCCGCCTGCATGCGCGTGCGCGCCGGCAGCATCTCGGTATTGCTGAAATAGCTCCGATAGATTTTGTCGAATTCTTCCTGCTGGCGTTGATCCTTGAGCCAGACGATGACCTTGAGCAGGCAATCCATGTTGGAGCCAGCGGCTTCCACCAGCATCTTCATGTGATCCATCACAATGCGCACCTGCCGCTCGAACGGCAGGTCGGGAAACGGCGGGATCGGCAGTCCCTTGGCGCGGGCCTCGCGCAGCTTGGATGCATAGTCCTCATCGAATGGCGGCAAGCCCGAGATGAAGATCAGGTTGCCGTATTTGACACACAAATTGAACGGCCCGGCTGTTTCCGGGACGCCGGATTTGACTACATGCTTGTCCATGATGGTCGGCTCGCGAATGGGTTGCGTTACGCCACCCAATCGATCACGCCGGCAGGCCCGCGTCATCGGACATTGTGATTGAAAAACGACTGCGGGCGACAAAACATCGCCACCATGAATTGGTGGGATCGGAACGGGGAGGGGTGTTCGGGCAAGAAGAGGAGCAACCCGATGTGCGATTACAGCTTACATCACGTCGCCTCTCGATCCGCTGTCCTCAAAGACACCCTGATAACGACCAAGTTCGGAAATTCCATCACGCGCGGCTTCACCGCCGTCGGCGAACCCAATGTCGCCGTGTGCTTGCGGCCGGGCACCGAACTTGCCTTCGAACGAAACGTCGAATGCCAGCCGGCCTTCGGCGTGTTTCCGAGCCGCAAGATCGGCCATCGGCTCGCCCGCTTCCGGCAAATCAATCTTGAGGATCCCAACGCGCATCATGACGCGCTGGAATTCCCGGACGGGCAGGTCGTGCTGGTAACGCGGCTGCGGCCGGGCCAGGTCGCTTCCGTGCTGCAACTGCCGGCCACGTCTGCGGGCAAGGCCGCGCAGGACACGGAGCAGCCATGCGAGCTGGTCCCCGATCGGGCGTCGTAACGGCGCTTCGCCAAAGCAAAGAGCCATCGGCATTGCCGATGGCTCCCTTGATCGTGATCGCTTGACTGCGATCGCCTAATGGCGAGGGCCTGTGCTCACGGCTCCGGAAAACAGACCAGGGTCTCGAACCGGTAGCCGCACGCTTCGCACTGCCACAGATGTCTCACCCGCCGCTGGTCGAGATACTCCGACCACTCGGGCATGAAAATCGCATCGCCGCATTGGGCGCAGACGTTGGAGAGTCGCGGGCGGGGATAGGTTCGGAGGCGGCTTGTTCTCAATTCCATCGGGCTTCCTCCCTGCGATGGACGTTTTCTGCCCCTTCCCGCGCGCGACCGTATTGGTTTTTCTGCGCGAGTAAAGCAGCGTGGCTGACCTAAACGTCATGCAAAGGCAATACAAATGCCGTCGATCGGAGTGCGGCTGCGGACTCCTCGGTTCGTGCGCGTTTCAGCCCGTCGCCGGATTCGGCATGCGGAACCATTCCGACATGGACGAAACGAAGATGATGGTCAGCAGGATGCCGGCCACCAGCGTGGGTGCGTAGGATTTCAGCGGGCGGCGGGTGAGGTAGCTGATGGCGTAGAGCGTGAGATAGAAGACCCAAAGCAACAGGAACAGGGCGACCGCATCGGCGATCAGCACGGAGATTGAATCCACGCGGGCGGGATCCTCCGTCACCGCACGGGCGGCCGAGCGGTGCAAGCCTGGAAACAGGATCCGCTCCAGCACGCGCTCACCCAGGCACAGCGCCGAGCTGACGACAAGGTCCAGCGTAAACTGTTCGCGCCAGGTCAGGTATTGCTTCTTGAACAACACAGTCGTCTCGCCCCATCCGATCGCCGGCACCGGCCCACGGGTCTTTTAGCGCAGATGCGGCGGAGCGCGAATATCGAAGTCTCGCCGCCGGCCGAATGCCGTGGATGGCCTTGACGCCGCTCGTTCCGCCGCCATGCTGCATGCGGGGCCTGCGCGATGGTGCCCGGGTCGCAACAATTCAGGGAGTGGCAGTCATGCCCGAAGTCTACGTCCACGCGGTTAAGGGCCGCACGTTCGAGCAGAAGAAGGCGCTGGTGAAGGACATCACCGAGGCGGTGATGAAGCATTTCAGCGCTCCCGCCGACGCGGTCGTGGTGTCGATCATCGAGACCGAGGCGAATTCCAAGGCCAAAGGCGGCGTGATGTTCAGCGAACGGGGACGCTAAACCCCGCCGGTGCGCTCAGAGATCGCGGCCGTTGATGGGCGTGAGCTTGAGCGCGCCAATCTCCACACCGTCGAGACAGCGGACATTGACGGCGATCATCTCCTTGCCGTCCCGATTTCGGCCGCGTGCAAAGGATTCGATGCCGCAGTCGGGGCATCGGAGGTGATGGATCATCTTCTTGTTGAACTGGTAGTCGTCCAGCCCGTCGCGGCCCGACACGGGCTTGAAATTTTCCGGCGTCACGAAAGTCCACAGCACGCCGCGCTTGCTGCAGTGCGAGCAATTGCATTCGATAACCATGGCGAGATCGGTCGCGACCTCGTAGCGCACCCGGCCGCAATGGCAGCCGCCGGTGTGAGTCCTGGTATCGGGCATGCGGGTCGTCTCCCTGTCGATCCCCGCGAGTCCATGTGGCGCCCCGCGCGCCTCGTGCAAGGGGTTCGTTTCCCGCGCAGGAGCAGTTAGACTGATGCGAAACGGATTTCTGGAGGACACCATGGCGAGCGACACGACGTTGATGCCGGCGCATCCGGCGACGGCCGCGGCGGGGCGGCCCGACATCGAGCCCCGGATCGTGAACCTGCACACGCAACTGGTGAGCCAGGGCCACACCAAGGACTTGCTGGCCGAGACCGACCTCACGACCTTCCACATGCATTGCTATGGCCCCAAGGGCGGCGAGAACGGATTGCATGCCCATGTCGACGAGGACCACATTTTCGTGGTGCTCCAGGGCGAGGCGCAATTCTTCGGGCTCAACGGCGCGCTGCCGGTGCTGAAGAAGAACCAGGCGCTGGTGCTGCCCAAGGGCTGCTTCTACTCCTTCAGCAACGAGAGCACCGAGCCGCTGGTGATGATCCGGTTCGGCGCCCAGCCGAAGGACGCCGGCGGCGGCCGGCTCGATCCCGAGGGCAAGCCGATCCTGGGCCGCGGCCAGCAGGCCGGCTCGAAGCCGCCGGTCTTCATCGAAGGCAAGTTCTTCCCTTGAGGCGCAACCGAAGCGCTCACGGCCGCTCGGCTTCGCTCTCGGCGATCAGTGCCGCGCAGGCCGCGGCTTGACGTGGGAGGATTGCGCGCGCGCCGAACAGCGCGTCGGAATCCTGCGCCGCGCGGCGGATTTCCAGCGCCTGCACGATCGGACCGAGGTCGAGGCCGGGGATCGGCCGCTCCGCCAGCCATGCGACGGCATCGTCGTTCGAGGCCATGCGGCCGGTCATGAAGCTCATGAGGAAGCGCGCCGGATAAAGATGCGCGCGCAGATAGGATTTGCGATCCTTGGGATCGAGCGCATCGGCGGCGGCGAATTGCGCCGCGGCTTTTATCCAATTCTCAAAGGGCGCGCCCGTCAGGTAGGCGCGCACCTCGTCGAGCCCCGGCCGCGGCGGGACGATGCGCTCGCGCTCGAACAGCGCAACCCCGTGGTCCAGATAGTCGGCGCGGTCGAGCGGCGGAAAGCGGCCGATCGAGAAGGTGCGGTCGGTCCAGAAAATGGAGAGCTTCGGCGCAAGCTCGGGCGAAACGGCGCTGGCCTCTGCCCGCAACGCCCCCGACGCCTCCGCGTCCAGCCCCACCTCGGTAACGATGCCCAGGTCGATGTCGCTGTAGCGGCGGGAAAATCCGCCATGCGCCAGGCTGCCGAGAAGATAGGCGCCAAGCAGGTTCCCGCCCGGCAGCGCCTGCCAGCGCGCGGCCAGCGCAATTGCGAATTCGCGGGCGGCGTTGGCCGCAAGGCGGTCGGGCGAGGCGGTCATGGAGGCTTATCGCCCAAAACGTGATGGCCGTCACATCCTTCGGCGGCCGCCCTTGCCATGGTCCCGATGCCGTCATGGAGGCGGCGATTCAAAATTCGAGGGCGACCATGGCTACGATCACGGGTACCAACGGCTACGACAAGCTCAACGACCTGTTCCGCAAGAGCGATGGCACGGTCGTCGATCTTGGCACCAACGACATCATCTACGGACTTGGCGGCGGCGACACCATCGACATCCACAACGGCAACGACATCGTCTATGCCGGCGCCGGCAACGACGTCATCTTCGACCGTGGCACCGGCAACGACCGCATGTATGGCGAGGCCGGCAACGACCACTTCTACGTCGGGCTCGGCAACGACACCGTCAGCGGTGGTCTCGGCACCGACTCAGTGTCCTACACCTTCAGCAACCAGATCGCGCTGGTCGACCTGCAAGCCGGTCATGCCATCGCGCAAGGCGTCGACACGCTGAGCTCGATCGAGAACGTCACCGGCTCGTACTGGAACGACGTGCTGCTCGGCAGCAGCGGCGCCAACCTGATGCTCGGCTACTACGGCAACGATCATATCGACGGCCGTGCCGGCAACGACCTGCTCTACGGGCAGATCGGGAACGACACGATCCTCGGCGGCACTGGCAACGACCGGCTGGTCGGCGACGTCGGCAACGACAGGCTCAATGGCGGCACCGGCAACGATGACGTCTGGGGCGGCTGGGGCAACGACGTCATGACCGGCGGCGCCGGCACCGACATATTCTGGTACGGCAGCAAGAGCGACATCTTCGCCTTCGACACCATCACCGACTTCCAGCACGGCATCGACAAGATCAACCTGTCGGCGATCGACGCGCGGCCTGACGTCTACGGCAACCAGGCGTTCTCCTTCGACTCGTCGCCGGATGGCGGCACCGAGGAGTTTTTCGACGGCCTGTCCGACGACTGGAGCGGCCTCCTCTCGGGCGAGCCCGGTCCCTGGATCAACGGTGACCGCGGCGAGATCGAGTATCGGCATTCCGGCGGCTACACCTACGTCTATCTCGCCTATGGCGACGGCCTGATCGACTCCTCGATCCGCCTCAACGGCACCGTGACTCTCACGGCGAGCGACTTCGTGCTGTGACGCAAGCCATCCGCCATCCAATGGCCTGCGTTGCCGCGGCCACCTTTCCCAGCCAACCGGGGAGGGTGGCCGTCGGCGTTTGCGTTGGCAGGAAAGCGATACCTCCGAAGGCCGAACCCTTGTCCACAGACGCCTTGCCGCTGAGGCAATCCGTCCTATATTGTGCGTTGCACAAAAGGGTATAAGCCTGCCGCTAAGGCCAAGAAAAGGCGTGTGAAATGAGCAAGACTGAAATGAACAAGACTTGGAATACCGAATATGGCCCCCGCCGGGTGCGGGAAGAGCCTCCTTCGCTCGACGAGGCGATTGAAGCGGCGCGCGGTCTCACCGACGATCCGAAGGCGCAGGCCGAGATCGCGTCCTCGCTGATGGGCGTGCCGATCGAGAAGGTGCGCGTCGCGATGCCCAAGGTGTCCCAGCGCAGGGACGTCATTTCGACCACGACCTTTACCAAGCGCGCCGGCACCGAACGTGCGGTCGTCGTGGAGCGCAAGCCGCGCCGCGCGGGCGCCGTTCGGCCGCTGCGCTGACGCTCGCCGCATTTCCGTTTCGATCCTGAATTGCCGCCGGTGCGTCCGTATTGGGCTTGCCGCGAAGATCGCGCTACGCTTCGCAAGGCACCCATAGTTGCGAGGCCGTCCTTATGACCGACACGACCGTTCCGAACCTGGACCAACTTCAGGCGCGCATGCTCAGGAAGCAGCTCTGGGTCGTCATGACCAGACCGGTGAAGCCGCTGGATGAGGTGAGGCGGCATCTTCACGAGCATCTCCAGCATCAGATCAGGCTCGAAAAGGCCGGCATCATGTACGGCGCCGGACCCGCGACTCGGCCCGGCGAGACCAGGGCCTCGTTCGGGCTCATCATCATCCGCGCCAGGGACGAAGCCGAGGCGCGCAGGATTGCCGACTCCGATCCGATGCATTCCTCGGGCGTGCGCGAATACGAGCTCTATTCGTGGTCGCTGAACGAAGGCTGCGTCAGCGTCACGCTGAACTTTTCAGATCAGACGTTTCGCTACGACTAGGGCCTGTCCTCAATTAGAGGATTCCCCTTGAGGATATTGCGTGATTCATAGGCTGTCAGCTGATTCGGAGCTGACAGATGCGTCGTTACGCCCTTCGAGACGATCAATGGGAGCGGATCACGGACATTTTGCCGGGGCGTGAAGGCCATGTTGGGGTGACTTCCAAGGACAATCGGCTGTTTGTCGAGGCGGTGCTGTATCGGTATCGCGCCGGAATTCCCTGGCGGGATTTGCCGGAACGCTTTGGAGACCCGATCAAGATACACACGCGATTTTCGCGTTGGGCCAAGAGTGGCGTGTGGAAGAAGATGTTCGAGATGTTGGCGGCTGACGCGGACAATGAATACGCCATGATCGATAGTACGGTCGTGCGGGCGCATCAGCACAGCGCCGGCGCCAAAAAAAAGAAGGCGAAGACGAGGCGATCGGGCGGAGCAAAGGCGGGCTGAGCACCAAGGTTCACGCGCTTGTCGATGCCCTGGGCAATCCGCTGAAATTTCTGCTGACGCCAGGACAAGCCCATGAT
>JBOHIG010000018.1:0-9085 GCA_050725815.1 Xanthobacteraceae bacterium
ACCCCATCAGGCGACGGCCTTGCGCCGATCCCGGACAGAAGCAGGTTCCCAGCGAGCGGATCACGCAAAAAGGGATTGACTGATCGAGGCCCGTTACAGAAGCCCGGATGAGCGAAGCGATATCCGGGAGCAGTCTTTCCACTTGAAAGACCTTAATGCGTTGCGCGGCCGTCCCCGGATTTCGCCATAGCGCGTAACGCGCTTATGGCTCATCCGGGCTACGAACACATCGCTTCATCAAACCCGCGCGTGCTGCTTGCCCGGCTGAACCTTCAGCGCCTCTTTGGCGGCATCCTTGTAGACCGCGTCGGCGGGCAGCACGATCGCGGCGGCGCGCACGCGTTGGTGCTCGGGAGCCACGCCGGGCGGCGTCTCGCCTTTGTCCGCCAGCGCCTTGGCGGCGCGCATCAGCCGATGGCGGGCCATGATGATCCCGTTGTCGCAGGACACGAGGTTCTCCTTGGTGCGGTCGACGATCGGGCCCATCAGCTCCTGCACGCCGGAGTCCTGCATGGCGAAGCCAGCAATGCCGCTGTAGCTGCGGCCGGCCTTCTGCGCGGCGCGGTCGATCAGGTAGTCGTTGTCCTTGTTGGCCTCTGCGCGCCAAGTTCGCTCGCCGTTGACCACTTCGTAGATCACGTGCCGGCTCGAGCCGTTGTCCATGGCCGTCCGCTCCGCCTGCGTAAGCGGGCGGGTCTCGTGATAATCCCAATTCCAGACCCAGCAGGTCTCGTCGTCGATCGGCACCCAGTAGTGGCCGCCGGTGGGATGGTCGCCGCGCGGCGGGATCATGGTCATGCACGGCATGATCCACTGGGTGATGCGCCAGTAGTATTTGCCGGCGTCCGCGTTGCGGCGCGCGCCGATCAGAAGCCCGCCGGGGCTTTCCACCACTTCGAAATGCGGCTGCACGTCGCCGAGCGTATAGTCGTTGCCCTTGGCGCCGACATAGAGCGGGTCGTGCTGGAACTCGCTGCCGTGCAGCCAGGCCGAGTGGCTGGAATCGATGCCGCCTTCGAGCGATTGCAGCCAGTTGCACTCCTGCAGCCGCTTGGAGACGTAGCTCTGCTCCTGCGGCACCGTGCACCATTCGAACTCCGGCAGCGGCGGCTGCTTCTCCGGCGGGCCCATGTAGGTCCACAATGCGCGGCCAACTTTCACCAGCGGATACGACTTCAGCTTGATCTTGGCGCAGAAGCCGGACTCGACCGGCTCCGACGGCACCTCGATGCACTGGCCGTCGATGCCGTACTTCCAGCCGTGATAGGGGCAGCGCAGCCCGTCGTCCTCGTTACGGCCGACCCAGAGCGAGGTGCCGCGATGGGCGCAGAACTCGTCCATCAGCGCGTAGTTGCCCTTGCCGTCGCGCCAGGCGATCAGCCGCTCGGACAGGAGCTTCACGCGCACCGGCGGGCCGCCGTTCTCCGGCAATTCGCCCGCCATCATCGCCGGCAGCCAGTAGCTGCGGAACAGCTCGCCCATCGGCGTGCCGGGGCCGGTCCGGGTGAGCAGGTCGTTTTGTTCTTTTCTCAGCATGGCTATCGTCCTTGCAACTTATCGCTTGTAGCGTGTCATCGTGTCCAATGACGGTGCAGCGAATGCGGCGAACTCTCTCTCCCCGGAGGGGAGAGGGTTGGGGTGAGGGGGTTCGAGCCTATCGAGGGGCATTAACCCCTCACCCCACCCCTCTCCCAATGGGAGAGGGAGCCCGCTGAGTTCGCGGTCAAGTCTACGGCCCAAACATTCGCTGTAACGACGATGCGCATCAAGTTGTAGCCTTCTCCGACAGGTGCGACTTGGCGCGGCGCTCGCGCCCCTCATAGGCCGGCCCATCGACGTCGCCAACACCCTGGAAGTCGATGAACTCGATGGTGTTGCCGTCGGGATCGTGGAAATAGGCGTGGCGGCCGGTGAAGCTGCGGTGGCCCTTGTCCTCATACAGTAGCACCTCGACGCCGTTCGCCTCGGCATTGGCGAGCGCCGCGTCGAAATCGTCGCCCGCGAACATGAAGGCGTGATGGATCAGCGTGTCGGTGCCTCGATTGGGCGGCGTGTGGTAGCCGGCGCGCGCCAGCACGAAATACTGCTCGCCGCAGCGCATGAATACGGACGTGTCGTTGCGCCGCCAAAAGGTCGCACCCACCACGTCCTCATAGAATCTGCGGGCGCGGTCGAGGTCGGTGACGCCGAGCGTGAAATGCAGAATGCCGGCCGGCTTGACGCGTCGCGGCGCCACCGGGCGCACGGTCTCGGCGTTGCGAAGGGCCGGGCTCTTGAACTCGCTCATCCGGCGGCGTCCATGGTTGTTTCCGCGGGCCGTTGCGGTCTAGATGACCGGGTCAGGCCGGCGGCCGCGTGCGCTTTTCAGCGAACACCCGCATGATATTGTGGCGGGATCAATCCAGCAACGCCGAGAAACGGGGAAGTCAGGATGTCGTATCGGAGTCAGCAGGCGGATATCGTCACCTTCGAGGGCCATAACGGGGATAAGGGCGAGGCCTACTACGCGCGCCCGACGGCCCCCGGAAAGGTTCCCGGCATCGTGGTCGTCATGCACCTGCCGGGATGGGACGAGTGGATCATCGAGGTTGCCCGCAAGTTCGCCCACCACGGTTATGCGGCGATCGCGCCGCACCTCTATTTCCGAGAGGGCCCCGGCAGCCCGGATGACATCGGCGCGCGGGTGCGCGCGGCGGGCGGGGTCGCGGACGCGCAGGTGGTCGGCGACGCCGCCGGTGCGGCCAAGTTCCTGCGCGCGCAGCCCAACTCCAACGGCAAGGTCGGCATCATCGGCTTCTGCTCGGGCGGACGCCACGCCTATTTGACTGCGTGCAGCGTTGGAGGCTTCGACGCGCTGGTGGATTGCTGGGGCGGCAACGTCGTGGTCGACGATCCGAAGCAGCTCAACGACAAGCGGCCGGTCGCGCCCATCGAGCTGACCGAGAAGCTCAACTGCCCGATCATTGGCATCTTCGGCAACGACGACCCGAACCCGAGTCCCGCGCACGTCGACAAGACCGAAGAGGTGCTCAAGAAGCTCGGCAAGAATTACGAATTCCACCGCTACGACGGTTGCGGGCACGCGTTCTTCAATACCGCACGCGCCGCGCACCGGCCCGAGCAGGCCGCCGACGGCTGGAACAAGGTGTTCGCGTTCCTGAAGAAGCAAATCGGGTAACGTGAATCATTCGCTGCCGCGCGCAGGGCATGCTCCCTCTCCCGGAGAAAGGGCGTTCACGCCCGTCTGCGATGGGCTATGCGGGAGAGGGGTGGGGAGAGGGCATGTTCGCTCGGCCGTGCCGTATGTCTCCTCTCCCTGTCCCTCCCCCGCAAGCGGGGGAGGGGACCGTGCGGCACGGCACTGCCACAACATCAAAGTCGGATACGCTTCATGACCAACCGCGACAACTTCACACCGCATCAGCGCTTCGTCTTCGACTATGTCGACCGCAACGCCAAGGCGATCGCGCTGACCGGCGACAACATTTTCTATTTCGGCGAGCTCGGCATGCAGGAGTTCGAGACCGCGAAGCTGATGACCGATCTCCTGGAGCGGGGTGGCTTCAAGGTCGAGCGTGGCATCGCCGGCTTCCCGACCGGCTTCTGCGCGACTTACGGCTCCGGCGAGCCGGTGGTGGCGATCCACACCGAATACGATTCCTGTCCGGACAACTCGCAGGCATCCGGCGTAGCCGAGCCGACGTTCATCGTCGAAGGCGCGCCCGGCCACTGCGAGGGCCATAACGTCAATGCAGCCGTGCTGGTCGGGACCGCGCTCGCCGCCCGGCAGGCGATGGACAAGTTCGGGCTGAAGGGCACGTTGAAGGTGTTCGGCGGCCCCGCCGAGGAGCAGCTCGTCAGCCGGCCCTATTACGTGCGCGACGGCTGGTTCGACGATGTCGATGTCGCCTTCCACAATCATATCGGCGCCGAGTTCAGCGCGACCCATGGCATGCTGCAATCGGCGCTGATCTCGGCGACCTTCACCTTCCACGGCGAAACCGCGCATTCCGGCGTCGCGCCCTGGAAGGGTCGTGACGCGCTCGACGGTGTGGTGCTCATGGATGTCGGCATGGCGCAGTACCGCGAGCACATGCGGCCGGAGATGCGCGCGCACCGCGTCATCACCAACGGCGGCGACCAGCCCAACGTGATCCCGCGCACGGCGGCGGTCTGGTGGTTCTTCCGCGACCAGACGGCGGAAGGCGCGCTGAAGCTGTTCGAGCAGGCCAAGAAGATCGCGCAGGGCGCGGCGCTGATGAGCAACACCGAGATGACCGTGGACGTGCTGAGCGCGGTCTGGCCGCTGCGCTGCAACCGCACGCTGGCGGAACTGCTGCAACGTCACATCGAACCGGTCGGCATGCCGGCGTGGAGCGCGGAGGAGCAGGCGCTGGCGCGCGCTCTCCAGACCAAGGCCAAGGTCCAGGTCGACGGCCTCAAGAGCGAGCTGTCGCCGCTGAAGGGGCAGACCACGCCGCGCACCTCCGCCAACGACGCCGGTGACATCTCGTGGAAGGTGCCGATGGCCAAGTTCTACTATCCGTCGAACGTGCCCAACATCAATTTCCACCATTGGGCAGGCGGGGTGACGCTGGCGCATTCGATCGCGCACAAGGGCGCGGTGGCGGGCGCCAAGGCGTTCGCGGCGGCGGTGGTCGAGTGCTTCGCCAATCCGGCGGTGGTGGCGGAGGCCAAGCGCACCTTTAAGGACGAGCTTGGCGGTGTCGAGTACAAGTCGATGCTGCCGGCGGAGCAGAAGCCGCCGGTCGCGCTCAACCGCGCAATCATGGAACGGTACCGGCCACAGATGCAGCAGCACTACCTGAAGGAGCGGCCGGAGTTTACTTGATGTGATCGCTCCGGGTGCCGCAAGCGGGGAGAGGTGACGGAGCGCGCTGAAATGGGAAAATGACAATGCCGACACCCATCTACATCAAGGAATCAGACGTCGCCGAGTTCCTCGACATGCCGTCGGCGATCCAGGCGCTGCGCGACGTGTTCGCAGCCGAAGCCAAGGGGCAGGCCAACACCGTGCCGCGCACGCGCTGGCCGTTCGGCGGCGTGCGGCTCAATGTGATGGGCGGCGGCGAGCGCGCCGCCAAGCACTTCGCGGTGAAGTCATACGGCGGCGGCGCCTTCCACGTGATGTTCTACGAGGAAGGCAAGGGCCTGCTCGCCATCATCGAGGCCAACACGCTCGGCCAGATCCGCACCGGTGCGGCCAGCGCGGTCGCAACCGAAAAGATGGCGCGGCCGGACGCCGGCAAGGTCGCGCTGATCGGCACCGGGCGGCAGGCGCGCACGCAGGCGCTGGCGCTGCACGCCATCGGCGCGCTCGCCGAGCTGGCGGTGTTCTCGCGCAACCGCGAGAAGCTGGTCACGTTCTGCTACGGCCTTGCCGATGAGTTGGGCGGCGC
The DNA here is from genome assembly GCA_050725815.1 of Xanthobacteraceae bacterium. Classification (GTDB taxonomy): domain Bacteria; phylum Pseudomonadota; class Alphaproteobacteria; order Rhizobiales; family Xanthobacteraceae; genus VAZQ01. The sequence goes on from JBOHIG010000018.1 coordinate 5,421, forward strand.
GCCGGTGGTGGCGGCGGAAAGCGGCGAAGAGGCCGTGGCCGGCGCCGACATCGTCGTGACTGCCACCAATTCCACCGAGCCGGTGCTGATGAATGCGTGGATTTCGCCGGGGACGCATGTCAATGCGATGGGCGCCAACGCCGCCAGCCGCCACGAGCTCGATCCCGAGATCGTGCTGCGCGCTTCGCTCATCGTCACCGACCACATTGCGCAAGCCAAGACCGAGGCGGCCGAGTTCATCGACCTCGCCAAGGCGGGACGCTTCGACTGGGACAAGGTCAAAACACTGGCCGAGATCGTCGCCGGTCCGCGGCCTGCGCGGGACGCGAAGGCGGTGACGCTGTTCAAGTCGCTGGGTGTCGGTCTCGAAGACGTGGCGGTCGCCGCCGTCATCTACGAGCGTGCGATGGCGAGCGGACGGTTCAAACCGGTTTGACGCAGCCTGCGAAGCTGCGACAATGGATCGAAGGACCGGCATGCGAAGATCGGCATAATTGGCGACTTCGGCACTCCGCACGATGAAGGCGGAGCGAATTAACCAGGAGGAATCGCCATGCGACGTTGCATCGTGGCTATCGCGGCTATCGTGGCTATCGCGGCAATTGCGCTCGTCTCATCTCCCGCCGCCGCCCAGTTCTACAAGGACAAGACGCTCACGCTCCTGGTGAACTACGCCGCCGGCGGCAATGCCGACACCGAGGCGCGGGTGTTCCAGAAGCATCTCTCCAAGCACATTCCCGGGCGGCCGGCCGTCGTCATCCGCAACCTGCCGGGCGCGGGCGGCGCCAACGCCATGAACCAGCTCGGGCTCGGCCTCGCCGGCAGGCCGGACGGGTTCACCGTCGGCTATTTCACCATGAGCGCCACGTCCTCGATCACGGACGATCCGGTGCTCAAAGTGAAGCTGCAGGACGCTTTCATCCCGATCGCGGGCGGCCGCGGATGGAACGTGGTCTATGCGCGCAAGGACATCGTGCCCGGCGGCTACACCAAGCCAGCCGACTTCCCGAAAGCGAAGAAGGTCTTTCCGGGCGGCTACAGTCGCGCCACGTCGCATGACACGCGGCTGCGACTGGCGCTGGAAATCATGAACATGCCCTATCAGATGGTGACGGGCTTCCAGGGCGCCGGCCACGTCAACCAGGCGATGCTGAGGGGCGAGGTCAACTTCACCGGCTCGTCGTTGCCCGGCTTCCAGACCCAGGCGATGCCGCAGATCATCAAGCCCGGCATCGGCGTCGTGCTGTTCCACCACCCGGTGATCGGACCGGACGGCAAGGCGCAGGGCAATCCGCTACTCGAGAAGCAGGGCATCATCACGTTCTACCAGTTCTACAAGGAGGCCTTCAAAAAGGAGCCGACCGGCGCCAAGTACGAAGCGCTATTCCTGATGAACGACATCTCGACCAAGATGCAGCGCGGGGTGTTGCTGCCCAAGGGCTCGCCGCCGGAGGCGATCAAAGTGCTGCGCGCCGCCTTCCAGGCGGTCGGTAAGGACCCCGCGTTCGCGCGCGACTTCAAGGGCATCACCGGCGAAGAGCCGGACGTGGTCAAGCCCGACGAGATCGAGGGCATCTTCAATCGCATCCGCAAGGTCGATCCGGAGGTGAAGCGCGTGCTGCGCGAGTCGGTGGGCCAGAAGGGGTAGGCTGCTGTATCCCGGGCGCTGCGCTGCATCCGGGCCACGGCGTCATCTCACGCCGGCAGCGTGAGGCGCTTGCGGCCGTAGAGATCCTGCCAGGCGGCAAGGTCCTCCGACATCATCCGCGCGGTGTCGATCAACATCGACGCGGTGTGGTCGAGCTGCGCGTTGCGCGCGATCGTTCTTTCGTATTCCGCCTTCAGCGCGGTGAGCTCGTCCACCATGCGCTCCGAGCGCTCCTTGGCGCTTTCGAAGTCGCCCTGCACGCGGATGCCGGCGAGCGCGGCGCCGAGCGCGGGCAGGCCGGCCGCGAACGCGACCACCACCTGCTTGGCGATCTTGATCCCCTGCTCGAGCCAGATCTCGATATCCGTACCGTTGAAGAAATGGCTGAGCGAGGCTTCGATCGGGTCGGCGCTGAAGACGAGGTAGATCCCGTAGACGGCAAGGAAGGCGATCAACAGCCACAGCGTCAGGTGGAAGCACGCCTCCGCCAGGCCGTGCAGAAAGCGATCGAGGTTATGCATCGCCTCGGCGGTGCCGTGGTGATACTCGATCTGGGCATCGACTTCGTATTTCAGCGTCGCCGCCAGCAACGGCTGCTGGTAGGCGTCGTTGAGCGTCGCGTTGGGAATGCCGATCTCGCGCAGCGTCGCGCGGATATACCACAGCGCCCATGGCGGCTCGCGCCCGCCCGCGGGGGGCTGCTGGTGAATCCCCCCGAACTCGCCGACGAACGACAGGAAGTTCCCGTGCCGCAGGTTTTCGGCCACCGTGCGATAGTCGAGCCAGCGTTCGTGCCATGCGCCGCCGCGGCCATGGCGGACGATCCAGATGATGCAGGAAATGACGGCGAGCTCGAACGTCACCAGCGCAGCCTTCACGGCGGTGCTTTCGACGAAAATGCCGACCAGCGCGATCCAGACCGCAAGCGCCGACAGCGTATAGGAGAGCACATAGGCGCTGCGATAGAGGTGGGAGAAGTGAACCGCCAGCGAGTCCGCCCAGACATAGCGCGGCGTCAGCACCTGCTTGAGCCGTGCGTGCAGCGATGGCGCCGGCGGCGCCGCGTCGACGAAGCGATCGAAACGCACTGCGGTGTCGGCGAAGGCCCTCGTCCGGATGCGAAGCTGCAAGGGCTGCCGATTGGTCCCCCGCTTGAGCATATCGTAGAACGGCATGCGGCTGACCGGCCGCCATATCTCCGCATAGAAGGCTTCGAGCGCGGCGCGCGGCGAACGGCGGCTGCCATGCCGGTGCGATGATGACGGCGCCGCGAACAGCGGCGGCAGCTCGGTTTTGGTCAGCGCCTCGGACCAGTCCTGCGCCGTCACGACCGGTGTGTCGTCGTCGAACCGGTCGATGATGACGGGCTCGCAATCCTTCTGGGTCGCGACCCACACCACCGGGATGCCGCCCTGGCGCGCCTCCTGCGCGATCGCACCGGTGCCGCCGCGCTTGGGCGGCTCGCCGTCCCACACCGCGATCAGCAGGTCGATCTGCTGGAGCAGGAAATTGCCCGCGATGACGTAGGCGTGGTCGCGGTCCTCGGGACGCGCCGGCAGCTCGGTCACCGCCGATGCCCGGGCGAGGCTGGCGAGGAACTCGGAGCGCACGTCGCGCCCGTCGCCGGCGGCGGATTGCGCGAAGTCCTTGAGATACTCGTCCCTGGGAAACGGCAGGATCGCCTCGATGGTCCAGGACGGCGGGCAGGCGGCGACCGCGATCTGGTCGGCCCCTTCCGCGAACCCGGAGATCAGCCGAACCGTATAGGTCCGCTCGCCCGCCGCGGCGTAGAACGCGCTGTTGTCGCGATAGATCGCCGCGGCGGCGGCATCGACGGCGTCGAACACCGCCCGCAACTGCGCCGCGATGCGCGGCGCCGCGGCGATGCCGAGCTTGTTGGGCCGATGGCCGGTGATCCCGACGCGAAGCGTCAGATGCGGCTTCGGAGGATGGTCGACAGGCATGGACGCCGCAGGGGCCTAGTGGAGTGGATTTGACATTCGCTACCACCTAGCCG
>JBOHIG010000019.1:0-8189 GCA_050725815.1 Xanthobacteraceae bacterium
CGGCTAGGTGGGTAGCGAATGTCAAATCCACTCCACTAGTGGTCGCGTCGCCCATGCCCGCTCCAGTTCTCCCGCTCGTCGAGATCGCACCATTGTTGCCGCCGCGCGGCGTGCTGATCGGTCTCGACCTCGGCACAAAGACCATCGGGGTGGCGGCAAGCGATCCCGACCGGAGGCTCGCAGCGGGCGTCGAGACCATCGCGCGCAAGACCTTCACCGCCGACGCAGGGCGGCTGCTGGCGCTCGCCGCCGAGCGCAAGAGCGCCGGCTTCGTGCTCGGCCTGCCCATCAACATGGACGGCAGTGAAGGCCCGCGCGCCCAATCCACCCGCGCTTTCGCGCGCAATCTTGCGCGGCTGACCGAGTTGCCCATTGCGTTGTGGGACGAACGCCTCTCGACCGCCGCGGTCGAGCGCGACCTGATAGCCGCCGACGTGAGCCGCAAGAAGCGCGCGGCTGTCATCGACCAGCACGCGGCAGCCTTCATCCTGCAAGGCGCGCTTGACCGGCTGGCTCGGATCGCGAACTAACCCGGCAGCGCCCGGTCGAGAATCGCGGTCGTTTCGTCTTTCCCGATATCGCTGGTCCCGAACAAGCCGCCGTGGAGCTTCGCGAGCCGCGTACGCGCGAAAGCCTCGGCGATCGCCGGCGGCGCGCACTCCCGCAGTGCCGCGGCCGCCGCCAGCAACCCCAGCCGCTCGACCGTGATCCGCGCGGACGCTTCCGCATCGGCCACCGCTAAACCCGTTTGGATGGATGTGGCGGTGGCGCGAGCGCCCGGCATTTCCGCAGTCTCCGCCGCCAGTACGGCCAGCACATCACGCGCTGCCGCGCCCTCCCGCGCGAAAACGCGCAATACATCGAGGCACATCACGTTGCCGGAGCCTTCCCAGATCGCGTTGACCGGCGCCTCGCGATAGAGGCGCGGCAGGAGGCTCGTCTCCACATAGCCGTTGCCGCCCAAGCACTCCATCGCCTCGTAGGCCAACGCGGGCGTCGCTTTGCAGATCAGGAACTTCGTAGCCGGGGTAAGGAGTCGCGCCCGGGCTGCTTCGCGCGCATCATGGGAAGCAAGATCGAAGGAGCGGCACAGGCGCATGACGAGCGCGACCGCCGCCTCCGTCTCAAGCGCCATGTCGGCGAGCACACGGCGCATCATCGGCTGTTCGGCGAGGTGCTTGCCGAAGACGGCACGATGGCGCGCATGATGCAGCGCCTGCGCCAGCGCCATCCGCATCAGCCCGGCCGAGGCGACGGCGCAGTCCAGCCGCGTGAGCTGCACCATTTGGATGATGGTGCGCGCGCCATCGCCCTCCCCGCCCACGCGCCAGGCGAATGCGTCCTCGAATTCGACTTCCGAGGACGCATTGGAACGGTTGCCGAGCTTGTCCTTGAGACGCTGGAAGGTAAGCGCGTTGATCGAGCCGTCCGGCTTGAAGCGCGGCATCAGAAAGCAGGTCAGTCCGCCCGCCGCCTGCGCCAGAACCAGGAAGGCGTCGCACATCGGCGCGGACATGAACCATTTGTGGCCGGTGACGGCGTAGCCCTCCCCAGTCGGGGTCGCCTGTGTCGTGTTGGCGCGCACGTCGGTTCCGCCCTGCTTCTCGGTCATGCCCATGCCGAGCGTGACGCTGCGCTTTTGCGGCCATGGCCGGAATTCCGGGTCGTAGTCGCGCGCAATCACCTTCGGCAGCCAGGCGGCGGCGAGCGACGGAGCCGCGGCAAACGCGGCCACGGCGGCCCGCGTCATGGTGAGCGGGCACAGATGTCCGGTTTCGATCTGCGCCGCCATGTAGAAACGCGCGGCACGGATGACCTGTGCCGGCGCCGGCGCCGGACTGCCGTCCGCCTGCCAGGTCGAGGCATGCAGGCCCGCGGCCATGTTCTCGCTCATGAGCCGGTGATAGGCGGGATGGAACGCGACCTGTCCGTCAGCGCCGAGCCCGGGGATGTTCTCGTTCGCCTGCCGCCCCAGTTCGAACATCCCGGCCGCCCCCCAATCGCGGCCGAATTTCGTGAGCGCGCTCGTTTCGGCTGCGCCACCATTGGCGCGTACCGCATCCCACAGCGGCCGATCGCTAGTGAAGAGATCGACGTTTTCGTAGGCCGGCGACTGGTTGCCGGCCTCATTGCGTTCGGCGGGCGAGGTCATCGGACTTATCCTCGCTGGACGATACCACGTTGCATGGAGAGCGGCCGCCTGAACCGGACGGCAATCCCATGTGGAGGCCGCGCCACGTGCCCTTGCCCCGCCCCGCCGCCGCGCCTATACGATGCCGCTTTAATGATCATGCGCGCGAGATCGTCTGACGCGCCCGGCCGCGGAACCGGTCGGGGAGCGTTCGGCGTTGTCGCCTGGATGTCCTGAACTGAACTGCGAGCAGCGAGGGCCGATGGCATCCAAGACCCCCTCCAAGACACCGCCTGCCACTCGGCATGTGATCTCGATCAACGATCTGTCCGATAAGGACATTGAGACGGTCTTCGATATTGCCCAAACCTACCTCAAGCAGCTCCCCGACCCGCATTTCCCCTACCGCATCGCGCGCAGCACCAATATCGCGTCGAACTTCATCCTCGCGAGCCTGTTCTACGAACCCTCGACCCGCACGCGCCTCTCGTTCGAGACCGCGATGATCAGGCTCGGTGGCCAGACCATCACCAGCGCCGATCCGACCACCAGCTCGGCCGCCAAAGGCGAGAGCCTCGCCGACTCCGTGCGCGTCATCGCCAACTACGCCGACATCATGGTGATCCGCCATCCGCGCGACGGCGCGGTTCGCCTCGCCGCCGAGTATTCAAATATTCCGGTCATCAATGGCGGCGACGGCGCCCATGAGCATCCGACCCAGACGCTGTGCGATCTGTTCACGCTGAAGCAGAAGAACAAGCGCCTCAAGAACCTGAAAGTCGCGATCTCGGGTGACCTCAAGGGCTCGCGCACCATCCATTCTTTCGTCTACGCGCTGGCGCGCTTCGGCGCGACCATCATGCCGATGCCGGCGAAGGGCATGGAGCTGCCGGCCCATGTCGACCAGCGCCTGCGCGAGGAATTCGGTTGCCAGATGGTGTCGGTGCCCAAGGACGAAGGCGATGACACCGCCATCGACGCGCTTTATGTGACGCCGGAAGAGCCACACCAGCAGTCGCTGTTCTCCGGGCCGGAGATCGAAAGCGGTCGCGACCTGGCCGAGAAGAAGATCGACGCCGTCTATGTCACCCGCTTCCAGAAGGAGCGCTATACGGAGAAGGAGCAGTCCTATCCCCGCATCGATCGCAAGTTCCTGAAGGAGCCGAAATACGCGGACGCGAGCGTGATGCATCCGCTGCCGCGCGTCGGCGAGCTTGATGCCGCATTCGATAGCGACCGGCGCGCGGTCTATTTTGAGCAAGCCGCCTATGGCGTACCGGTCCGGATGGCGCTGATCACTGTCCTGCTCGGGCTCAAGGGCCAGTCGCTGCACCGCTTCGAGGGCGGATTCGAGCGCGACAGGTTCCCCGTCTATGATCAGCCACGCAGCATGGGAATGTCCTGCATCAACTCCAACTGCATCGTGCACGAGCCGATGGAGGCGCAATACGTCCGCAACAAGTTCCATGTCGTGGCTGCGGGCGCAAACACCAAGCTGCGGTGCGTCTATTGCGAGCGCGACGTCGAGCGCTTCGTCGTCGCCAATAAGAAGAACCGCTGGTACGTGAATGATCCTTCGCTGCTGACGCGCACCGCCGAGATCGGCCTCAAGGAGATCGTCCTGTTCGCCGACGAGGTCGATGCGCAGGCTCACGGCTTCCATTCCCGCCGCGCGGCCGCCGAGCCCAAGCCGTCGCGGCATACCGCCGGTCGCTCCAAAGCGTGACCGCGCCGCGTTGAATCGCAATCATGCTTTGGCGTATCATTTGAACATGATTTTTTCCGAAAGCCGGTTCCCACTTCTCGGGATCATGCTCCCGCGCGGGGCGTGATGTCCGCTCCGGTCGATGGCTGGCTCCTGGCCTTGTGGGGGGCAGCCTTTGCCTTCGGTTATCTGCTCGGCTCGATCCCGTTCGGCGTCCTGCTGACACGGCTTGCCGGCACGCAGGACATCCGCACGCTCGGGTCCGGCAATATCGGCGCAACCAATGTGCTGCGGACCGGCCGTCGCGGCCTCGCCGCGGCCACGCTCCTCGGCGACATGTTCAAGGGAACCCTCGCCGTCGTGATCGTGCTCGCATTTGCAGGGCGCGAGCTTGCCGTGATCGCGGCGTTGGGCGCCTTCATCGGCCACCTGTTTCCAGTCTGGCTGAAATTCAAGGGCGGCAAGGGCGTCGCGACGTTCATCGGGATCCTGCTGGCGCTGGCGTGGCCCGCCGCGCTCGCCTTCGGCCTGGTCTGGCTCGCGGTCGCCGCCCTGACCCGCTATTCGTCGCTCGCCGCCCTCGTTGCGAGCGCGGCAACGCCGATCGTGCTGTGGGCCATGAACGCGAACCTCGAGGCGCAGCTCTTCCTGGTGCTGAGCGCCGTGTTGTGGTTCCGGCACCGCGAGAATATCGCGCGGCTCATCGACGGCAGCGAAGGCAAGATCGGCCGCAAGGCCGACGCGACGCCGGGCGCGTGACGGTCACGCCGCCGGCGGGTCACGCTCCGGATCGTCGGTGCGCATCATATAGTCCTGGATTGCCAGGCCGATGTGCAGCGCCACCAGCGCCAACAGCCCAAAGGACACGCCCGACCAGCCGAGCAGCGGGATAAGCACAACGGTGGCGTACAGCAGCCAGTGCAGAACCGGTCGGCTCTGGGCGCTCGATTGCCGCGCAGCACGACAACGAGCGTCAGAATTCCCGTCAGCTTATGCAAGGTGAACAGCGTATCGGACACGGGTCCATCGACCAATTGCTTGGCGATGACCGCGCCGACTGGCTGCCCACTGATCCAGCGAAACTCATTGCAAATCCGTGGGATGGCAGCGACGACCAGGGGTTGTATCGCCCCATCGATCCACGCATTCTACTGGCCGAGAATTGGGGGCGGCGTGGCTGACGAGCGGTCAAGTATCGGTCTTACCGACGAGCAACGGCTCGACTGGCTGCGCTTGATTCGCAGCGACAATGTCGGCCCGCGAACCTTCCGCGCCCTCATCAATCTGTATGGCGGGGCGCGCGCCGCGCTGGCGCGCCTGCCCGAGCTTGCTCGCCGTGGCGGCGCATCCGGGCCGCCGCGTATCTGCTCGCGCGAGCAGGCCGAACGGGAGATAGAGGGCTCGCGAGCACTCGGCGTGCGCCTGATCGCACTGGGTGAGCCGGACTATCCGCTGCGATTGCAGATGATCGACGACGCTCCGCCTCTGCTTGCTGTGCGCGGCAATGTCTCCGCACTCGCCCGCGCGATGGTCGCAATCGTAGGGGCGCGCAACGGTTCCGCAGCCGGCGTGAAGTTCGCCGAGCGCATCGCGCGCGACCTCGGCGAAGCCGGTTTCGGCATCGCCTCCGGGCTTGCCCGCGGTATCGACGCGGCGGCGCACCGGGCAAGCCTTGCGACCGGCACAATCGCCGTGCTCGCGGGCGGGCAGGACTGCATCTACCCGCCCGAGCATGTGGGCATGGCCGATGCGATCGTCGCCGATGGCGCCGTTATTTCCGAGATGCCGCTCGGATGGGAGCCACGCGGGCGCGATTTCCCGCGCCGCAATCGCCTGATTTCGGGTCTTGCGCTCGGCGTGGTGGTGATCGAGGCGGCGCGCCGCTCCGGTTCTCTGATCACGGCGCGCATGGCGCTTGAACAGGGCCGCGAGGTCTTCGCGGTACCGGGCTCTCCGCTTGACCCGCGCTGCGAAGGGAGCAATGGGCTGCTCAAGCAGGGCGCGACACTGGTGACTGAAGCTGCCGATGTCGTCGACGTTCTGCAGCCGATTCTGGGCAGGCATCCCGGTCTGCCGGCGGAAGAGCCGGAGCGCGCTTCGCCCGTACCGCCGAGCGAACCCGAAGCGGATGAGCGGTCGCGCATTATCGAGTTGCTGGGACCGACGCCGGTCGGAATCGATGATCTGGTACGCCTGTCGGGCTCCTCGCCCGCGATCGTTCGCACGGTCCTGCTCGAACTAGAGCTGGCCGGACGGCTGGCGCGCCACGGCGGGCAGGTCTCACTGCTTTAGATGGGTTCAATTGCGCCAGCTATCCAATGATTCAATCTGAGATTGCAGACACACAAATGCCGTGCGGTTGCTTATTTACCCTTTGCTGCGACCCTCCAGGGCGGTCGGGACGGCACAGCCCGGTTTGACAGCGGGGGGCGATCTCCCCATCTTCGCCGCGAAACTTCTGGTCGATTCAGCCCCAAGATGGGTGAGGATCGTCCGTTAAACCAATGGAATTCAATGAATATCGTCGTCGTTGAATCGCCGGCCAAGGCCAAGACCATCAACAAATATCTTGGTTCCGGCTATGAGGTGTTGGCCTCGTTCGGCCATGTCCGCGACCTGCCGGCCAAGGACGGATCGGTCGATCCGGAGGCCGATTTCCGCATGATCTGGGAGGTCGATGCCAAGTCCCAGAAGCGGCTCAACGACATCGCCCGGGCGGTCAAGGGCGCCGACAAGCTGATCCTCGCCACCGATCCGGATCGCGAGGGAGAGGCCATCTCCTGGCACGTGCTCGAGGTTCTCAAGCAGAAGAACGCGCTCACCAAGCACCAGCCGGTCGAGCGCGTCGTCTTCAATGCGATCACGCGGCAGGCTGTGCTGGATGCGATGAAGAACCCGCGTGCCATCGACAGCGCGCTGGTTGACGCCTATCTCGCGCGCCGCGCGCTGGATTATCTGGTCGGGTTCACGCTCTCCCCGGTGCTGTGGCGGAAGTTGCCGGGCGCCCGCTCGGCCGGGCGGGTGCAATCGGTGTCGCTACGCCTTGTCTGCGACCGCGAGCTCGAGATCGAGAAGTTCGTGCCGCGCGAATACTGGTCGCTGGCGGCGACGCTGGCGACGCCGCGCGGCGAGAGCTTCGAGGCGCGCCTGGTCGGCGCGGACGGGCGCAAAATCCAGCGGCTGGACGTCGGCTCCGGCGCGGAAGCGGAAGACTTCAGGCAGGCGCTTGAGACGGCGACCTTCAGCGTGGCGGCGGTCGAGGCGAAACCTGCCCGGCGCAATCCGCCGCCGCCCTTCACCACGTCCACGCTCCAGCAGGAGGCGAGCCGCAAGCTCGGCTTTGCGCCGGCCCACACCATGCGCCTCGCGCAAAGGCTCTATGAAGGCATCGACATCGGCGGCGAGACGGTCGGCCTCATCACCTATATGCGCACCGACGGCGTGGATATGGACGGCGAAGCCGTCAACGCCATCCGGCGCATGATCGGCCGCGACTACGGCGCGGGTTATGTCCCCGACGCCCCGCGCCGCTATCAGACCAAGGCCAAGAATGCGCAGGAGGCCCACGAGGCCATCCGTCCGACCGACGCCACCCGCGGCCCGCGCGACGTGGCTCGCGTGGTTGAGTCGGATCAGGCCAAGCTCTACGAGCTGATTTGGAACCGCGCCGTGGCCTGCCAGATGCAGTCGGCCGAGCTTGAACGCACCACGGTGGACATCGCCGCCAATGCCGGCGGCCGCGCGCTCGAAATGCGCGCCACCGGCCAGGTGATCAAGTTCGACGGATTCCTGAAGCTTTATCGGGAAGATCTCGACGATCCGTCGCAGTCCGCCGACAGCGAGGACGATGAGACCCGCCGCCTGCCGGAGATGAGCCGGGGCGAACGTCTCACCAAGCAGGCGATCGACGCCGGCCAGCATTTCACCGAGCCGCCGCCGCGCTATTCGGAGGCGTCGCTGGTCAAGCGCATGGAGGAGCTCGGCATCGGCCGGCCTTCGACCTACGCGTCGATCCTGCAGGTGCTCCGCGACCGCGGCTACGTGCGGCTCGACAAGAAGCGTCTCGTCCCCGAGGACAAGGGCCGCGTGCTGACCGCGTTCCTGGAGAACTTCTTCCAGAAGTACGTCGAATACGATTTCACCGCGGGGCTCGAAGAGCAGCTCGACAAGATCTCCAACAACGAGCTGCCCTACAAGGACGTGCTGCGCGCCTTCTGGGAAGACTTCACGGCCGCGGTCGGCGGCATCAAGGACCTGCGCGTCGCGCAGGTGATCGACGCGCTCGACGAGGTGCTGGCACCGCATCTGTTCCCGCCGAAGTCCGACGGCAGCGATCCGCGCAAGTGCCCGAAC
>JBOHIG010000020.1:0-32694 GCA_050725815.1 Xanthobacteraceae bacterium
GGCTGGGCCTGCTTTGCAGCAGGCGGCTTGGCCGCAGCGGGCGCGGGTTGCTTCGGAGTCACCGCAGGCGGTGCTGCGGGTGCCTGCGCACCGCGACGCGCCGGCACGGTTTGGGGTGGCTGGATGCCCTGCGGCGGCGCATTCTGGCGCGCCGCCAATTCCATCGTCAGGTTGCCCAGCTCGTCGGAGCGGACCGTTCCATCTCGCGCAGAACTGCTCGCGCCGGCGAGGCCGACGTCGACCACGTAGTTACTGTCCTCGCGGAAGGTCCGCACATCGACCTTTGCGCTGAAGCTGAACTTCACCAGCACCGACTCGTGGTCGGCCTCGCTATTGATGCTCTCGATCGCCTTGGGCAGCGTCGCCTTAGCGTCGGCAAGATCGAAGCGCAGCACGGAATCGAACGTGAGAGTGAGCTTGTCCCTCGTATTGTCGGCCGATACCCCAATGAGTTCCGGCAGATCGAAGATGTATCGCGTGAACGTCGGCTGGGTGACCACCCTGACCTGAATGGGCGACATTTGCTGCTGGCGCGCGAGCGCGCGCTGCCGGCGCACGCGGCGCTCCGCCTCGCGCGCACGGCGGGCAAGCTCCTCAATGACGTCGCGCGGCAGTCCCGGCGGCAGCCCCGTCCAGGTATCGGGCAGGAGATCGACGAACAGCCGCTCGCCGGCCGCCATGGAACTCATCGTCACCTTGCGGGCGAGCGCAAGGCGGATCGCTCTACCGTCTGGATCGCGGCGCGCCGCGCCTACATAGCCCGCGGAATTCGCGCTGACGCGGTCGACCACGATATCCACCGGACGTCGAAACGAGACCGTGAGGATGTTGTTGGCGAGGCGGACCTGGGTCTCGACTTCGTCCTCGAGATGAAAGACCAGACGCGCATAGCCGTTCTCGACGGCCACGCTTACCTCGCCTTTGACGGATTGCGCGGCGGTGGTGCGCGGGAGCGCTTGCGCCAGCACCACCGTCAGCGCCAGCAACAGGAATCGCATCGCGGCGCGCCCTCGGGTACGCCGCGTCACTGGACACTCGTTACGCGCACACACGTCATTCACGCCTTGACCACCCGGCCATGCGCCGGACATGTCGGCGGCGGCCGCCCAGCACACTAGAACCGCGCGTTTAATGCGGCCTTAACCGTCGCCCCAGGGTTGATTAGTTGGCGGTCGGGCGCCCGTCGATCTTGGGCAATTCGGCAGGCGGCTGATCCTTGGCGCGGCGCGCCAACTCCATCGTCAGCCGCTCGGCGGCCGCCGGGGACATCTGCGCCAGGATATCGGACATCCGGCGGGGATTGATCTGGGTCGCGACCTCGGCGAGGACGCGCATCTCCAGCCGGTCGAAGATGCGAGCGGCGTCCTTGGCCTTCATGTTCTCATACATGGCGATCACGTTCTTGAAGCGGGCGGCCTCCTCCTCGTCCTTCGTCCGCACGGCCTCGTTGATGCGCGACTCGAGCTGCTTGAGCTTGGCGATCCGGCCTTCGAGCCGTTTTTCTGCCGCCAGCACCAGGCTTTCGCGCATGTCGATTTCCTGCGCGCGCTTCTCGAGCTCGACGCGCCGTTCGGCAAGCCGCGCCAGGAGCGCACGTTCGGCCGGCGACTGAAGCCGCCCGCCTTCGAGCGGGATGACCTTGCCCTCTACCTTGGCGGGAGGGTTCTTCGGCTTGGCCTTGGCTTTCGGGTCGGCCTTTGTATCGCCCTTCGGCTGCGGCTGGTCCTTCTTGGCGTCCTTGGTCGCGCCAACCGATCCAGTCACGTCGGGAAAATTGAACACCTGCTGCGCCCAGGAGCGCGGCCCGCTCGATGTGGCCTTAGGGTCGGCGGCCGGCGTGCCGGTTTCGCCCGCCGCAGGCGTTCCGATGGTGCCCGTGATGTCGACATCGTCGCCGCCGCCGCGCGCAAGCTCGCCGAGCGTATAGCCGCCGTCGAAAATGAGCCCGAGCGATTTGAGCGCGAACAGACCGGTGATCGCGACCAGCACGATCGGAATGAGCCGGAAATCGCGCAATATGCGGGTCATGCCGCCAGCGCACCCACGCGCTCGCGCAGCCGGTCGGCGAACGAGCGTGCCGCCGCGGCTACCGCCTTCGGATCGGGCGCGGCAGCAGCGGTGGGAATCTCGTTCAGCGCACGGCCCGCGACCACGACGCGCGTGACCCGCGCCAGCAATGCTTCGCCGGCCGCGTTCTGCCGAATGAGTTCCTCGCAGCAGCGTTCCGCCGCCTGCAACCGTTCGCCGAGCGTATCCTCGCATTCATGCGCCGTGGTCTTGAGACCGGCGACCGCTCGCTCCGCCATCTCGGTTACAGTGATCAGCTCGGCAATCGTCGCCTTCAACGAATGCTCGTCCGCCTTGAGTCGCTTGAGCCGCTGATTGAGGATCATGCAGTAGCCGATCGTCAGCATCAGCAGGAACGCGACCAGACTCTCGATCATCAATCCAAAACCGTAGCTCACGTTGCCTCCCTCCTTCTTGTCGACAAATCTGCGCCTTCGAACATCGCCATGGTGGTTCTCGGTCTGCGTAGCGGTTGACCCACGCGGACTGCGACGCGGTCCCCAACCCGACCCATCCGGCCCTCGGTGAGGATCACGTCGCCGCAGCGCACCGCGACATGCGCGTCCGGCTTGAGCTCGAGCATCAGCGTGTCGCCGACATCCAGGTTCATCAATTGCCTCAACGACAGCTTTGCCTCATAAAGCACTGCGTCGACTGCAATTTCGGCCTGCCCGATCTCGGTGGCGAGGTGCCCTTCCCAGATCGGGTCGCGACCGAATTTCTCGCCCATGAACATCTGCAACAGCACATCGCGGATCGGCTCGATAGTTGCGTAAGGCAGCAGCAGCTCGACATTGCCGCCGCGGTCTTCCATGTCGATGCGCAGCCGCACCAGGATCGCGGCATTGGCCGGTCGCGAGATGGCGGCGAAGCGTGGATTGGTCTCCAACCGATCGATGTTGAACTTGACCGGCGACAGCGGCTTGAAGGCAAGCTCCGCGTCGGCGAGCACGACTTCGACCATGCGCTTGACGAGATTCGACTCGATGGTGGTGTAGGGGCGGCCTTCGATGCGGATCGCGGATTGGCCGCGGCGGCCGCCCAGCAGTACGTCGATGATGGAATAGATCAGGCTCGAATTAACGGTGATGAGGCCGAAATTGTCCCACTCCTCCGCCTTGAACACGCCGAGGATCGCCGGCAGCGGGATCGAGTTGAGATAATCGCCGAAGCGGACCGAGGTGATGCGGTCGAGGGAGACTTCGACGTTGTCGGACGTGAAGTTGCGCAGGCTCGTCGTCATCAGTCGGACCAGCCGGTCGAAGACGATCTCCAGCATCGGCAGGCGCTCGTAGGAGACCATCGCCGAGTCGATGATCGCGCGGATGCCGGAATTGTCGTTGAGCGAGATGTCGGCCAGGCTGAAACCCAGCAGGCTGTCGATCTCGTCCTGGTTAAGGACACGTTCGGCGCCGCCTTTGGCGCTCGCCATGAAGTTCGAGCCGTCGTCCACCATCGCCGCCCACTGCGAGGCAGCCGCCTCCACGCCTTCGGTGGAACTCTCGGCGCCGGCCGCAGCCGCGTTGGCGGTATCGGCCTCGAGCGCCAGGCCCCATTCGGCGGCGAGGGCGTCCTGGTCGATCGGGTCCTTGCCGAGGCTCACACTGATCTCCGCTGATGCTTCGTCCCTGCGTCGTCATTGCCGGGCATAGCCCGTCGAAGACAGGCGTGAACGCCCTTTCGTTCCCGGCAATCCATCGTCTTCGAAACAGCTTTTCGCGAACGGATGGAAGCCCGGGTCAAGCCCGGGTATGACGAACCATGGCTGTCGGCCACAAAACTCACTGGACAACGATCTCCTTGAACAGCACGGCACTGATGCGGTTTGGCGCGATCGCCGCGTTAACGCGGCGGGTCAGCTCTTCTTTGAGTCGGTAGAGTCCGGCCGATCCCTCGAGATCGCCCGGACGCAGTTCGCGCAGATAGGTCTGGAAGGCGTCCATCACGCGCGGCATCGTGGTCTGGATTTGCGGCTGCTGTGTCCCGTCGGACAATTCCAGCACCACCTTGACCTTGAGATATTGCGTACGCTCGCCGGCTGCGGTCGACAGATTGACCAGCACCTCGGGCACGTCGAGGAACACCGCAGGCTTGGCCTGCGCTACCGCCGCGGCCGGCGGCTTGGCGCCGAAGAACATCTTGTAGGCCCCGAACCCGCCGCCGATCACCACCAGCACGCCGACCGCCGCTATGATGATCGTCTTGAGCGAAAATTTCTTCTTCGCCGGCTGCGCAGTCGCCTCGCCATCCTCGGCGCCAGCATCCGCTTCTTTGATCTCAGCCTGCTTGGGTTTCGATGCCATCGACTTGGACCCCGCTCCTGCCCGCGCATCGCCGGCGCGGCACTCAACCGCGAACCGGCGACGCACAACCCTACGCACCCCACGGTGGTAACGTTAGGTTCCGAATGGTTAATGGATTGTTTCAACCGCCACCCAGGGCGGAAAGTTTTGCCGACCGGATGGTTGCGATGGAATGAATCTGCCTGGCTGACGGCCGGCATCGATCCGCTCAACCTCTTGTATTTCCTTGTGTTTGCTTCTTGGCACGGCGGCTGCAAGGCGTGGCCCGATCGCCGGCTTGGGAGAGCCTGCGGTCGATCGCAGACGATGGTTCGCATGGGGGTGCGCGCCGCCGTCCCGTGGGGAGCAAGGCTGATGGAAAATGCCGTCCTGATCGGACTATCGCGACAGATCGCGCTCCACCGCGAGCTCGAGGTCGTCGCCAACAATATCGCGAACCTCAACACCACCGGCTACAAGGCCGACGGATCGATCTTCCAGGAATACCTGATGCCCGTCGCGCGCGACGGCGGCTTTCGCGCCGCCGACCAGCGCCTAAGCTATGTCCAGGACCGCGCGACTTGGCACAATTTCAATCCCGGCGCCACCCGTCGCACCGGCAATCCGCTCGACATCGCGATCGACGGCGACGCGTTCCTGGTCGTGCAGACCCCTCGTGGCGAGCGCTACACCCGCAACGGCGCGCTCCAGATCAACAATGCCGGCGAGCTCGTCACCAGCGCCGGCGACCGCGTGCTCGGCGACGGCGGACCGATCCAGTTCCAGACCACGGACAACAAGATCGCGATCAATCCCGATGGCACCATCACGGTGCGCGAAGGCTCCAACGCGAATTCCGATTCGGCGCGCGGCAAGCTGCGCCTGGTCCGCTTTCCCGAAGTGCAGCGGCTGCTGAAGGACGGATCGAGCCTGTTCCGCGCGCCCGAAGGCGTCGCGCCGCAGCCGGCCGACGTAAAGACGCGCATCGTGCAAGGTGCGATCGAGCAATCCAACGTTCAAAGCGTCGTCGAGATGGCGCGGATGATGGAGCTCACGCGCACCTACACCCAGATTGCCGGCCTGCTTCAGCAAGCGAGCGAGCAGCGCCGCGGCGCCATCGAAAAGCTCGCCGAAGTTCCAGTCTGAACACGGGAGTAAAGCATGCGCGCGCTTCATACCGCTGCGACCGGGATGATGGCCCAGGAACTCAACGTCCAGGTCATCTCCAACAACATCGCCAATATGCGCACGACGGGCTACAAGCGCCAGCGTGCGGAATTCCAGGACCTGCTCTATGAGCATGTCAGCCGCATCGGCACGCAGACGTCGACGCAGGGCAACATCCTGCCGGTCGGCATCGACCTCGGCGGCGGCGTCAAGACCGTCGGCACGCCGCGCGTGATGACGCAAGGCACGCTCTCGCCGACCGGCAAGGAATTCGACGTCGCCATCCGTGGCGACGGTTTCTTCAAAATCCAGTTGCCGGACAGCACCTACGCCTATACGCGCGACGGCTCTTTCCAGATGGACGCGCAGGGCCGCCTGGTGACAGCGAAGGGCAATGTGGTGCAGCCCGGCATCACCATTCCGCAGAACTCCACCTCGATCGCCATCAATCCGCAGGGCCAGGTCTCGGCCATCGTCGCCGGCTCGACGACGCCGACATTGCTCGGCCAGCTCACTATGACGCGCTTCGTCAACAAGGCCGGCCTGCAACCCATCGGCGACAATCTGTTCCTCGAGACGCCGGCGTCCGGCACTCCGCAGGACGGCCAGGCCAATGCCGACGGCTACGGCGATCTCCAGCAGGGCAATCTCGAACAGGCGAACGTCGAAGCGGTAACGGAGATCTCCGATCTCATCGCCGCGCAGCGCGCCTACGAGATGAACGCGAAGGTGATCGCGGCCGCCGACCAGATGCTGTCCGCCACGTCGGCGATGATCCGCTAGCGCATGATCCCGAAAAGTGGAACCCGGTTTTCGGACAAGATCATGCGCAAACGCAAAAAAGGAGGCATAGTCATGATCCGCCTCGTCGCACTCGCCGCGCTCGCGCTCCTGGCGCTGCCGGCTCTGGCGCCGTCGATCGCCTCGGCGGAATCGTTTGTGGCCCGCTTCGATTCGGTGTCGTCGTTGCCGAAGCTCGTGAAAGCGCCTGCCGTCCCGGCGCTCAAGCCGATGGCGACCGTCGTCGGCGAGATCGTCCGCATCGGCGACCTGGTCGAGAACGCCGGCGCCGCATCCGAGATCGCGATCTTCCGCGCGCCCGACCTCGGCCAGACCGGGACCGTGTCCGCCGCCCGCATCATCGACACGTTGACACAGCACGAAGTGGCCGGCGTCGATACCCGCGGTCTCACCGATGTCACGGTCACCCGCGCCAGCCGTGCGATCGCGCCGGACGAGATCGAGGCCCTGATCCTGCGCGCGATCACCGCGCGCCATCGCGTCGCCGACGCAGGCAACGTCGCCCTCGCCTTCGATCGCGAGCTGCGCACGGTCCATGTCGAGCCGAACGTCAACCCGGACCTGCGCGTCGCGCGCATCTGGTACGAGCCGCGCCGCGGCCGCTTCGACATCGTCTTCGAAATTCCCGAAACTCCGCGTCGGCTGCTGCGCTTCGGCGGAACGATCGCGGAGACTTTCACCGCCGCCGTGCTGGCGCGGCCGGTGGCGGCGGGCTCCGTCATCAAGGAGACCGATATCCGCTTCGTGCGGCGGCCGAAGTCGGAGTTCGCCGCCAATGTAGTCACCGAGCCCAACCAGGCGATCGGGCTTGCCGCCCGCCGCGCGCTACTGCCCGGCGGCATCCTGCGGCAGAGCGATCTCGCGAAGCCCGAGCTCATTGCCCGCAACGTCGGCGTCACCATCACCTATGACGTGCCCGGCATCACGTTGAGGCTGCGCGGCAAGGCACTGGAGCCCGGCGCGCAGGGCGAGGTCATCAACGTCCTCAATATCGTCTCCAAGAAAACGATCCAGGCCACGGTCGTCGGCCCCGGCCACGTGCGCGTCATAGCGCCCGCGCGCGCGATCGCAATCGCGCCGCCGCCCGGCCGCGCCATGGCCGCCTCGCGTTCCAACATCCACCCCCATGCGCATGCCCGCGCCGAGTGAGCGTCATGACAGTTGAATCAAAAGTATCTGTTCGTCGACAAGAGTTCCGAAGCGTGCAGCTAAGAACCGTGCGTTCCCTCCTGCTGGTGACTACGGTCGGAATGCTCGCATCGGGCTGTTCGTCGCTCGAACGCCTGCGCCTGATCGGCGAACCGCCGCCGCTCGCCGCCATCAATAATCCGACTACGCAGGCGGGCTACAGGCCGGTGCAGATGCCGATGCCGGCGCCGCAGCCGGCCGTCTACAATCCCAACTCGCTCTGGCGCAACGGCTCGCGCGCCTTCTTCAAGGATCAGCGGGCGCACCAGGTCGGCGACATCCTTACCGTGAGGGTGAAGATCACCGACCGCGCCCAGTTCGAGAACGAGACCCAGCGCAGCCGCACCAACAAGGAGAACTCCGGCGTCGACGACTTCATCGGCAGCAAGACGATCTCCAATCCCGCCAAGGCGATCCTGCCCGGCCGCATCCTCACCGCGGACTCGACCGCGCTCAGCGAAGGCAAGGGCTCGATCGACCGCAAGGAGGAATTGCAGACCAACGTCGCAGCGGTGGTGACGCAGGTGCTGCCGAACGGCAATCTCGTAGTCGAGGGCAGGCAGGAGGTGCGCGTCAACTACGAGGTGCGCGAGCTGATTGTCGCCGGCATCGTGCGCCCGGAGGACATTCAGAGCGACAACACAATCGACTCCACCAAGATCGCGGAGGCGCGCATCGCCTATGGCGGCCGCGGCCAGATCACCGACGTGCAGCAGCCGCGCTACGGCCAGCAGGTGCTCGACGTGCTGCTGCCGTTCTGACCTCTCAGTTGTCGTCCCCGCGTAGCAAGCTCCCACGCCGTCCGTGCTGCGCACACGGAACGGCGCACGCGACGCGGCCTCCGGAAGCTCCCCTCCGGAGGCCGTGATCGCTTGGAGGGCGGATTAAAAAGGCGGACCGAGCACCGGCTTATCGGCGCTGCGGCGAACGGCACTTGGATCGTCATCTCGTGGAGTTCGACGCCAGTCGATTCGGAGGATCATCAGCGCGCGATCCTGCGCCCCTTAAGAGTTGCTGACGGCGCACGGACCGGCAATCGCCGCGCGATCAGAAGCGACGTGGTGAACGTGTTGCTCAGATACCAAAGCGAAAAGAATGTGCTGACTCCAATCCAAATCTTTGGACCGGCATCGCTGCGACCCATGGCCTCGAAGAGCCGCACGAGCAGTCTTTCTAAGTCGCTCTTTGTCAATTCATCGGACTTCACGCGCAAACTCCTCTCCGCGGCAAGTCACCCAAGTGGTCGCGCCCTCGCCTACTTGCTTGGCAGCTTTACGCCCGCGATCTTCACCGCTTCCGTCCACATCGCCATGTCCTCCTTGAGAAACTTGGCGAACGCGTCCGGCATGAGGCCGAACGGGGTGGCCCCGTATTTTTCGAGCTGTGCGACGAACTTCGGATCGTGCGTCGCCTTGACGAATTCCGCCGCGATGCGGTCGACGATGGCCCCCGGCGTGCCGGCCGGCGCCATCATCGCGTTCCAGCTCACGCCGCGGTAGCCGGGAAAGCCCGACTCCGCGATGGTCGGGATGTCCGGCGCCTGCTTGGAGCGCTTGTCGTCGGAGATCGCGAGGATGCGGATCTTGCCACCCTGCGCCTGCGCCAGCGCCTCCGGCAACGGCACGAACATCGTTGGGATGTGACCGCCGATGAGGTCGGTCAGCGCGGGCGCGGTGCCGCGATAGCTCACCGCGTTCATTTGCAGGCCTGCGCGCTTGAGCAGGATCGCCATCAAGAGATTGCTGGTGCTGCCCGGCCCGCCGCCGCCGGCATAGGCCAGTTGCTTCGGCCGCGCCTTCACATAGCTCACGAAGTCGGCGACATTCTTGATCGGCAACTTGGGATTGACGATCAGCACCTGCGGGCTGGTAGCGATGATGCTCACCGGCATCAGGTCCTTCGTGGTGTCGTAGGGCATCTTGCCGCCCATCGCCGGGAAGATCGAGACCGTGCCGGTGCCGGCCCAGAAGAAGGTGTAGCCGTCGGGCTGCGCGCGAACGACGTCGCCGGCTGCGATCGTGCCCATGGCGCCGACGCGATTCTCGACCACGAACTGCTGGCCGAACACTTCGCTCAGCCGCGCGCAGGTGGCGCGCGCGAGATTGTCGATGTTGCCGCCGGCCGCAAAGCCGACCATCACGCGCACGTTCCTGCTCGGCCAGGCCTGGGCGTGCGCGAACGGCGCGGTGAGGCCAGCCGCAAGCGCGGCGCCGGAGGTGAGAAGCGTTCGACGCGAGATGGTGTTCATGATGTTTTCTCCAGGACGGTCCGGCTGCACATTACTTCATGCGCGACATCCTGCGCACCTGTGTTGCGCGCGGTCGAGGGCATCAATGGTCGCAGGGTGCGCTTACGTCAACGATATCGACACGATCCGGGGCGCGTTCACGGCACGGCGCATGGCCAAACGCGTTGCTGCGCGAGCGCCGTTGCAGGATCAGTCGTCGCGATAGATGCGCTCGCGCCGCCTGTCTTTGAGCTTGAGCGGCGCGTCCGAACCGCCTCAGTCGTCGCGATAGACGCGCTCGCGCCGCTCGTCTTTGAGCTTGAGCGGCGCGTCCGAACCGTCTCAATCGTCGCGATAGACGCGCTCGCGCCGCTCGTGGCGCTCCTGCGCTTCGATCGAAAGCGTCGCGATGGGGCGCGCTTCGAGCCGGCGGATCGAGATCGGCTCGCCGGTTTCCTCGCAATAGCCGTAGGTGCCGTCGTCGATGCGCGCAAGCGCGGCCTCGATCTTCGCGATGAGCTTGCGCTGGCGGTCGCGCGCGCGAAGTTCGATCGCGCGATCGGTTTCCGAGGAGGCACGGTCGGCGAGATCGGGATGGTTCTCGTTCTCGGCCTGGAGGTGCGCCAGCGTCTCCTTGGCTTCCTTGAGGATCTCGTCCTTCCAGGCGATCAGCTTCTGCCGGAAGTAGTCGCGCTGGCGTTCATTCATGAACGGCTCTTTGTCGGACGGCCGGTAGTTCTTCTTGTCCGACAACGCCGCATGGCTGTGACCGTTCTTCTTCTCTACTGGCATCGCTTCCCCGTGCGCAGGCTGGTGCCGCCCGTTCGCGGGCGTGCTTATATCCGGCCGGATAGTCGCGGACAACAACGGAATGATGACGTTTGCGGCGGTGCAGCACAGCCGCCCAAGGCACGCAATGGGCCGCAATCCGTTGTGGCCGATCCGCCCAGAACCGCCTATGGAACCGCCATTTTGGCGATTTCGACTTCGACCCTGAGCTCGATCTCGGAGAGCACGCCGTCAAGTCCGATGTCGCCGGAGCCGTCCCTGAGATGGCCGGCCGCCGCCTTGAGCTTGGTCAGCGTCGCCGGCGCGAGGTCGCCGCCAAGGAGCCCGATCTTGAGTTCGTCGAGCGCGTCGAGCGCCAGCCTGCCCCGCTTGACCGCATGACGCCGCCGCTCGGTCGCGTCTTCGATTCCCTGGAGCGCGATCAGCGCGTCGATGCCGCCGACCGTGCGCAGCGCCGATGCCGGACCGGCGACACGCGTGGCTTCGCCTTCGGCAAGGCTGAAAGTCCCGGACGCTGAACGCTTCGGCGCGGAGGCCGTGCCGACGACCGCCGGTCCGCTCGATCCATAGATGCGCATGTGAAGGTTCCTCGCCGGGCGCAAAGCCCGCCCGGAATACCTCCAACCTCGACGGTTATGGTTAACGCCCGGTAAACGCCCGGCAAAATCTGCCGGCTCCCGGCAAGAGAAGCCCCGCCCATCGCTTGTGCCGACAATCCTTCGGTTGGAAAAACGCATGTCCGTTCAAGCAATTGGTGCGCGTCGCACAATGGCACGCGTTTCGCTAGGGGATTGGGCGGTCCGAACCTCTTGGGGAGCAAGATGACGAGGACACTGAGAATCGCGCTCGCGGCAACGCTTGTGTTGACCGGCGCCCTGTCGCCGGCCAACGCGACGTCGCGTATCAAGGACCTCGCCAATATCGAGGGCGTCCGGCAGAACCAGCTCATCGGTTACGGGCTGGTGGTCGGCCTCAACGGAACCGGCGACACGCTCAACAACATCCCGTTCACGCGCCAGTCGCTGCAAGCCATGCTCGAGCGGCTTGGCGTCAACATCCGCGGCCAGCAGATTCGCACCGGCAATGTCGCGGCCGTGATGGTGACCGCCAACCTGCCCGCGTTCGGAACCCAGGGCACGCGCATCGACGTCACCGTCTCCGCGCTCGGCGACGCCAAGAGCCTGCAAGGGGGCACCCTGCTGGTGACGCCGCTGCTCGGCGCCGACGGTAATGTCTATGCCGTCGCGCAAGGCTCGCTCGCGATCTCGGGCTTCCAGGCCGAGGGCGAGGCGGCGAAGATCGTGCGCGGCGTGCCGACGGTCGGACGCATCTCGAACGGCGCGATCATCGAACGCGAGATCGAGTTTGCGCTCAATCGCCTGATGCAGGTGAGGCTCGCGCTGCGCAATGCGGATTTCACCACCGCCAAGCGCATCGCTTCCGCCGTGAACGATTTCATCGGCTCGCCGACGGCGGAGCCGCTCGATCCTTCGACCGTGCAGATCACGATCCCGAAGAAATTTCACGGCAATGTCGTGGCGCTGCTCACCGAGATCGAGCAGTTGCAGGTCGAGCCCGACCTTGCCGCCAGAGTGGTGATCGACGAGCGCTCAGGCATCATCGTGATGGGACGCGACGTGCGGGTCTCGACCGTTGCGGTCGCGCAGGGCAACCTCACCGTCACGATCTCGGAATCACCGCAGGTGAGCCAGCCCGCGCCGTTCTCGCGTGGGCAAACCAGGGTCGTTCCGCGCACCCGCATCGGCGTGCAGGAAGACGGCAAGCGGCTTGCCGTGGTGCGTTCCGGCGTGTCGCTGCAGCAGCTCGTCGACGGGCTCAATGCACTGGGCGTCGGCCCGCGCGACCTGATCTCGATCCTGCAGGCGATCAAGGCCGCCGGCGCGATCCAGGCCGACATCGAGGTGATGTGATGAGCGTCGCCGTCGTGCCCGGACTCGGCGCGCTCGGTTCGCCTGGAGCGCAATCGGCCACAGACCCCAAGGCGAAGGCGCGCGCCGCCGCAGTCGATTTCGAGGCGGTGTTTCTCAACAACATGTTCAGCCAGATGTTCACCGGCATCGACGGCGACGGTCCGTTCGGCGGCGGCGGCAAGGCCGGCGTGTGGCGCTCGTTCCTGACCGAAGAGTATTCCAAGACCTTCGCCAAGGCGGGCGGCATCGGAATCGCCGACCATGTCTATCGCGCACTGCTCGCGCGGCAGGAGGTCGGCGCCTCCTGATCGTTGCAACTTGCGAAGGATCACGACCATGAGCACATCGTCCGGCACTTCCACGATGAACTCGCCCGCGCCCGTGAGCACGGCTGCCGAAGCGGACGAGCTCGCCGCGCGCTACGGCGAGGTCATGGATCGCCTTGTCGCGATCGTGAAGCGGGAAACCGACTTGGTGCGCGAGGGACATCTCGCCCAGGCCGCCAGCCTGCAAGCGCAGAAAGCCGAGCTGGCACGGCTCCATATCTCCGATGCGTTGCGGCTGCGCGCGAGCCAGGCGCAGATGGCGGAGATGATGCCGGATGCGCTCGAGACGCTGCGCCGCCGCCACGACGCCTTCCGCGCCCTCCTGCAGATCAACCTCACGGTGCTGGCCACCGCCCATGCGGTGTCCGAGGGCATCGTCCGCGGCGTGTCGGGCGAAATGGTGCGCAAGTCATCGCCGCAATCCTATGGCGCGACCGGCCGCGCCAATGCTCCGGACCCCCGCACCGCCCAGCCCCTGGCGGTCAGCCGGATGCTTTGAGCGCCGGCGCCGAGGCGGTCGCAGCGGCGCCGTCCAACAGGCTCCTTCCGTTGAAGCAGATTCCTACGTCGCCACCCCCTTCGGGTCGGCGCGCGGAGGCGCATCCGTGGACCTCCGGATCTCCCTCAACGGACCAATTATAGTAAACACCAAGTTATATTTTATGGTAAATGAGAACTTAAAAGTAATACTTGGAGTACTTTGATATCTATTCGTATCTTATACACGTATTAACCACGTTTTTTCACTTCAAATTACAGCCGCCGTGGAATTCTGCCGGCCGATCCAAGGGATCGACGTGTCATCGCCAGTACGGCAATCAACCAGAAAGGTTCGAAGACCATGGCTAGTAACATCACTCTGTCGGCTGGCGTCCGGCAGAATCTGCTCTCGCTGCAAAGCACCGCTCAGCTCCTGAGCGTGACGCAGAACCGCCTCGCAACGGGCAAGAAGGTCAACTCGGCCCTCGACAGCCCGATCAGCTACTTCACCGCGTCATCGTTGAACTCCCGCGCCAACGACCTCAGCAAGTTGATCGATTCGATCTCGAACTCGATCAAGACGCTGGAAGCGGCCGACAACGGCATTTCCTCCATCACCAAGCTGGTTGAAAACGCCCAGGCCCTGGCGCAGCAGGCGCTGCAGAGCGCCGGCACCACGGCGAAGGTCACCGGCTCCGTTGCCGGCCTGACCGGGTCCACCGCGATCACCGTCACCGCCACCAAGACGATCACCGTCAACGACGGCACGACCACCGGCACGTTCACTTCGACCGGCACCGATACCGTTCAGGACTTCGTCGACGCGGTGAACAACACGGCGAGCCTCAACGTGAAGGCTTCGCTTTCGGGCGACGGCCGGGTCGTGCTCGAGGCCACCGGCGCCAACACCATCGTGATCGCCGGCGACGCCTCCGCTGCAGACAAACTGCAGCTCGGCCTTGCTGACGGCACGACCGCAGCCGGCACGTTGAACACGACGCGCTCCGACCTGGCATCGCAGTTCAGTGACATTCGCACCCAGGTCGATCAGCTGGCGCAAGACGCGGGCTTCAATGGCGTGAACCTGCTCAACGGCGACGGCCTGCAGGTCATCTTCAACGAAACCAATACGTCCTCGCTGTCGATCTCGGGCGTCACCTTCGACTCCGCCGGCCTCAGCATCGCCGCCGCGGGGAATACGTTCCAGACGAACTTCGACATCAATGCGGCTCTATCCGACCTCAGCTCGGCACTGACGACGCTTCGTTCGCAGGCGTCGACCTTCGGCTCGAGCCTGTCGGTCGTGCAGATTCGCCAGGACTTCACCAAGTCGATGATCAACACCCTGGAGACGGGCGCCGACAATCTCGTGCTCGCCGACACCAACGAGGAAAGCGCCAATCTGCTCGCGTTGCAGACCCGGCAGTCGCTGTCGACGACAACCTTGTCGCTCGCCTCTCAGGCCGATCAGAACGTGTTGCGTCTGTTCGGCTAAGTCACGCAAATACGTCAATGCAAACGGCGGGCCCCTGGCCCGCCGTTTTCTTTTGTGGAATGAGAGTTTTCTTGGAATGCTGCGCTTTAGATATGTTTGATCTTTTCAACCTCGATGACTTCGCCCATCGGGGTCATGAACTTGTTCAACCTCAGCATCTCATCCGGCGGGACGATACCAAGCTCCACCTCGCGATCGGGCAGGATCACGATGGCATGCTCTCCGATCATCACGTCGACGACGTGCATCTCGGGAGTCTTTTGCGCGGCTTCGCGCGCCCACTGTTTGAAATTTTCGTAATAAGGCGACTGCCGCCAGGCCGAGGGATAGCCCGGATCGACATGCGCCGTGAGTCTGCGGCCGTCATTGGTCTTGAACAGCGCGAATTTCGAGCGTTCGGGTTTCCATTCGGGCCCAAGACCCTTTGAAATCATCCATTCGCAGTAGGCGCCGCGGCACACATAGGGCCTTGCAGCGTGAATGCCGCAACCGCGTCCGGGCCGGCAATGCTTGCACCACGAGCCTGCCGCCTTTCCCAGTTCGGGAATGCTGACCACCTTGCAACAAAGCGTGCATGAGCCGCAGGCCCGGCCGGGTACCACTCTGGCGTCGATGCGAGCGAGTTCCGCCACCTGATCGCTTGAAAGTTCGGATGTGTCCATCCAGCAAGGCTTGATCGATTCTGGATAAGAGACTGTTAACGATGTTTTCCGCCGCATTTCCCCGTCGGCGGAATGCTGAAACGCCGCGGCTTAACCAACCATTAGGGTTAATCAATCATGATCATCGCGCAGCCACGGAAACGGGGTTGGACCAAATTCACCTTATTTTCTCGGTTGGGCTAAGACATGAGCGGCGATGTTGTCCTTTCGGCCGGGGTGCGCTCAAATCTGCTGTCGCTGCAGCTGACAACTGATTTGATATCGCGGACGCAACAGCGTCTTTCCACCGGGAAAAAGGTGAATTCAGCGCTCGACAACCCGATCAACTTCTTTACCGCGTCCGCGCTGACCAACCGGGCGGCCGATCTCGGCAACCTGCTCGATGGCGTCAGTAACGCCATGAAGACGCTCGAAGCCGCCGACAAGGGCATCAGCTCGATCAAGAAGCTGGTCGAGAATGCTCAGGCGATCACGCACCAGGCGATGCACAGCGCACCGACGACGGCGCAATATTCGGGCTCCGTGACGAACTTGACGGCGACATCGTCGTTCGCATTTACGGCCGGCGACACGATTACCGTCAGCGACGGCACCGACACCGCAACGCTCACGCTGGCGGCGACCAACACGGTCCAGGACCTGCTCGACGCGGTGAACGCGACAGCCAACCTTGACGTGAAGGCCGAGCTATCAAGCGAAGGCAGGATTCTGCTCGAGGCCACCGGAACCAATACCATCGTCATCGGCGGCACGGCCGCTGCGGCCGAAAAGCTGCAATTTGGCCTCGCCGACGGCACCACCGCCGCAGGCACGCTGAATGCGGCGCGCTCGGCCTTGGCGGCGCAATACGACTCGCTGCTCGCTCAAATCGACGAGATGGCGCAAGACGCAGGATTTAACGGCGTCGACCTGATCCTCGGCGGCAGCTTGAAGGTCGTGTTCAATGAACAATCGACGTCGTCGCTGTTGATACCCGGGAAGACGTTCGATTCCGCCGGCCTCGGGCTTGCCGCCGCAGGCTCGGATTTCCAGACCGATTTCAACATCAATGCCGCGATGGCCGAACTGCGAGCCGCGCTGGACACGCTGGCTTCGCAGGCGTCGGAATTCGGCTCGAACCTTTCGGTGGTGCAAGTTCGTCAGGACTTCATGAAGTCAATGATCAATGCGCTGCTGACCGGCGCCGACAACCTGGTGCTCGCCGATACCAACGAGGAAGGCGCCAACCTGTTGGCGCTCCAGACCCGTCAGCAACTGTCCACGACTGCCCTGTCGCTTGCGGCGCAAGCGTCGCAAAACGTCCTGCGCCTGTTCAACTGATCCGCTTCGCGCGCGCGGTTGCGATGGAGAATCGGTATGGCCTTGAGGGTGGAGCTGAAGCCCGGCGAGCGCATCATCATCGGCGACTGCATCGTCACCAACGCAGACCAGCGCACGCGGCTCTTGATCGAGGGCGAGACTCCGGTCCTTCGACAGAAGGACATCCTGACCAAGAATCGGGCCGACACGCCGTCCAAGCGCATCTATCTGGCTGTGCAGATGATGTACACGTCCAAGGACCCGCGTCTCCACCACCAGGTCTATTTCGGGCTCATTCAAGAGCTGCTCGAAGCCGTCCCCAGCGTTTGGCCGCATATCGAGAACATCAATAATCATATCTTAACGGGAGAAATGTATAAGGCCTTGAAGCATGCCAAGAAATTGATTGCGTACGAGCAGGAGCTTTTTGACAATGCAAAGCGCAATGCAGACCTACGGAGCAATCGCAAAGCAGATCGCCAGCCCGCGTGAACTCGAGGCGGATCTCCTCCTGAAGGCGGCGTCACGCTTACAGCTCATCCACGACAAGTGGGATAGCGGGGCGAAGGGCCTCGACGAAGCGCTGCTCTACAACCGCAAGCTCTGGTCGATCTTTCTGACGTCGGTGACGAGTGCCGAGCATCCGCTGCCGGTCGCCATCCGCCAGAACGTGGCCAACCTCGGATTGTTCGTGATGAACAAGACGATGGCCCTGATGACCGACCCGCAGCGCGAACAACTGGGCTCGCTGATCAACATCAACCGCGAGCTTGCCGCCGGCCTGCTTGGCCGCGCCTGACCCAACCGCGCGCGCCCGCGAACGGACGGCCGATGCCCTCGGCCGTCTTTGCATTTGTGCATTCGATCTTGTGATCAGATGTAGTTGACGAGCGACGTCTCGTACAGCAGCGACGTCGTTTGCAGAGAGGCCTGCAGGCGCACTTGCAGCGCAAGGATATGCGCTGCCACTTCCTCGGTCGACACACCTTCGATCTGCTGCAGCATGCCCGCGAGCGTGCTGTCGGTTTGCCGGTGCCGCTCGGAGGCGGCCACCCTCGTCGATTGGGCGGCGGCAAGCTCGGACGCGATGTCCTCCACCGTCTGGGTGCCGACGGGGACGTCCAGGTTGACGCCGACGCGCTGATTGAGCGCGTTGCTGCGCGCCTTTGCGTCAGGATCGCCCGGCGGGAAGGTCATCACGGCGAGAGTCGCAACGTTCTGCACAATCCAGCGGACGCCCTCTTCGTTGGCGCGCATTCCATAAGACACCGCGATCGAGGTGTCGACGCGGGCCGTCGCGGTACCGCGTGCCGGGTCGGGGCCGTCTTCGCCGATGTACCAGGAGACGGTGTCGGCCGCTGTGCCCGCGATCAAGGCAGTCGCGGTATCGAAGGGCGGTCCGTCCACGCGCTGAGGCATACCGTTGAAGAAGTTGTCCGCGGCGGCGACCGCCGAGGCGGCCGTGAGCGCCGTGCGGGCGCGTTCGCCGATGGCGGCGGTGAGCGCGCCTTGCAGATTGGCCGCGGTCGCATCGGCGTTGGCGCCGATGGTGAACTGGTGCGGACCCGGCGTCGTCGACGTGGTCGCCGACAGGATGATGGTCTCGCTCGATCCGTCGGGCAGATCCAGCCAAAGCTGCACGGTTTCGCCGTCATTCGGCTGACCGGTCAGATCGACGGTAACCGACGGCGGCGTCCCGGACGGACCGGTGACGGTCGAATTCGCAAGCCCGGAATTGATGCCCGAAAGCTTGAAGCCGAATACCGAAGGATCGTCGTCTTCCGCCACCATGACCGACGTGGTGGTCGGCGCCGACACGACCAAGCGGCCCAGGCCGTCACCGAGGTCGGCGAGCTTTCGCTCGGCGACGACCTGTCTGAAGCCGGCGCGGGCGCCGTCGCCGTCCATGATATGCTCGAGGCTGGCGACCGCCGGCTGGTCCGAGGCGCGGCCGGAGAAGATGTAGCGGTCGCCGACCTGCGTGTTGAGCAGGCCCAGCATCTCTCCGAGACCGGACGACGCGATGGACTGCGCAATGGTCGTGCCGCTGCTCTCGATGTTGACCGACTGGAAGGCGGCCGCCTTGACGTCGCGGCCGATGTCCGACAGCCGCGTGAGCGAGCTCTGTGCGATGTCAAGGCGGACGCCGACATTGGCGATGGCGTTGTTGTACCCCTCCAGGGCGGAGAGCCGCGCGCGCAATCCGACGGCAAGGCCGCGATTCAGTCCGACACCGGCATAGGTGTCGGACTTCTGCCCGGTGCCGAGCTGTCGTTGCAGATCGTCAAGCTGGCGGCGCATCTCGACCAGAGACTGAGCCATCAGCGCCGACCGCGAACCGATGCCCGTGATACTCATTTTCGGCCTCACATCTTCATCAAGGCGTCGAGCATTTCCTTGACCGTCGCCAGCACGCGCGCGTTGGCGGCGTAGGAGTTCTGCAGGTTGAGCAGGTTCGCCATCTCCTGGTCGATGTTGACGGCGGAACTGTCGTTGAACCGCTGCCGCAGCGAGTTGAAGACCACGTCCTGGCCCTGCTTGAGATTGGCGGCGGCTTCCGCGGCCCCGCCTTGCTGGCTGAGCACCTGCCTCATATAGGCGTGGATCGATCCGCTGAACGGCGCCGACGATGTCCCGATGCCGGCCTGCGGAGAGAACGACAACGCCCCGGTATCGAGGCGGTCGAAGATGAAGTTCGGCCGCGTTGCGTCCCCGGCCGGCGTCATCGGCGTCGTGTTGAACACGACAAGGCGCGAGGAGTCGTTGGCCAGGTTCCCGTTAACGGTGATGCGTCCGGCAAAGCCGACGGTCTGCGCACCAACCGCATGGATCGCGCCGGTGAATGGCGCGCCCGCGTCCAGGAAGAACGGCAGTTCGGCGGTGCCGCCGGTCAGCGAGGTCACGGTATAGGTGGCAGACACTGCGCCGACATCGACCGCGTTGGCGGCGCCATCGTCAAGGACGCGCAGGGTGTTCCCGCCGGGCGTGGAGAATTGCGGTCCGCTGGCGCCCAGCGCAGCGTTGATCTGGCTGACGATCGAGGCCAGCCCACCGGAGAAGTCGAGACCGACCACCTGGTCATTGGGGTCGGGCGTTACCGAATCCGACAGGGGAAACGCATCGGTGTCATCGACCCGCATGAGCGTAAGGACACGCTGCTCACCCGACATATTGTCGGTATAGGAGATGCGCACCGAATTTCCGTCGATCAGATTGTCCAGGTCGATGTCGAAGCCCGACTGCGCGCCCACCGTGACCGCCGTTCCGTCGATGGTACGGTCGGATAGGGCGCGCGCCATCGCCGAGGCGATCTCATCGAGCTGCATCTGCGCCTGCACCAGCACCTGGTCGCGCATTTCCAGATAGGCGGCCAGTTCGCCGGAGCGGATGGACCCGCTCGAGATGAGGTCGACGTCACCGCCGTTCGGGCCCCTCAGCGCGATGGTGCCGACCGTGCGCAACGACGGATTGTTGCTCCATTGCGCGCTCGCATTCATCGACCCCTGGGGTTCGAAGGAGAGCGTCGATGCTTCCATGCCGACCAGCTGAATGCCGGAATTGGTGAATACCGTCACCTGATTGCGGTCGTTGCGGATGACTTTGATGTCCATCATCCGCGCCAGCTGATCGATATAGTTGTCGCGCTGGTCGAGCAGATTGGCCGTCGTGGCGTCGCCGGGGCTGGCAGTGGCAAGCTGCTGGTTGAGCTCCGCGATCCGCGCCATCGCGTCATTTGCCCGCGCCACAGTGTCGGCAATCCCGAACTCGGCATCGCCGCGCAGCGCCTGCATGTCCACGGTCATGCCGTTGAGCTGCTGGGTAATCACCTGGGCCGCCGCGATGACGGCGCTGCGCGCGGCCGGTGATTCCGGACTGGTCGAAAGCGCCTGCAACGTTCCCATGAATTCGTTGTAGGCGGTTTCGAGCGTACTGACGGCGCTGGGCACGCCATACACGTTCTGGAGACGTTGGTAGAAGTCAGCGCGCAGCCCCGCATAGGCGGCGCCGGAGCTTTCGATCCGCATCTGTCGCTGGATGTACTGATCGAGCTCGCGGCTGATCGCGGCAACACGCACGCCGACGCCGACCGATCCCGCGCCGATGGCGGCCTGAACCGGCGTCTTGCGGACATAGCCTGGCGTCTCCGCATTCGCCACATTGGAGGCGACGATAGAAAGCCCTGTCTGCGCGGCGCGCAGCCCGGTAACGGCCGTTGCAAGCGCCTGGGTGAGACTCATGGCCGTTTACGTCCTTGACGCGCCGCGCTCCGCTCAGCGGACCATGTTCAGAAGGTCCTGAACCATTGTATTGGC
The DNA here is from genome assembly GCA_050725815.1 of Xanthobacteraceae bacterium. GTDB lineage: Bacteria > Pseudomonadota > Alphaproteobacteria > Rhizobiales > Xanthobacteraceae > VAZQ01. The sequence goes on from JBOHIG010000020.1 coordinate 21,028, forward strand.
GGTCGAGATGACCCGCGTGTTGGCGGAGTAGGCCTGCTGCGTCACGATCAGCTTGGTGAACTCGTCGGCGATGTCGGTATTGGAGCCTTCCAGCGACGAGCCGACGATCTTGCCCGGGGCGCCATAGATGGCGGGGCCGGACTCGTCCGTAACCTCGAAGGCGCTGCCGTCGGTGCGCTTGAGGTAGTTCGCGCCGTTGAAGTTGGCGAGCGTGATCTCGGCGAGGTCGATCGTGCGTCCGTTCGAATAGCTGCCAACCACCCGGCCTTTGTCGCTGACCGCAACCTGCTGCAATTCGCCGGCGGGGAAGCCGTTCTGCTGCAGGATATTGACCTGCGCGTTACCGTTGGGGTCGGCGAACTGCGTGACGCCGCCGGAGCCGTGAACGAGCTGGATGTCGCCCAACTGCACGCCGTTGACGGTCACGTCGCTCAGATTCAGATTGGCGATGATCGGATCCATTTGGCCGTTCGGGCCGAACATGTAATTGACGCCGACATTCTGCCACGCGGGTTGTTGGCCGGTGGCGTTGGAGTCGACCTGATAGAACAGGTTCCAGGTGTCGGCGCCGCCATATTGCAGGCCGTCGACCTTGGCCCAACGCAGCTGGATGTTTACCGGCGAACCCGAGATGTCGTAGGCCGTCACCGCCCCGCCGCCGATCGACTGGTCGAGAAATGCGGTCAGGTCGGCCCCGTGCACCGTCCCGTCGGCGGGCAATGCGGTGAACACGTTGATGCCGAACTTCACCGCCGTCGATGACGGACTGACTTCAATAGTGTTGTTGCCGCTGGCGACGAAGGACAGGTTGCCGTTGGCGTCGAGAGCAACGGTCCCCATCGCGGCGGGGTAGCCCGCAAGCTCGGTATTGAGCTCGGCGATGGTGGAGACTTCGCCGACGCCGGTTCCGAAGGTCACGCTGAAATTGTTGGCGCCGACGTCAATGCTCAGCACCTCACCCTGGGAAACGCCCGCATCCATGAGGTTCGACGAGAGGTGTGCGACCTCGGCGAGCCCGAGCCGGCCCGTCAGCGCATCGGCCGAGAAAGCGTTGATCTCGAAATCATAGTCGGCACCGGTTGCGTCCAGCCGCAGCTTGTTGGTGCCGCCGCTGGTATCAATCGAAGCTTCCACCGCGCCGGCCGCTCCGAGACCGGGCGTTCCGTTGATGGCGGCAACGATGGCATTGAGAGTATCGGCATCGCCGATGGCGATGTCATAGTTGGTGGCCAACCCGCCCGATGGCGTCACCGTGATTCTGAGCGTGCCGCCAAGGCCGACGCCAACGGGCGTGAGCGCGGGATCGGCGAAGGTGCCGGTACCCGACACGCCCGCGACGACGTCGGCCAACTGCGCGCCCGCGCCGGTGATCCTGGCCGCGACCGGCGCCGATGCGATCGGATTGGCGGAGAACGACGCCGGATCGAGCAATTCCGACCTCGGAATGTCGGTATCGGCATTGGGCGTGAGCGGATAGCTCGCCAGGTTGGCGCGGTATTCGATCTGCGTCGTGGCTTGCGCCGGCAGGAAGTCGTTCTGGAACTGGAGGAGTTGCGGCACGCTGCCGACCAGGTTTCCGGTGGTCGCGTCGACCGGAATACCCATCAGGTAGTAGCCGGCTCCGTTGACCAGATAGCCGTTCTTGTCGGGCTGGAAGTCGCCGCGCCGGGTATAACGGTCGATGCCGTCGAAGACCGGCCGGTTGTCGGTGAAGGTCGACGGCTTCTGCACCACGAAGAACCCGTCGCCGTTAATCGCCATGTAGGTCCCGATCGTGGCTGACTGGACGTCGCCCTGCACCGTATTGGTCATGCGGGAATTGGCGACCACACTGCCGGAAAGCTGCTTGGACGGCGTGGCGTCGGGGATCAGGTCGACAAAGCTGGTGTCCATCCGCTTGAACGCGGTGGTCTGCGAGTTGGCGATGTTTCCGGAGATGTTCTCCAGCGCGAAGGACTGCGCGCGCATCCCCGTGACGGCGGTCGTAAGAGCACCGAAGATACCCATGACTGATCTCCAACGGCATCGCGGCCAGGCCATCGGCCGCACGATCGCGAAGGCCGTCGCAATCCTCGTGCCAATAAATAGATGATATAACTCAATGGCTTATAGACCGGATCAAACGCGGTTGCCCGGCAACATGCGCCCGCACCGGCAAAACCTGCCGGGCGTTTTGCGCTCACGGACGCTGCGCGCGACGCGTGCCGCTGCCTCGCTGGCGCCGCGATTGTCGGGCGAATTGCCTGCTGGCGGCCCCGAACTCGGATGTCCAAGCCTGCCGATAAGGCGCGGGCAGATCGCGGGAAATTCAGCCGGGGCAACGCGCTTTTACTTTGTGCTTGGCGCCGATTGGACTAGATTGCTCATGGGGCAAGACGCGGCAACGTTGGGGGAGCGGTCGTAGCGCCATGGCCTTCGTTCCCGTTTTCGAGCACGACGTCTTCATCAGCTACGCGCATTTCGACAACGAACCCGACACCCAGGAGATTCGCTGGGTCAGCCGTTTTCAGGCCGACCTCAAGACCGCGCTGCGCCAGCGGCTCGGGACCGAGCCGAACGTCTTCTTCGACACCCGCAACCTCCAGGCGCACCACGACCTGGAAATGCTCACCGACAATGTGTGCCACTCGGCGGTCTTCCTCGCCGTCCTGTCACCCAGCTACGTCAAGCGGGAATGGACCATCAAGGAATTGGAAGCCTTCGATCGGGTCGCGACCGGCCGCAACCGGATCGTCACGGTCGAATTGCTCCCGGTCAAGGAAAGCGATTTCCATCCGCGTTTCCTGCGACTCAAACGGGCGCAGTTCTGGTGGAAAGACGAGCGTGAAGAAGACATCCCACTCAAGCTGACGCCGCGGTCGAATCCGGACAAATACGACCGGCGCCTGCAAACGCTTGCCCACCAGATGGAAGAGCTGTTGCGCGACGTGTTCGAAGACCAGACCAAGAAGCCGCAATCGACGGCCTCCGTGAGCAAGCAAGCGTTGCCGGCTTCGGACGTCAAGGGACCGCTGACGGGCAAGACGATCCTGCTCGCCCAAGCGACGATGGATCTCTATGACGACCGCGACCAGGTGCTCGCCTACCTCAAGCAATTCGGCGCGACCGTGCTACCGGACGGCGACTATCTCCAGGGTGGCCGCGAATTCGCCGAGGCGGTGAAGGCCGACGTCGCGCGCACCGACCTGTTCGTCCAGTTGCTCGGTCCCTACCGCTCGAACCGGCCGCCCGACCTCAAGGACGAAGGCTCGGATGAGCCTAAGAGTTACGCCCAGTTCCAATACGACGCCGCCAAGGCACGCGGAGCGGAGATCCTGCAATGGCGGCGTCCGGACATCGATCCAGCCGCGATCACGCACTGGGACAAGCGTCTGCTCGAAGGGCCGGAAGTGCTCGCCATGGGCCTTCAGGAGTTCATGAAGGAGATCAAGAAGACGATCGAGCGCAGCATCGCTGCGGCCGAGAAGGCTGCCGAAAAGGCCGTGACGCCGGCGAAAGGCACTGAATTCCTGTTCATCAATGCCGACAGTTCCGACAAGGAGCTCGCCGACCAGCTCCTCAAGGCCTTCGAGGACAGACAAGACTGGATGGCCGCGAGCCCGCTGTTTGAGGGGTCGGCCGAAGACATCACCAAGGACCTCGATGCCAACCTGGTCGAATGCGGTGCGCTGATGCTGGTTTACGGCAAGGCCGATGCGCCGTGGGTGCGCGCGCAACTGCGCCGCTACAGCAAGCTCGAGCGGCTGCGCGATGCCCCGCCGCGCGTGAAGACCATCCTGTTTGCGCCGCCCGCTCCCAAGCCCGACATTTCGGTGTCCGGCGGCTTCACCAAGATCGATTTCCAGAACGACCTGACGGCCGATAACGTCGACAAGGTCGTGGCGGAGCTTCGCCGGTGACTCAAGACGACGCGTTGCGTGCTCCTTATCCCGGTCTGCGCGCATTCCGGCGCGAGGAAACCGATCTCTTTTTCGGCCGCGAGGACAGCATCAATGCGATGGTCGACCGCCTGGCGGCGACCCGCTTCCTGGCGGTGCTCGGCTCCTCCGGAACCGGCAAGTCGTCGCTGGTCAAGACGGGCCTACTCGACGCACTCGAGCTCGGCCTCATGGCGAAGGCCGGCTCGCGCTGGAAGATCGTCGAATTCCGCCCCGGTGGCGCGCCGCTGAAAAACCTCGCGCGCGAGCTTCTGGAAGCCGAGAATCCCGACCAGGCGATCATTCCCCAGAAGGACATCGACCTGCTGCGCGCCTATCTCGCGCGCGGGCCACGCTCGGTTATCGAGTGGTGTCGCTCCGGCCATCTACCGGACGGCACCAACCTGTTGCTGTTGGTCGACCAGTTCGAGGAGCTGTTCCGCTATCAGGACTATGCCGGACGGGAGGAGGCGGAGGCATTCGCGGCGCTGCTGCTCGAAAGCGCGCGCGAGAAGGACGTCCCGATCTATGTCACCATCACGATGCGGTCGGAGTATCTCGGCGCCTGCGCGCTGATCGAAGGGGTGTCCGACGCGATCAATGCCGGCATGTTCTTGACCCCGCGCATGACGCGCGAGCAGTGCCGCGAGGCGATCGTCGGGCCGGCGGCAGTCTGCAACATCGAAATCGAGCCCGCACTGGTCAACCGGCTGCTCAACGATCTCGCCAATTTCGCGCCCTGGGACGATCGCGATTCCAATGACCAATTCGACCGCATCATGCGGCGGGCCGACCAGCTTCCGCTTCTGCAATACACGCTCAACCGCATGTGGCTGCGGGCGCGCAAACGGACCGGCGGCGACCAGCGCATCAAGCTGACGGTCGACGACTACCTCGCCATCGGCGGCTTGAGTGGCGCGCTCAACGCGCACGCCAACCAGATATTCGAAGAGCTGGGCAAGGCGCGCTGGCCCGTCGTCGAGTGGATCTTCCGCGCGCTCACCGCCGGCTCAACCATCGCCGATGCGGTGCGCCGGCCGACCCGCTTCGACGACCTGGTGTCCGCATGCGGCGGCGACGAGGCTTCGGTCCGTGCCGTGGTCGACGCGTTCCGCGCGCCCGGCGTCAACTTCCTCGTTCCCGAATACGACGGGCGCAATCCCATCATCTCGCCCGACACCTATGTCGACATCAGCCATGAGAGCCTCATCCGGCAATGGAAGAAGCTGTCCGAATGGCTGGAGGCCGAAGGGCGCGCCGCCCAGCAATGGCGCCGGCTGATCGACCGGTACGGCACCGGCGAGCTGCTCCGCGGCCGCGAGCTTGCCAACCTGGTCGCTTGGCGCCGGGAGACGAAGCCGAACGCAGCCTGGGCCAAGCGGTATGGCGGCGATTACTCCGCGGTGATCTCGTTCCTCGACCGCAGCCAGCGCACCCAGAACCGCAAACGCGCCCTGATGATCGCCTCGGCGGCCGCCGTGTTCATCCTGATGGCCGCGCAGGCCGTCGTCGCCACTTATCTCAACAGCGTCGCGAATGAAAATCTTGTAAAGGCGGAAACGGCGCTCACACGCGTCGCGCAGATGTTCAGCGAAGTCGAGGCCGAACGGCAGCGCGCCGAGGAGCAGCGAAAGGTCGCGGAAGAGCAGCGCAAGGCCGCAGAGGAGCAACGCAAGCGGGCCGAGGCCAACGCCAAGTCCTACGAATTGCTCACGGGCATCATCGACACCCTCGTTTTCAATATCGTCCGGCCGGTGACCTCGACCGACCGGCGGACCTCCCAGACCGGCGGCGGCAGCGGGCCTCCCGACACGACCCTCGCGGTCGCCATGGCAACGCTGGAAGGCATCCGCAAGCTAACCGCCGCCTATCCCAACGACAACAACATCAAGCGCTATCTCACCGTCGTGCTGAACATGTACGGCGACGTCAAGCTTCGCTCGAACGACATCGAGACCGCCGCCAAGGCATTCGAGGAAAGCCTCGCCGTGGTTCGCGCGCTGCTGCGCGACGATCCGGACAAGTCGCTGTGGCAGGATGACCTTGCGCTTGCGCTGGCGCGCGTCGGCCAGGTCCAGACGCGCCGGAACCGGCACGAGGAGGCGCGCAAGCACTATCAGGAAGCCATCGAGATCGATCGCCGGCTGGTCAACGCAACCCCGAAGGTCGAGCGGTTGCTCAACAACCTTCAGGTGCACTTGGGTCAGTACGGCGAGGTGCTGGTCAAGCTCAACGATAAGAAGGCCGCGCTCGAGGTCTACACCGAACGGCTCGACATCCGCCGTAAACTCCTGTCCATGACGCCAGGCAATTCGCAGCGGATGGAGGATACCTCCATTGCGCTCGACCGGGTCGGTCAGCTCATCCGAGAAGCAGGCGACGTCAAGAACTCCCGCCAATATTTCGAGGAAGCGCTCGACATCGACCGCGCGTTGCACCGGCGCGATCCCAACCGGCGCGAGTGGCGGGAAAATCTCGTCTTCAGCCTCAGGCGGCTCGGCGATGTGGACCGCCAGGTCAACAACTATCCCACGGCGATCAAGTTCTACGAGGAGGCGTTGGGGCATCAGCGCGTGCTGGTTGCTGCCGACCCCGCCGGCGCCGGACCCCAGCGAACACTCGCCCTGCTGATCAAGGACATCGGATACTCGCATCACCAGCTCAAGCAATACCCGGAGGCGCTGAAAGCCTATCGCGAGGAGCTCGATATCCGCCGCAAGCTCCTCGCCCGCAACCGCAAGGACGTCCGGGCGCAGCGCGATCTCGCCACCGCGCTCGATCATGTCGGCAACACGCTGCGCGAGATGAAGGACATCGACGGCGCGCGCAAGGCCTTCATCGAGCAGCTCGAGGTCGACCGGCAACTGGTGCTGGCCGAGCCCGAAAATGCATCTCGTCTGCTGGACTATGCCTGGAGCCTTGGCCGGATCGGCGACCTCGAGCGGCAGGTCAAGCAGCTTCCCGACGCACTGCGGTACTACACCGAGGCACTGGACGTGCGCCGCCGCACGCTGGCGCTCGAAACCAACAGCGTGGTGCGCCAGCGCGCGCTCGCGTCGATCCTCAACCGCATCGGCAGCGTCAAGCGCCAGCTCAAGGACTATCCCGGGGCGCTTCAGGCGCATCAAGAGGAGCTGAGCATCCGCCGCAAGCTTCTCGAACGCGAACCCAAGGGGCTGACCGAGCGGCGCGACGTCGCCTCCGCGCTTGACGCTGTCGGCAACACGTTGCGCGAAATGAAGAACATCGACGGCGCACGCAAGTTCTTCACCGAACAGATCGGCATTGACCGGCAGCTCATAAGCGAGAGTCCCGACAACGATCAGCGCCTGCTCGATCTGATCTGGAGCCTGAATCGGCTCGGCGACCTCGAGCGTGGACAGAACCGATGGGCCGAGGCGGAAAAGCTCTATGACGAAGGACTGCCAGTCCAGCGCAAGCTGGTGGCGCATCAGCCGAACAACGTCGGTCGCTTGCGTGCGCTCGCGACCCTGCTCGGGAGGATCGGCGAAGCCAAGACCCGCACGAAGAACCTTCCGGCCGCGCTCTCACCTTATCGCGAACTGGTCGAACTGCGCCGCGACCTGGCCAAGCGCAATGACCAGGACGTCACGGCGCGACGCGACCTGTCGCTTGCGCTCGACTATCTCGGCAATACCTTGCGCGACACGAACGATCTCACCGGCGCGCTGGCGGCATTTCAGGAAGAGCTCGCCGTCGACCGCGAAACCTACCGGCGTCATCCCGAAACCGAGCGGCAACTGCTCGATATGGCATGGACGCTCAACAAGGTCGGCGACTTCCAGCGCCGCCTTAAGGATCTGCCGGGCGCACGCAAGAGCTTCGAAGAGATGCTGGAGTTCGAACGCAAGCTGCTTGCGCGCAGCCCGGCCGACAAGGAGCGGAACCGCAAGCTGCATGACGGCTTGTCGAAGCTCGCGCAGCTTCTGGTCGAGATGGACGACATTCCGGCGGCGAAGCAAACTTACGATGCGATGTTTCAGGCCGACGAACGCTGGCTCGCCATCGCGCGCGAACGCCACACCAAGTCAGCCAATGCCGACACCCGCAGCGACCTCGTCCAGGCCTATGGTGACGCCGGCTGGAACGCCCTCCTGAGCGGCCGCTCCAAGTTGTCCGTTCAGTATTGCGAGGCTGCGCTCAAGCTCGACGGAACGCGCACCTGGATCAGGGTCAATCTCGGCCACGCCTATCTGTTCCTCGGCCGCATCGAGGATGCCAAGAAGGTCTATATCGCGGTCAGGGATATCGATCGCAGCGCAGACGGAAAACGGAAGTACTCGCACGAGATCAGGGACGACTTCGTGCTCTTCCGCAAGCTCGGCATCGGCGTGCCGGCGATGGACCGCATGGCGCGAGAAATCGGCATCTGACGCCGCCTGCTGTTCTTTATCCCGTTTCGGCCGGCGTGAAGGTCATGGCGATCCCGTTGATGCAATAGCGCAAGCCCGTGGGCGGTGGGCCATCCTCGAACACATGGCCGAGGTGACCGCCGCAGCGTCGGCAGTGGACCTCGGTGCGCGGGACCAGCAGCACGTAGTCCTTCTTCGTGCCAATGGCGTTCGGCAGCGGCCGGTAAAAGCTCGGCCAGCCGGTGCCGCTCTCATATTTCGTTTCGGACGCGAACAGCGGGAGCTCGCAGCCAGCGCAAGCGAAGGTGCCATTGCGCTTTTCGCGGTTGAGCGGGCTCGAGCCCGGCACCTCGGTGCGGTGCAGCCGCAGCACGTCGTACTGCGCCTTCGACAACATACGGCGCCATTCGCTGTCGCTGTGCTCGACCTCGAAGCTGCCGCGCGCCTCGCTCGAATCGTAGAGCCACCAATAGCCGGCCGCCGCCGCCAGGGCGACGCCGCCGAGAAGTACGCTGCGCCGACTGAGCATGATCATGACTCCGGCTTGCCCCACAGCTCTTCGAGCCGTGCGTCGCGTCCGCAGTTGAGGCGGTAGAATTTGTAGCGGAGTGGATTCTTCAGGTAGTAGTCCTGGTGATAACCCTCGGCTTTGTAGAACGCAGTTGCCTGGGTGATCTCGGTCTGCACCACCCGCGGCGCGAAACGCGCTTGCGCGGCGGCCTTGGTCTTCTCGGCCGCCTGCCGCTGGGCATCGTCATGGTAGAAGATGCCGGGCCGGTATTGCGTGCCGCGATCGCAGAACTGGCGGTGCTTCGCCAGCGGATCGTGATTGCGCCAGAATACGTGGAGTAGCTTGTCGAAGGTGACCTTGGAGGGGTCGAAGACGATCTCGACCGCCTCGGTATGTCCGGTGCCGCCGCGCACGACATCCTCGTATTTCGGATCGGCGACCGTACCGCCGATATAACCCGAGGTCGTGCTGAGCACGCCTGCCACCCTGTCGAAGTCGGCTTCCACGCACCAGAAGCAGCCGCCGGCGAAAGTCGCGGTCGCCCGCGCGCCGGCCGGCGGCGCCGTTTGCGCGGTGGCGGCAATTGTGGCCGCTACGATGGCGAACAGGCTGATGACGAGACGCATGTGCTTCCCCTCTCGCAATGGGATGGCCGTTTCGCTCAATATACCGCGCGCCGCGCAGGTTTGCAGCGCCCGCCCCTTCAATTTGCCTCACGTTCGTGCGATGGCAACGTGACAGCCGCCATCCCAGCAGGATCACTCATGCGCTTTGAAGGCACCAGCGCCTACGTCGCCACCGACGATCTAAAGGTCGCGGTCAACGCCGCGATCACGCTCGAGCGGCCCTTGCTGGTCAAGGGCGAGCCCGGCACCGGCAAGACCGTGCTGGCGCTTGAGATCGCCAAGGCGGTTTCCGCCCCGCTGATCGAGTGGCACGTCAAATCCACCACCAAGGCGCTCCAGGGCCTTTACGAATATGATGCGGTGTCGCGGCTGCGCGACAGCCAGCTTGGCGACGAGCGCGTCAAGGACATCCGCAACTACATCAAGCGCGGCAAGCTGTGGGACGCCTTCATCGCCGAGGCGCGGCCGGTGCTGCTGATCGACGAGATCGACAAGGCGGACATCGAGTTCCCCAACGACCTGCTGCTGGAGCTCGATCGCATGGAATTCTTCGTCTACGAGACCGGCGAGACGGTGAAGGCGCGGCGGCGCCCGATCGTCATCATCACCTCGAACAACGAGAAGGAATTGCCGGACGCCTTCCTGCGCCGCTGCTTCTTCCACTACATCCGCTTTCCCGACCCCGACACCATGACGGCGATCGTCGAAGTCCATTTCCCCGGCATCAAACAGCGGCTGGTCGCGGAGGCGTTGCGGCTGTTCTACGAGATCCGCGACGTGCCGGGCCTGAAGAAGAAGCCCTCGACCTCCGAGCTGCTCGACTGGCTCAAGCTGTTGATGGTCGAGGATATCGGCCCGGAGACGCTGCGCGAGCGCGACCCCAAGAAGCTGATCCCTCCCCTGCACGGCGCGCTGCTCAAGAACGAGCAGGATGTGCATCTGTTCGAGCGGCTCGCGTTCATGGCGAGAAGAGACGGCCGCTGAAGCGGCCTCTTGCATGGCACGCCGCGAGGGACGCTGACTGGCCTATTGTGCTATCGCCTCCTCGTCGCGCTCGCTGCGCCGGTATTCTTCCTCGCGCTTGCGCGCTTCGCGCGCCTTGTTGCGTTCGTTGCGTCGGTACCACCAGTAATTCACCTGCGCCACCGTGCGGCCGATCGCGCCGCCGGCCCAGACCAGCTCGAACGGCACGAACAGCCGCCAGGTGTCGTCCCCTTCGGCGATCGCGCGGGACAGAACCGTTCCCGCCATCGCGGTGGTGTTGATGCCGTGCCCGCCGAAGCCCGCGGCCAGCCACATCCGCGGCGCGAACTCGCCGATCTGCGGCATGCGATGGAGCGCGCTACCGTCCGACGCTGTCCAGACATGGGCGACGTCCACGTCGCCGAGCTGCGGATAGACATCGGCAATGTCCGCCTTGAGCGTGCGCACGAAACGGCGCGGATCGCCGTGCCATGCCGTTAATCGCCCCGACCACAGCAGCCTGTCGCCATCGACGATGCGGTAGTGGTTGTCGGCAACATCGGAGTCGCTGATCGCCCCGCGATAACGCACCGCCTCCTCAAGCCGCGGCCCGAGCGGCTCCGTCACCATCACGTAGTTCCAGAGCTGGACCAGCGTCCCGGAAATCCACGGCAACAGCTTGCCGAGATGGACGTTGCCGGCGAGCACGACGTGATCGGCGCGCAGCCGTCCCAACGGCGTGATGACATGCTTGCGCACGCCGGTCGCATCGATCGACAGCGCCGGCGTTTCCTCGAAGATGCGCGCGCCCGCCTCCTCGGCCGACGCCGCGAGCCCGAGCGCATAGTTGAGTGGATGGATGTGGAACGCCTGCGGGAGGCTCACGGCGTGGAAATAATGGTCGCTTCTGAGTACCTCGCGCACGCGCTCGATCGGCCAGCCTTCGATCTGTCCGCCCAGCTCCTGCCCGATCAAGCGCACGATGGCGAGGTCGGCCTCGGGATCGTCGGTCTTCGACGCCTTGAGCCAACCGGACTCGATCGGGTCGACCCCCGGCATGCCGGTTTCGCGAATGGCTGTACGCACATATTCGAGGCCGCCCTCGGACAGCGCCCACAACAACCTCGCATGGTCGATCCCGACCCGCTTGATGACCCGCTCCATGTCGCAGGCGAAGCCCGGCAGCACGAAGCCGCTGTTGAACCCCGATGCGTTCCACGCGATCCGGCGCTGCTCCAGCACCGCGACCGCCCAGCCCCGGCGCGCGAGCTCGCGCG
>JBOHIG010000021.1:0-2550 GCA_050725815.1 Xanthobacteraceae bacterium
CTGGATCGACCGCGGCGGCACCTTCACCGACATCGTCGGACGGCGGCCCGACGGCGTGCTCGTTGCGCGCAAGCTGCTCTCCGAGAACCCCGAGGCTTATCGCGACGCGGCGGTCGCGGGCATCCGCGACCTGCTCGGGCTCGAGGCCGGCGAGCCGATCCCGGCGGGAGCGATCGGCGCCGTCAAGATGGGCACGACCGTCGCGACCAACGCGTTGCTCGAACGCAAGGGCGAGCGCACGCTTCTGCTCATCACCAAGGGTTTCCGCGACGCGCTCAAGATCGGCTACCAGGCGCGGCCGAAGATTTTCGCGCGTCACATCGTCAAGCCCGACATGCTCTACGAGCGCGTCGAGGAGATCGACGAGCGCGTGCGCGCCGACGGCACGGTCGAGCGGGCGCTCGATCTTGCAGCCGTATGCGCCGCGCTCGATCGGGCGCGCGCCGAGGGTCTTCAGGCGGTCGCAATCGTGTTCATGCACGCCTACGGCCGTCCCGAGCACGAGCGGCGGGTCGCCGCGCTCGCGCGCGAGATGGGCTTTGCGCAGGTTTCGGCAAGCCACGAAGCCTCGCCGCTGATCAAGCTCGTCGGCCGCGGCGACACCACGATGGTGGATGCGTATCTGTCGCCGATCCTGCGCCGCTACGTGGCGCAGGTGGCGGAGGAACTAACAGCAAGCTCTCCACCGATTAGCGAATCCGTTGTTGGGCAAAGCGGCGCCCCAGCGTCCCCTCCCCCGCTTGCGGGGGAGGGACAGGGAGAGGGCATGCAACCAATGCCTTCTCAGCCTACCCTCTCCCCACCCCTCTCCCGCAAGCGGGAGAGGGAGCCCGCTGCGGCACGTGGCACGTCGCCACTCCACAGCGGCGATCGATCGCCCCGCGCCATGTTCATGATGTCGTCGGGCGGCCTCACTGCGGCGAATCTGTTCCAGGGCAAGGATGCGATCCTGTCCGGCCCGGCCGGCGGCGTGGTCGGCATGGCCGAGACGGCGCGCGAAGCGGGCTTTGCCCGCGTCATCGGCTTCGACATGGGCGGCACCTCGACCGACGTGTCGCATTTCGACGGCGAGTATGAGCGCACCTTCGAAACCGAAGTCGCCGGCGTGCGCATGCGCACCCCGATGATGCTGATCCACACGGTGGCGGCCGGGGGCGGATCGATCCTGCATTTCGATGGCGCGCGCTTTCGCGTCGGCCCCAATTCGGCCGGCGCCAATCCCGGCCCGAAAAGCTATCGCCGCGGCGGCCCGCTCACCGTTACCGACGCCAATGTGATGACGGGAAAATTGCTCCCCGAGTTTTTCCCGAAGATTTTCGGTCCAACGCAAAACGCGCCGCTCGACGCCGAGGCGGTGCGCGCCGCGTTTGCGACGCTCGCGAAAGACGTCGGCAAGTCGCCGGAAGACGTCGCCGACGGCTTCATCCGCATCGCGGTCGAGAACATGGCAAACGCGATCAAGAAGATTTCCGTGCAGCGCGGCTACGACGTGACGCGCTACGCGCTCAACTGCTTTGGCGGGGCGGGCGGCCAGCACGCCTGCATGGTCGCAGACGCGCTCGGCATGACGACCGTGCTGATCCATCCGTTCTCGTCGCTGCTTTCGGCCTACGGCATGGGGCTCGCTTCCATTCGCTCCTCGCGCCAGCAGGCGGTCGGGCTGCCGCTCGACCGTGCCGCGCTCGCCCACCTGGACAAAATGAAGCGCGCGCTCATGGACGAGACCATCGACGAGCTCATCGCCCAGGGCGTGCCGGAGGACCAGACCTTCAACTATCCCCGCGCGCATCTGCGTTACGACGGCACCGACACCGCGATCCCGGTCGCGCTCCATACGATCCAGCAGATGGTCGCCGAATTCGAGGAAAAGCACCGCGCCCGTTTCGGCTTCGTGTCGGAGCGCAAATTGCTGTTCGTCGAAGCCATCGAGGTGGAATCGGTGGGCGGCGGGGCGCGTTTCGACGAGCCCGTGCTGAAGAAAACCCGCGCAAAGCTCCCCTCGCCCGCCCGCCGCACGCGTTTCTTCTCCGGCGGTTGCTGGCATCGCGCCGCGATCCATCCGCGCGAGCGGTTGTCGCCCGGCCACAGAGTCGCAGGGCCGGCGATAATCATCGAACCGCACCAGACCGTGGTGGTCGAAGACGGCTGGCGGGCCGAGGTGACGACCAAGAACCACCTGGTGCTCACGCGCATCGCGCTGCGCCCACGCGCGCGCGCCGTCGGCACCGACGCCGACCCGGTGATGCTCGAGGTCTTCAACAATCTGTTCATGTCGATTGCCGAGCAGATGGGCGTCGCGCTGCAGAACACGGCGTCGTCGGTCAACATTAAGGAGCGGCTCGACTTCTCCTGTGCGGTGTTCGACGGCGACGGCTCGCTGGTTGCGAACGCGCCGCACATGCCCGTGCATCTCGGCTCCATGGACCGGGCGGTCGAGACCGTCATCCGCGAGAACAAAGGAAAGATTCGCCCGGGCGACGCGTTCGCGATCAACGCGCCCTACAACGGCGGCACCCACCTGCCCGACATCACCGTCTGCACGCCGGTGTT
>JBOHIG010000022.1:0-3450 GCA_050725815.1 Xanthobacteraceae bacterium
GAGCAGGGACAGGCGTTCGAAGGAGACGGCCATGACCCATTCCGCTATTCGGATCTTTGCGCCGCGCCCGACCATGGCCCGACGGAGCAAGCGGGCGCGACGGTTCTGGGCCTCGATGGGCGCCGCGCTGCGCCAATCGTCAGGCCGGTTCGCATTGCGCCACGAAACATCGGGCCACGCAGTCCCCGTCCCCGTCCGCGTCGCGACCCGCGCATGGCCGGGGCGTTGAGCCCGAACCTCTGACCCCGCGAATCAGGCGGAGCGCACCCAACTACTCGATCACGATCTCGCCCACCATGCCGTGCTGGGCGTGGGTCTTGCCGTCCTTGCCGCGGATGCCGCATAGCAGGTCGGTGACGCGCCCGGTCGCCACCGGCACGAACCACCATTCGGCGCTGTGACCGGGATAGACTTCGATCTCGCGGATCGCGCCCTTGAATTCGGCCAGCGTCACCGGCTTGCCGTCCACCGTCTGAACGACCTGGACCTTGCGGGTGTAGATGAGCTGCGTGAAGCCGTGCGACGTGAAGTAATGCGGGTCCTTACTCGGGTTCTTCAGGATCAGCTTGTAGAGCTTGCCGGTCTCGAAGCGCAGCCTGTTGGGCACGAAGGCGTGCACGCCCGGCCGTCCTAGCTCGACGGTCACTTCGATCGGCGCTTGCCCTGCCAGATTGCCGGCGGCTCCGGCCGGACCGGCCGCCGACGCAAGCAACAACGCCAAACCAAGCCCGACTGGTCGCCAATTCATGGTGCCCTCCTGCGCACATGGGGTCAGATACGGAAACTAATGCAATTAAGAATTATTCGCAATAAAGATAGCAAAGAACGCGGATTTCCCGTGGCAAGGACTGCGCGGCGATGGCCTGCGCCCTCCGGCGTAAGTCGACCATCGGCGTGTCCTGAACGGAAGGCCGGGGACCGCATCCCTTCCTGGACTCCCGTCCGCGAATCTGGCCGCCTCGCCATCTGCACGGAGGTCGGATCGATGCACGGCGATTGCCTTTGCCGCCCCTTCCTGCCCAGCCGCCGCGCCGTCGTCGCGGGATTGGCCTGCACGGCGGCGCTGGCGTCGCCGTCCCTGCTCGCGGCGGCGGACACGCAGGTCCGGACCGAGGACGAGCGCTTCATGCGCATGGCGATCGAGGAAGCGCGCCGGGCCGATTTCCCGTTCGGCGCGGTGATCGTGCGCGACGGGACGGTGCTGGCGCGCGGCCGCAACCTCGGACGCTCGACCCGCGACCCGACTGCACATGGCGAGATGGTCGCGATCCGCAACGTCGTGCGTGAACACGGCGGCGAGGCATTGCGGGGCACGACGCTCTATACCAGCGGCGAACCCTGCGCGATGTGCATGGGCGCGATCCTGTGGTGCCGCATCGCCCGGCTGGTATTCGCCGCGTCCGTCAAGCAGCTTGCCACACGCATCGACCAGATCGGCCTTTCGAGCGCGCAGGTCGCGGCGACCGCGCCATTCGCGCCCATTTCGATCACCGGCGGCGTGCTGGCGGACGAAGCGATGGCGCTGTTCAAGAAATAGCGCGGGCATGGCGCGGAGGAGACAGCGATGATCGCCATCCGGGCCGCCAAGATCGCGATGGTCGCCGCGATCGCGCTGTTCGCCACGCTGGTCGCCTTCGGCAACCTGACCGACTACGGCACCAATCTCGCCTTCGTGCAGCATGTGCTGTCGATGGACTCGATCTTCGAGCGGTCGACGATCCGCTATCGCGCCATCACATCGCCGGCGCTGCATCACGCCGCCTATGCGTTGATCATCGCGACCGAGGCGGCGACCGCGGTGCTTTGCTGGATCGGCGCCGGAACCTTGCTGCTCAGGCTGCGCGCCGACGCGCGTGCGTTCAACCGCGCCAAGGCCTTCGCCGTCGCCGGGCTGACGCTCGGCTTCCTGCTCTGGCAGGTCGGGTTCATGACCATCGGGGGCGAGTGGTTCGGGATGTGGCAATCGAAGCAATGGGACGGCGTGCCGAGCGCCTTCCGCTTCGTGATGGTGATTCTGGGCGTGCTGATTTTCGTGGCGATGCCGGACGGCGAGGTCGAGGAGCGCGCGTCGCGTTGAGCCGGCGAAACTGTGGCCACAGCTCAGCGCGCCAACCCAAGGATAATCAGCAAGGCACGGTCGAGCTGCTCGCTCGTCGCAGAATCAATGGCGCCGAGCACGCTGCGGATGCGATCGCCGCGCAAAGCCAGCATCTTGTCAGTCATGATCTGCGATCGCTTGCGCAATCCGCTGCCGGGATCTGCCGGCACGATGGGTCGTAGCGGCAGCCTTTCCGTGACGTCGGGCGTGAGCGGACATACGAGAATCGTCAGTGCATTCTCGTTGAATGGGTCGGCTTGGACGACCACGGCAGGGCGTGGCTTGCCGAGATCGGCATGCACCGCGAGGACGACATCGCCTCGCTTTATCGCCATTCGCGCCAGTCGTAGGCCCGCTCGACCCAGTCATCGAGCGCGCCGTCCTCGATTGGCCGAGCCATCAGTTTGGCTTGGCGGCGCAGATCGGCACGAATCTTGGGGTCGCGCAGGTCGGGCACCCAGTGCTGGACCGGGCGCAGGCCCTGTGCACGCAGCCGAGCCCGCCGCGCCTGCATGGTGTAAGTGATTGCGCCCATGATGGCGATGAGAGGAGCACGGCAACCGTCATTGAGAAAGCCG
Organism: Xanthobacteraceae bacterium; assembly: GCA_050725815.1. GTDB lineage: Bacteria > Pseudomonadota > Alphaproteobacteria > Rhizobiales > Xanthobacteraceae > VAZQ01. Next base: position 2,677 of record JBOHIG010000022.1, read on the forward strand.
ATGCTCGCATGTTATCGCGTTCTTGCGGGTTGCGCTGACTTCTGATCACAGCCTACACATCGGGGCTTTTCCGTCAACAATGTGAAATGTCCGGGCAGGTAGCGATCAGTCGGCAGTCTCACACATCCACCTTCAGCGCCGCGATGAACGCCTCCTGCGGAATGTCGACCTTGCCGTATTGGCGCATCTTCTTCTTGCCTTCCTTCTGCTTCTCCAGAAGCTTGCGCTTGCGCGTCACGTCGCCGCCGTAGCACTTGGCGGTCACGTCCTTGGCAAGCAGGCGCGCACGGTTTCGCGTGATGAACTGTCCGCCGTTGAGTTATCGTGCCAATCCGAGCACAAGCAGCAGGGATTGATCGAGCCGATCGGCAGTATCGGAATCGACCGTACCGATAACGCCCCGCAAACGTCCGCGATTGATGGCGACGATCTTGTCGGTCATGATCTGAGAGCGCAACCGCAGACCATTTGCAGGTGTCGGTTCAACAGGGGGCCTTAGCCGAGCGTTCTGGCGGGGATCGGACGATAACGGACAAACGAGCACCGTCGTCGTATCGTCTCCGAGTTCATTGGCTTGCACGACGATGCTAGGACGTGGCTTTCCAAGCTCGCCGGGGGCGACCATCAAGACTACGTCGCCGCGCTTCACTTCCACTCATCCCAATCGTAGACGGATTCGATCCAAGCGTCGACGGCGGCATTGTCTGGATGCTTGGCGAGCAGGGCCGCTTCACGTCTGATTTCGGCTCGCACGCGCGGATCGCGCAGGTCAGG
>JBOHIG010000023.1:0-10152 GCA_050725815.1 Xanthobacteraceae bacterium
CCGGTGACATGGGCCTCGATGCTGCTGCTGGCCGGCGTGCTTGCGCTCGCTTTGACGCGGCGGCGTTTCACGGATCTGGCGCCACTCGCCGCCATTGCCACGCTCGCCATCCTCGCCAACGCCGCCATCTGCGGCGCGCTGTCGAACCCGAACGACCGCTATGGCGCGCGCATCGTCTGGCTCGCGCCGCTTGTCGTGCTGCTCGTGCCGTGCCGGATTCGCAGACCGGAATACGAAACGTCCGCTGTCCGCACCTGATTGCCGCCACCATTGCGCGGCAGGCTCTTGCCTATCGCCATTGCGTTGGCGCACGCTTGCCCGCCTCTGATTCGGCACCGCCATGCGCGCACGGAACCCCGGGGAAGGCTCAATACTATCGACGCTTCGCCAGAACTGGCTGACGCGCCCGGTCTTCCGCTGGGCGCGCGGCGTGCTGCCGGCGATGTCGGACACCGAACGCGAGGCGCTCGAAGCCGGCGACGTGTGGTGGGACGCGGAGCTTTTCACCGGTAATCCCGACTGGCAGATCCTGCTCGACACGCCGCCCGCGCCGCTCTCGGCCGAGGAAGCCGCGTTTCTCGCCGGCCCCGTCGACGAGCTGTGCGCCATGCTCGACGACTGGCGCATCAATTTCGAATGGCGCGACCTGCCGCCGGAGGTCTGGGACTTCCTCAAGCGCAACAAGTTCTTCGGCATGATCATTCCGAAGGATTATGGCGGGCTCGGCTTCTCCGCCTATGCGCATTCGGAGGTCGTGCGCACGGTGTCGAGCCGGTCGATCACCGCGGCGGTCACCGTCATGGTGCCGAACTCGCTCGGCCCGGGCGAGCTGCTGCACCAGTTCGGCACCGACGCGCAGCGCGACTACTGGCTGCCGCGGCTCGCGGACGGACGGGAAATCCCCTGCTTCGGCCTCACCAGCCCCGAGGCCGGCTCGGACGCCGCCTCGATGACCGACCGCGGGGTGGTCTGTCGCGGGCCGGACGGTACGCTCGCCATTCGCCTCAACTGGCACAAGCGCTACATTACGCTCGGGCCGATCGCGACCGTGCTGGGGCTTGCATTCAAGCTCTCCGATCCCGACCACCTGATCGGCCAGCGCGAGGACATCGGCATCACCGTCGCGCTGGTGCCGACGAATACGCCGGGCGTGGAGATCGGCCGCCGCCATCTGCCGTCGTTACAGGTGTTCCAGAACGGCCCGAACTGGGGCCGCGACGTATTCATTCCGCTCGACCACGTAATCGGCGGGCCGGAGCGCGTCGGCCAGGGCTGGATGATGCTGATGAGCGCGCTCGCCGCCGGGCGCGGCGTCTCGCTGCCGTCACTGGCGGCGGCAGCCGCCGCACTGTCGGCACGCACCTCCGGCGGCTATGCCCGGGTGCGCCAGCAGTTCAACGTGCCGATCGGCCGCTTCGAGGGCGTGCAGAAGCGGCTCGGTCGCATGGCGGCCAGCGCCTATCTCATCGACGCGGCGCGCCGGCTCACCTGCGCCGGGCTCGATCAGGGCCGCAAGCTCTCGGTCATCTCCGCGATCCTGAAGGCGCACGCCACCGAGCGCATGCGCTCCTCGATCAACGACGCCATGGACATCCATGCCGGCAAGGCGGTGATGGACGGGCCGCTCAACTACCTCGGCAGCCTCTACCGCGCGATCCCGATCGGCATCACGGTCGAAGGCGCCAACATCCTCACCCAGAACCTCATCATCTTCGGGCAAGGCGCGATCCGCTGCCATCCCTACTTGATGGAGGAGATGCTGGCGCTGCAGGACACGGACCGCGAGCGCGGGCTTGAGCGTTTCGACCGCGCGTTCTGGCGCCATGTCGGGCACAGCTTCGCGACGCTGTTCCGCGCGTTGTTCCGCGCGTGGACCGGCGCGCTGTTCGCGCCCGCGCCGGATGCGGGCGAAACGAGGCGCTACTATCGCCGGCTCGGCCGCTATGCCTCCGCCTTCGCGCTGACTTCCGACATGGCGCTGCTGACGCTCGGCGGCGCGCTCAAGCGCAAGGAGATGCTGTCGGCGCGGCTGGGCGACATCCTGTCTGAGCTGTTTCTGCTCTCGGCCGTGCTCAAGCGCTGGCAGGACGAAGGCCGCCAGGCCACCGACCTGCCGCTGGTCGCCGGATGCATGGAGGACGGCTTCGCCACCATCGAGGCGCGGCTCGACGAAGTGCTGCGGCATCTGCCGAATCGCCCGGCGGCTTGGCTACTGCGCGCCGCCACCCTCCCGTTCGGGTCGCGCCGGCGCGGGCCACCGGACAAGCTCACGGTCGCCTGCGCGGAAATCCTGCTCGAGCCGTCGCCCGCGCGCGACCGGCTCACGCCGGGACTGTTCCTCGGACGCGACGACGACGGCATCGCACGACTCGAACGCGCCTTTGCGCTGGTTGCGCAAACAAGCGCGACGCGCACGCGGTTGCGCGAAGCCGGAATCACCAACTGGCGCGCGGGTCGCGACGCGGGCCGGTTGACTGCGGAGGAATCAGCGCAGTTCGAGACGATGGAGGGCGCCGTGCGCAAGGTGATTGTGGTGGACGATTTCGCCGCCGATCAATTGTCGTCCGGAAAAACGCGGGCGAATGCATGAAAAATTGCGCGAAACCCTTCGGTTCCGTCGGATTTGCGTGGCAGGAATGCCACAGGAATTGGCCAAGTGCCGGCGATCCACCTCTTTGACGCAAAGTCAAATTGACTTGAACGGCGGGCCGCCTAGGGTTGGCGTCGGCCGAAGAAATACTTCGGGGGGTTGGAATGGAAAGCCTCGGGTCCCGGACCCGGGGCTTTCTGTGCTTTGCGGCGCGGATTGGCGGACGAGCGGCGTCGCTTCGCTCCGCCTATATCCCGGGCACATTCTTAGAAACCGAATAAGATCAAGGGCGTTGGATGGAGCCCGGCCATCATGCGCGCCTATTGGCGTGGACCGCGCCGCCCCGGCTTGACCCAGCCGCGCCAAAAGATATGATCTTTATCATATTTTCAATCGCGGAGCCCCCGGCATGCGGCTGCATCCGGCGATCAAGAACGGCGGGCGCAAGGATTTCGAGCGCAAGGTGCTGGCCTTCCGCAGCCCGACGCTCTCGACCCAGATCGTGGCGCAGGTGCGCAATGCGCTGTTCGCCAAGGAGCTTCGCCCCGGCGATTTCCTCGGCACCGAGAAGGACCTCGCCGAACGTTTCGGCGTGAGCCGCATTGTGGCGCGCGATGCGCTGCGCACGCTCGAAGCGCAGGGCATCGTCGATATCAAGGTCGGCGCCGGCGGCGGCGCGCGCATCGCCCAAGGCAATGCGCGACTGTTCGCGGAGGCGCTCGCGGTACAGCTCGACCTTGCCGGCGTCAGCGCTGCCGAGGTCATGGACGCGCAGCGCGCCATCGAATGCCTCGCGGCCGAGCTTGCCGCCATCAACGCGACGCCCGAGGACCATGCGCGGCTGCGTGCGCTGCTCGCCGACGCCGAGGCGAAGGTCGGCGACGTGCCGGCGTTCACCCGCTCCAGCCACGAATTCCATCTCGCCGTCGCCGAAGCCTCGCACAACCGCGCGCTGGTGGTACAGCTCATCTCGTTGCTGCACGTGTCCTGGCCGGCGCGGAACCCGACGCTGACGCCGAAGGTCGCTCGCCATGTGCTCGACGTGCACAAGGAACTGGCCGCGCTGATCGAGATGCGCGATCCCGCGGGCGCCCGCCGCCTGATGGACGACCACGTCAAGATGATCGCCGCACGCCGCGTCGCCGAGCATCGTGACAGGCGCCGCGGCGCCGAACCCGAATGCTGTTGAGAATGACTTGAGTGCCGCTCATGTCCGCGAAAGCGGGCATCCGCTTTCTCGGGGACGAGCGGAAAAATGGGTCGACGACGACAATCAAGGAGCGAGACATGGCCAAGGAAAAATTCATCATCGAGCCGCACTTCCGCCTGCAGGAATGGGTGGCCGAGGAGAAAGGCTATTTCAAGGACGAAGGGCTCGACTACGTCTTCCGCGAGCTGATCCGCTCGACCGCCGGCGCGCACCACTACAAGGGCGACAAGGTCGGCGCCATGCAGGCGATCGAGAAGGGGCGCGAGTCGAACGTGAGCTGCGCCTGTCACTGGACCGTCGGTGTCGCGGCCTCCAAGGGCAAGGGCCGGCTCTACGGCGACGTCTATTCGGTCGCGCCCGCCGGCGTGTTCGTGTCGAAGGACTCGCCGGTGCAGAAGCCGGAGGATCTCGCCGGCGTGCCGATCGCGGTCGGCTACCAGTCCGGCAGCCACTACTCGACCATCCAGTGCCTCGAACAGTACATGCCCGCCGACAAGATCAACCTGACCTTCGCCGACGGCATGCTGTTCCACCGCATGGACAAGCTCATCGACGGCACTGCGCAGGCATCCACGCTGTTCTCGGGCCCGTATTACTTCGCCGAGCAACTCGGCTTCCGGAAGGTGATCGATTGCACGTTCATGATCGCGACGTCGCTGGTCGGCGATCCCGATCCGGACGATGTGCGCAAGTTCTTCCGGGCCCTGCGTCGCGCGCAGCGCGACATCGACCTGCGGCCGGAGCTCTACACCCACTATTACAAGAACGAATTTCCGGACCGCTATCACGGCACGATGGACACGCGTCGCTGGGGCCCGGGCGAGCGGCTGGTGTTCGAACCCTACACCAAGGAGGTCTACGAAGAGACCTTCCGCTGGATCGCCGACCACGGCATCTTCGCCGATACCGGTATGGGTAACGGCAAATACGAGGAAGCGGTGCTGCGGCTGTCGTAGTCACCTGCCGGTCAACGATATGCACACGCCGCGGGCCAAAAAGCCCGCGGCGTCCTTATTTTTCGGTGCGACGACGTATGACCGGCACGCCACGCCGCCGCCGCCCCGCCGCCTGCGGCCTCACATTTCTGCCGCAAGCGTCGTGCTAATCATGCGGAACCGCCTCGAATTGGACCCGCGTCCACCATGCGTTCTTGCCTCCTCGCCTTGACCGCGTTGCTCCTGCTCGCGCCTTCGACTCCGCCGGCGTCGGCCCAATCGGCGATCACCGACGGGCCGCGCATCGAATGGGAGGTCAAGAACCGCTTCCGTCTGTTTCGCAGCGAGCGGGATTTCCAGCGCCATGTCGCAGCCTGGCGCGACGACGGCGTGCTCGGCTCGGAGCGGCGTCTGGCCGAAGCCAGCGACGGCCGCGGCTGGGCGCGCGACACGGTCGAGCGCCTGTGCGTGAATCGCGCCGGCGTGCTGATGGAATTTTGCGAGCGCGACGGCACCCGCGAGATCTACCTGTCACCCGTCGATCATCGCGTCGGCGTCGTGCTGGCCGGGCAGTTGCCGGAAAACGTCTCCTGCATCTGGACTTTCAGCGACCGCGACAGCCAGCCGCGGCAGGCGTCCGTGGCCTGCGACGAGGAGGTGCGGCTGCGCGTCGCCTATGGCCAGGCGACCACCGCCACGGTCGACATCGTGCTTGCCGATGGGACCGCGCAGCGCCTGGTCGCCGACATCACGGTGCGCGACGTGCTGATCGCTGGCATGGGCGACTCGATCGCGGCTGGCGAAGGCAATCCCGACCGGCCGGTGCGGCTCTCCGACGGCGGCTTCTGCTTCCGGCAATTCCTTGGCGGAGACATGAGCGAGTACTACCGGCCCGGACGCGCCGGCTACAGCGGCAACCGTTCCTGCGTGGTCGAAGGCTCCGATCCCCATGCCGACGCCTGGGCGCGACAGAGTGCGCGCTGGCAATCCGGCCCATGCCACCGATCGCTCTACAGCTACCAGATGCGCGCGGCGCTCGGTCTCGCGATCGAGAACCCCCATCTTGCGGTTACCTTCATCCCGCTCGCCTGCTCCGGTGCGACCATCCCGACCGGTTTCCTCGGCAGCCAGGGTATCAGCGAATGCCCGAACCCGGGCACCAAGACCACCTGCTCGGGCACGGTGCGCGCGCAGATGGCGAGCCTTGCCGATGCGCTCAGGACTGCGAAGAAGCATCGCGGCGACCGTAATCTCGATCTCGTCCTGCTCACCATCGGGGCGAACGACATCAAGTTCTCAGGCTTGGTCGCCGACGTCATCATCGAGTCGCGCACCGAGCGCGTGATATTTGGGCGCGGCGGACACATCGCCACGGTCCCGGAGTCGCAGGCGATCCTCGATCGCACGCTGCCGAACGATTTCCTGCGGCTGCGCGCGGCGCTCAAGCCGCTGGTCGGCGGCGATCTCGCGCGCGTGGTGTTCGTGTCCTACGGCCATCCCGCGCTGGCCGCCCCCGGACAGACTTGCGGCGGCGGACGCAGCGGCTTCGACGTGCATCCGTCCTTCGGCGCCGATCCGAACAGGCTGCGGCGCGTCTCTGAATTCGTCACCAAAGAGTTCCTGCCCAAGATCAAGGCGATCGCTCAATGCGGCGGCAAGCTCTGCGGCGATCCTTCGACCGACCGCATGACCTTTGTCGACGCCCATCAGGCGGCGTTCGCGGCACACGGCGTCTGCGCCCGCTCGGATAGCGATCCGGACTTCGACCGCGAATGTTTCTCGGCGACCGGATCGAGCTTCCGGACCGACCTCTCGCGCGCCGCGACCGATCCGCTGGTGTGCGGCCGGCCGGCAAGCGACTATCGGCCCTATGCGTCGCGGGCGCGTTGGGTGCGTACCGCCAATGACAGCTATTTCACCGCCATGACCTATCCGCAGGGACTGTCGCGCGTCCTGCAACCGGCAAGCATTCACGACGCCACCTGGGGCATCCTCTCGGCGGTCTATGGCGGCGCCGTGCATCCCACCGCCGAAGGCCATGCAGCCATGGCCGATGCCGCCATCCCCGCCATGCGCGAGGTGCTCGGCATCCGCGGCCCCGAGCCCAGGGTGCGGGTCGACCCGCTGGCGAAGCCGGGCGCTGCCAACAATCCGCAGCCTTTGCCGCTCGCGCAGTAGCGCCTCAAGCAAGCGACTACGCGACGCCGAGCTTCTTCTGCAGGCTGGTGGACGAGGTCGTGTACTGGAAGGTGAGCTTCTTGTCCGGATAGACGTAGCGGTGCGCCTTCTGGGACATCAGCGCGCCTTCGTGGAAGCCCGACAGAATCAGCTTCAGCTTGCCGGGATACCAGTTGATATCGCCGATGGCGAAGATGCCGGGCACGCTGGTCTCAAAATTCTCGGTGTTCACCGGAATGTATTCGCCGTCCTTCAGTTCGATGCCCCAGTTCGCGACGGGGCCGAGCTTCATGGTCAGCCCGAAGAACGGCAGCACCGCATCGCAGGCGATCTCGAAGTTGGAGCCATCGTTGCGCTTGACGATCGCCTTGCCGACCTGACCGCCCTCGCCTTGCAGCGAGGCGACCTGGCCGAGCACGAAGTCGATCTTCCGCTCGCCAACCAGCGCCATCATCTTGTTGACGCTGTCGGGCGCGGCGCGGAACTGGTCGCGCCGATGCAGGAGCGTGAGGTGGCTCGCGAGCGGCGCGAGATTGAGCGTCCAGTCGAGCGCTGAATCGCCGCCGCCGACGATCAGCACGCGCTTGCCGCGGAACTGCTCCATCTTGCGCACGGAATAGTGGACCGACGTGCCCTCATAGGCCTCGATGCCCGGGATCGGCGGGCGCTTGGGCTGGAACGAGCCGCCGCCTGCGGCGATCACCACCACCTTGCACTCGAACACCTTGCCTAGGTCGGTGGTGACGCAGAACAGCGGGTCGCCGATCTTCTCAATCGTCTCGACCATTTCCTGAAGATGAAATTGCGGGCTGAACGGCTTGATCTGCTTCATCAAGTCGTCCACGAGGCCCTGCGCGGTGCAATACGGGACGCCGGGAATGTCGTAGATCGGCTTCTCCGGATAGAGTTCCGCGCATTGGCCGCCGATCTTGTCGAGGATGTCGATGAGGTGCGCCTTCATGTCGAGGAGCCCGAGCTCGAACACCGCGAACAGGCCGCAGGGGCCCGCGCCGATAATGAGCACGTCGGTTTTGATTGGTTCGGTCATACGTCGTCTGCCTTGTAAGTAGTCTCTTGCGGGCGTTCTGGTAACGCCCTCTCCTGCTCGTCGCGTCCTGGGATCGGCCGGGAGTGATTAGCCGGGGCGCCGGGGGCGCGAACAGCCCCGGAACCGGAAAAAGATGGACACTATGCGTGGCGCGGTGGCCGGCGCGCTGTGTGTAGCCAAGACGGGCTGGCAGGAAAAGAGGAAATTCGGCTGCGTGCGATGCAAGTTTGTCATGCCTTCGCAATCGTATAGTGCCGAAATTGGTTCTATGAACGGCGTCGATACTGGAAAATGCGCCCCCGCCCAGTCCCTTAGTGCAATGCGAGCCCTCACCGTGCAGGAACTGTCACCGCCACGCCAACCCCCGCTGCCGATCGACGCGTTTACCATTCGCGTCCCGGACATCATCCGGTTCGGCGACCTCGACCGTCAGGGCCACGTCAACAACGCGGTGTACCCGACCTATTTCGAGACCGGCCGCGTAGGCGTCATCTACGACCCGGTCAACGGCTTGCAGGTGCCCGGAGCGACCACGGTGATGGCGCGCATCGAGATCGATTTCCTGAAGGAGCTGCACTGGCCGGGGAATGTCGAGGTCGGCACCGCGGTCGCCGAGATCGGGCGCCGCTCCTATGTGTTCGCGCAAGGTCTCTTCCACGAGGGCACGTGCGCGGCGCGCGCCCGCGCCACCATGGTGCTGATCGACCGCGAGACGCGCAAAGCGCGGGAACTGCCGCCGGATCTGATCGCGCGGCTCGAACGGTTGCGGTTGCGCGCCGAGCCGCCGCGCGCATGACGGCGCAAACTATTTCTTCTTGGGCGCGGAGCGCTTCTTCATGCCGAGGTCGGCTGCGATCGCCTTGCGATTGCAAGTCGCTCCCGAGCAATACTTCGCAAACTGCTTGAGGCGCTCCGCCTCATGCGCCACCGCAACGCAGGTTTCGACCTGGCCGCGCCGGGCGCGAACCTCGCCGAGCAAGGCGCGCAGGCGTTCGGCGTTCTCCGGACTCTTCGCCAGCTCCGCGCGAATGCGAATCTCGCGCCGTTCCAGTGCAACGACATCGGCGCCGCACTTGTCGCGCAGATAGTCGGCGACGTAGCGCGGGAACCGTTCGGCCGCGATCGGGCGCACCGTCGCGGTTGGCGTACGCTCGAACAGCCTGATGACCTCGTCACCGGCATCCATCTCGCGATAGATGCCGATGATGGTAGCTTCCGAGCGCTGCATGCCCTTCAGGGTGTCGGTCATCGACATCTCCATGTCGAGACGGTGCTTCGATTTCTTTGCGTCCTGCTTCGATCCAAATCGTGGCCTGTGGACATACATGACGCCTCGGCGGTCGATGCCGGCGACATGCGGATATGTGCACGCCGAGGCGCAACCGACGCGTGGCCGCTTCGTAGGAACCTCGACACGGTAGGGCGCGGCTTGCAGATAGGCGCGCCATCCTGCTGCCAAGTCGCCGATCGGTTCGGGCGGCGGCGAAGGTTGCTTCGGCTGCGCGGCAGCGCCTTCCGCCTTGGCTTTCACCTTGACCTTGGCGCGCTTCGCGGCCGGCCTGGGTAGCGCGACCGGGAGGACGCCGAAATCGGGATGATACGGGAAGACCTTATCCTCGAGCGAAACGGTCTTCAGCCAGAATAGCCGGGTCAGTTTCGCCAGCGTGATCCCCGAACCCACGCTGCCGCCTCCCGAGGCGAGATAGAGCGTCGCCAGCCATCCGCGGTTTCGTTCGATGGCGCGCAGCAGCTTGATCGAGTCGACGGTCTGTTTCGCCTTCTTCGCCTTTTGCGGGCTGATCATGCTGCCGGTGACGATCGCGGCGCGGCATATCTCACCGTCCGGCAGGCTCGATGGAGCGACCCGCAGGAACGCCGCGGCCTTGCGCCTGTCGTCATCGAACAGCCGGTAGAGGTATTTGTACTTGGACGCCTCGATGCAATGGATCTCGATCGCAGCGGCCGGCCTGACGGAAGCAAGCCAGCCGGCGAGCGCGAATGCGTAGGCGGCCAAACACATCCATTGCCGCAGCATGGGTGGACGATCCTTCGATCCCCTGTCGGGCGGCGGTGGCGATGCGGCCAAGATTGCCATGATTCCTCGCACCAGCACCACCGGGCGCCGCAACGACGCGTCCGCCGGAGCCGATCGAACGGCCCCGGCGGATCCTGCGTTTGACAGTGCTAGAGT
>JBOHIG010000024.1:0-31571 GCA_050725815.1 Xanthobacteraceae bacterium
TAAACCGTGGCATACTCGCATCCGGCAGGTGCGTCAGTGTGATCAGATCTCATCGTTGATCCTCAGGTGGGCTGGTGGTTGCAAACTCAACCTACCTCCTGACCACCTGCCACCCCATAGGATCTACTAAGGCGAATCATCACGCGCTCGCCGCCACCGCGAGGTTCCGTCAACCTGAGGTGCGAGCCATAAGCGCGTCCACGCGTGTCTTCGACGCGCTATGGGCGAGCCTCGAAGGGCGACGGAGATTAGGACTGAGATTGATCAGACCACACCAGCTGTTTACTTGCGGCCGGCATCTTCGCGATGGAGCTGATCCCATGAATGCATCCATGTCGAGCTCCTCGCCTCCCCGGCATCGAGCTGACGAATGCCAACCTGGATCGCTTCCCACAGTTCGTTGAGCGGCTCGATGCGCTCGAGCATTTCGCGGCCAAGTTGTTCCTGCGCTGCCTCCGGCAGGGCGGCCGCCTTGGTCATGGTAAGTTGCAGTGCCTTGGTCATGATTCAGTTTACCACAGCGCCATCCCAGGGGGGCGAGGCCGGTTCCCCTATCGCACGGGCGAGCGCCCTCCCGCCATTGGTTAATCGGGCCTTAACCGCCTCCCTCCTATGGTAGGAAATCCCTTGTGCGGCGGTGCGCGCGCCGCTTACTCGATGTACATGGCCCCCGCCGAACGCCAGTCGCCACCCTCGCCCGCAGGCGCCCTCGAAATGCGCTCGCCGTTCGTGCGCCTGCGCGAGCTGCTGGGCGATATTCCGCCGGGCAAGCCCGCCATCAGCCTCGCCGTCGGCGAGCCGCAGCACGGCGTGCCCTCGTTCGTTGGCCCAGTGCTCGCCGCCTCGATCGAGGAGTTCGGCAAGTACCCCATGAACAAAGGGCTGGACGAATTCTGCGCCGCCGCCGCGGCGTGGCTCGGCCGCCGCTTCAAGCTGCCGCGGCCGGTCGATCCGGCCACCGAGGTGCTCGTCCTCAACGGCTCGCGCGAGGGGCTATTCCTCGCCGGTATCGCCGCCGCGCGCTGGGACGAGAAACGTACCTTGGGCCGAGCCGGCCGACCGGCGATCCTGATGCCGAATCCGTTCTATGGCGCCTATGAGGCGGGCGCGGTCGCCGCCCATGCGGAGGCGGTCTATCTGCCCGCGACTGCCGCGACCGGCTTCCTGCCCGATCTTGATTCGCTCTCCCAGGAGCTGCTGGCCCGTACCGTCGCATTCTATCTCGCCTCGCCGGCCAACCCGCAGGGCTCGGTCGCGAGCGCGGACTATTTCGCGAGGCTCGCCGCGCTTGCTCGCCAGCACGGCTTCATCGCGTTCAGCGACGAATGCTATTCGGAAATCTATACCCGCGATGCGCCGCCGAGCATGCTGGAGCACGCTGGCCGCGGCTTCGAGAACGTCGTCGTATTCCAGTCGCTGTCCAAGCGCTCGAACCTGCCGGGCCTGCGCGTCGGCTTCGCCGCCGGCGACCGGACATTCCTCACGCGTTTCCTCGAACTGCGCAACGTGTCCTCGCCGCAGGTGCCGCTGCCGGCGCAGCGCGTCGCCATCGCCGCCTATGGCGACGAGGCGCATGTCGAGGAGAACCGCAGGCTCTACGCGCAGAAATTCGACCTCGCCGATCAGATTCTCGGCAACCGCTACGGCTACCGCCGGCCGGCCGGCGGCTTCCTGCTCTGGCTCGACGTATCGGCCTTCGGCCCCGACGATCAGGTGGCGTTGCGGTTGTGGAAAGAGGCGGGGCTACGCGTCATTCCGGGCAGCTATCTCGCGCGCGGGCAGGCCGACGGCGCCAATCCCGGCGCCGGCTATATCCGCGTCGCCATCGTGCAGGACGCCGCAACCACGGCCGAGGCGTTGCACCGCCTGGTCGCGGCACTGGGGTGAGGATCGTTCATGTCGGTGATCGAGCGCGGCATCGACCGGTTTGGCTTCCTGCCCGACAGCGTGCGCGCGGCGCTGCGCCGGCGTCTGCGCGAGCTTGGCGGTGTGTCGCTGATCGTCGCGGCGATGCTGCTCGCGGCCGCGCTGGCGTCGTGGTCGGTGCAGGACCCCTCGCTGAGCCACGCCACCAATGCGCCGGTGCGCAACCTCATGGGCTATCCCGGCGCCATCGTCGCCGACCTGATGATGCAATTGTTTGGGCTCGCCGCGGTGGTGTTCGTTCTGCCCATCGCGGTGTGGGGCTGGCGGTTCTGCACGCACCGTTCGCTCCATCGCGAGCGGCTGCGGCTGCTGGCCTGGGTGGCGGGATTGCTGCTCGCGGCGAGCTTCGCCGCCTGCCTGCCGCGCACCGCATCCTGGCCGCTGCCGGCCGGCCTTGGCGGCGTCACCGGCGACGCGCTGCTGCGGCTGTGCGTGCTGATCGCCGGCGATTCGCTGCTGGGACTGATCCGGCTGGTGGTCGGCATCGCAACCGGCGCCAGTGCATTCGTCGCGGTCACGGTTGCGCTCGGCTTCGGGTGGCAGCCGGAGTCCGCTGCTCCGCGGCGCCAGGATCGGCCGGCCGCGGTCACCGCCGACGCCGAAGATGAGGAGCGCGACCGCGCCCGCGGTTCGATCTCGCTCGGTTTCCTCGTGCATGCCTTCCTGAGCCTCAAGACCCGGCTCAAGCGCTGGCACGAGCGGCGCACCACCTCGCGCATCACCTTCCGCAATGCCGCGCCGGCGCAGCGCGCGCGCGCCGAACCGCGGTTCGACGACTACCAGACCGCGCTGCGCGACCTGGAGATGGAAGACGCTCCGGAGGAGGAAGAGGCATCCGCCGCGCCGCGGCGCGCCCGCAAGCCACGCACGCCCGCCGCCAAGCCGGCGCGCCGCTCCGGCGGCTATGTGCTGCCCGCGATCGACCTCTTGTCCGCGCAGAAGGCCCGCGAGCGCTTCACGCTCCCGTCCGAGACGATCCAGGAGAACGCCACCGCGCTCGAAGGCGTGCTGGGCGACTTCGGCGTGCGCGGCCAGATCATCAATGCCCGGCCCGGCCCGGTGGTGACGCTGTATGAGCTGGAGCCTGCGCCCGGCATCAAGTCGTCCCGCGTCATCGGTCTCGCCGACGACATCGCCCGCTCCATGAGCGCGCTGTCGGCCCGCGTCGCGGTGGTCGCCGGCCGCAATGCGATCGGCATCGAGCTGCCGAATCCGATGCGCGAGAAGGTGTATCTGCGCGAGCTGCTGTCGAACGACGACTACCTCGACACCAACGCCAAGCTGCCGCTGTGTCTCGGCAAGACCATCGGCGGCGAATCGGTGATCGTCGATCTCGCGCGCATGCCGCATCTGCTGATCGCCGGCACCACCGGCTCCGGCAAGTCGGTCGCTATCAACACCATGATCCTGAGCCTGGTCTACCGGCTGAAGCCGGACCAGTGCCGGTTGATCATGGTCGATCCCAAGATGCTGGAGCTTTCCGTCTATGACGGGATTCCGCATCTGCTCACGCCGGTCGTCACCGATCCGAAGAAGGCGGTGGTTGCGCTCAAATGGGCCGTGCGCGAGATGGAGGAGCGCTACAAGAAGATGTCGAAGCTCGGCGTACGCAACATCGACGGCTACAATGCGCGCGTCGCCGAAGCCAATTCCAAGGGTGAGAAGCTCAGCCGCACCGTCCACACCGGCTACGACAAGGAAAGCGGCGAGGCGATCTACGAGGAGGAGGAGCTCGATCTCGAGGCGCTGCCCTTCATCGTCGTGATCGTGGACGAGATGGCCGACCTGATGATGGTCGCCGGCAAGGACATCGAGGGCGCGGTGCAGCGGCTGGCGCAGATGGCGCGCGCGGCCGGCCTGCATGTGATCCTCGCCACGCAGCGGCCGTCGGTCGACGTCATCACCGGCACCATCAAGGCGAACTTCCCGACCCGCATCTCGTTCCAGGTCACCTCCAAGATCGACAGCCGCACCATCCTGGGCGAGCAGGGCGCCGAACAGCTCCTCGGCCAGGGCGACATGCTCTACATGGCGGGTGGCGGCCGCATCAGCCGCGTGCACGGCCCCTTCGTCTCCGACGAGGAGGTCGAGAAGGTGGTGCGTCACCTCAAGACCCAGGGCACGCCGCAATATCTCGAAGCGGTCACCGCCGCGGACGAGGAGGTCGACGAGGACGGCAACCCGATCTTCGACGCCACCTCGATGGGCGCGACCGGCGACGCCACCGACCTCTATCAACAGGCGGTGCAGATCGTGCTGCGCGACAAGAAGGCCTCGACCAGCTATATCCAGCGCCGGCTGCAGATCGGCTACAACCGCGCCGCCTCCTTGATGGAGCGCATGGAGCACG
This sequence comes from Xanthobacteraceae bacterium, assembly GCA_050725815.1. Classification (GTDB taxonomy): domain Bacteria; phylum Pseudomonadota; class Alphaproteobacteria; order Rhizobiales; family Xanthobacteraceae; genus VAZQ01. The sequence continues at coordinate 4,277 of JBOHIG010000024.1, forward strand.
AGGGCGTGGTCGGACAGGCCAACCATGCCGGTAAGCGCGAAATTCTGATGGGCGGCGAGAACGAGGAACGGTATTGAGTAGCGGCGCGGGCCGGCAGCGTCTGCGTGACCCGGTATTCGTTCTGCAGAGAATCAGGTTTCTTCGTCATCCGCGGGCATGGCCCGTCGAAGACGTCGCTTCGGCGGGATCATGGAATCAAGCCGGGCAGCCGCGATATCGCCACAGGCGGCGATTAGCGGAAAGGGCGAGGGGCGAGGCGAAAGGCGGAGACTGGAATGGCCGGCAGGTGCCAGGCGGCTTTCATCGCATCGATTCTGACCGGGCTGATCGCAGCCGCCACGCCGGCCGCGACGCAAACCGTTCCGCTGCCGGTTCCGGCGCCGCAACCGCGCGCCGGTCAGGCCCCGCCGCCGCCCGGATCCGTGCAATCGGTGCGGCCCGGCGAGCAGCCCGCTCCGGGCGCCGGCGGGTCATCGTGGCTGCCCTCGTTCCTGACCGGAAAGCCGGCGACCACCGGCACCACCACGGCCTTCAATGGCAAGCAGCGCGCGCTGGTCGACCGGGTCAGCGGTTACCTGTCGAGCGTGCATGTGCTGTCGGGCAATTTCGTCCAGGTCGGCGCCGACGGGCGCCGCGCAACCGGGCAGTTCTACATTCAGAAGCCGGGCAAAGTCCGGTTCGAATACGAGCCGCCGAGCCCGATCGACATCATCGCCGACGGTTCCTCGGTGGTGGTGCGTGACCGCCGGCTGGCGACGCAGGATCTCTTCCCGTTGTCGCAGACGCCGCTGCGCTTCCTGCTCTCGGACAAGATCGACCTGTTGCGCGAGACCAACGTCGTCGCCGTCACCGCCGATGAACTCTACGTCACGGTCACGATCGAGGAGAAGCACGCGATCACCGGCACCAGCCGGCTGATGATGATGTTCGGCTCCAAGGACATGCAGCTCAAGCAGTGGGTGGTGACCGACCCACAGGGCTTCGACACCAGCGTCGCGGTTTCCAACCTTGACAGCTCGCGCCGCCCCGACCCTGCCCTGTTCAAGATCGATTACACCGACTACGGCCGCGACAACTGAGCGCCACGGCGGCGTTGCGATTCATTCACAGGTTGCCCATCTCACCGTCATGCCCGCGCTTGTCGCGGGCATCCGCGTATTGATATTGGTTGTAGCCCGCATGGAGCGAAGCGCAATGCGGGATCGGCTTCGACAATCGACACTCCGTCCCGGATTTCGCCATAGCGCGTCAAAGACGCGCGTACATGCGCTAATGGCTTCATCCGGGCTACAAGAACTTGCCATTCATGAAACTGACCGTCACCACCTGGAACATCAATTCGGTGCGGCTGCGCATCGACCTGGTGGCGAAGTTCATCAAGGCGGTGCGCCCGGACGTGCTCTGCCTGCAAGAGACCAAGTGCCCGGACGACAAGTTCCCGCGCAAACGGTTCAAGCGGCTCGGCTACGAGCACATCGCGCTTAACGGCCAGAAGGGCTACCACGGCGTGGTGGTGGTTTCGCGCTTGCCGTTCGAAACTTCCAGCAAGCAGGATTTCTGCGCCAAGTCCGACTGCCGCCATGTCTCGGCCGTGTTCGGCGAGCGCGCCGGCCTGCGCGACCCGATCACGGTGCACAATTTCTATGTGCCGTCCGGCGGCGACATCCCCGATCCGGCGGTCAATCAGAAATTCGAGCACAAGCTGTCGTTCCTCGACGAAATGCGCGATTGCGCGACGCTGCGCTGCAACGGTTCCGACCGCATGATCCTGGTCGGCGACCTCAACGTCGCGCCCCTGGAGCACGACGTCTGGAGCCACAAGCAGATGCTCCGCGTCGTCTCGCACACGCCCATCGAGTGCGCGAAGCTCACCGCCGCGCAGAAGATCGGCAACTGGGTCGACGCCATGCGCATGAAGGTGCCCGAGCCCGAAAAGCTTTACACCTGGTGGAGCTATCGCGCGCTCGACTGGGAGGCCGCCGACCGCGGCCGCCGGCTCGACCACATCTGGACCGCGCCGGCGCTGGCGGACCGCGTCGGCGAGATCAAGATCGCCAAGGCCTATCGCGGCGCCATGCGACCCTCCGACCACGTGCCGGTGACCGCGGTGTTGGAGGTGTGAGGATTCTCCTGCTTCCGCCCGTCACTCCAATATTAAAGCGAGTGCAGACGTTAGCGCCGCTCCGGCTCGTCGAGCACCGTGCGCACATTGTAGATATCGCGGGCGGACTGGTCCGTGCGCGAGGCGATGAGATCGCGTAGCCGCCGCGCGGCGTCGGGATAGCCTTCCAGCATTCGCAGGAACAGCGTGCGTGGAATCCGCAGCACGGTCGACGGCTCGAGCGCTGTCGCGGTGACCGGCCGCGTGGTTTCGGTCAGCATCGCCAGCTCGCCGAACAATGTGCCGGCGCCGACCGTGACCGTCCGCTCCCCTTCGGATTCCTGCGGCGTCAGGCGGAATTTGCCTTCCTGCACGACGAATCCGGAATCCGCCTGCTCGCCCGCGCTGAACAGCACTTCGCCACTGTGGACGTAGCGGCTCTCGGCGCCGATCGCGAGAATCCGCAACGCTGCCCGGCCCAGGAGATTGAGCGTCGGCACGCGTTCGAAAAATGCGATGTCGTCCTCGATCGTCATTGGAGGCCGCGTGCTAGAGCATGATCCCGAAAAGCGGAAGCCACTTTTCGGATAAAGATCATGCTCAAACAACAGCGTAGAGCGTGATTGCGATTCAACCTGAAACAATCACGCTCTAGGCGCGCGATCTTATCGGGCCTGCCTGCTCCCGCCGAAGCGGACTTGGCGAAGGCGGAAGGCCGGTTTCCATCCCCGATCACGTCCGGGACATGCTTTTCACGATCGCGCATTACGGTACGAGTTTGTATCCGCCGGCTTCGGTGATCAGAATGGACGGAGTAGCCGCGTCTCGCTCAACCTTCTGGCGCAGGCGGTAGATGTGTGTTTCCAGCGTGTGGGTCGTGACGCCCGAATTGTAGCCCCACACCTCCTGCAGCAGAGTTTCGCGCGACACCGGCCGCTGACCGGCGCGATAGAGATAGCGCAGGATCGCGGTCTCCTTTTCAGTGAGCCGCACCTTGTTGCCCTTTGGATTGAGCAAGAGCTTCGAGCTTGGCCGGAATGTGTAGGGCCCAATGGTGAAGACGGCGTCCTCGCTGGCCTCGTGCTGACGCAGTTGCGCGCGGATGCGCGCCAGCAACACGGCGAAGCGGAACGGCTTGGTGACGTAGTCGTTGGCGCCCGACTCGAGCCCAAGGATCGTGTCGGAGTCGGTGTCGTGCCCGGTCAGCATGATGATCGGCGCCTTGAACCCGTTCTTGCGCAGGATGCGCACCGCCTCGCGGCCGTCGATGTCGGGAAGTCCGACATCCATGATGACGAGGTCGATCTGTCCGGCCTTCGACGCCTGCACGCCCTTGGTGCCGTTCTCGACCGCGACCGCCTGGAATTCCTCGTGCAGCGCGAGCTGCTCGACCAGCGCCTCGCGCAGCTCCGCGTCGTCATCAACGATGAGAATCTTGCGGATATTGGTCATCACAAAAATGGGGGCCCTGCGCGCCATTCGCGGCGCCTCGGCAATTGGGGCGAAGTAGAACATTCAGGGTAGAAAGAGCAAGCGGCAGTTGACACTTGTGCCGGGTTTCCGGCTTACCGAATGCCATGCCTAACCGGCAGCGAAGCCTCACTTTTTCGCACATTCGCGTGCGCACCCGCCCAGGCCGCCGCGCGCAGGGCGTGCTGCTTGCCGGCGGCCGCACCATCCCGGTGACGCTAGGGCGATCCGGCATCCTGGCGAACAAGCGCGAGGGCGACGGCGCGACCCCGCGCGGACTCTTCCGGCCAGTCAGGCTCTGGTGGCGTGCCGACCGGGCGCCGCCACCGCGAACCACGCTGCCGGTGCAGCGCATCGCGGCCGATACGGCTTGGTGCGAGGATCCCACCGACCGCCGCTACAATCGGCCGTTCCGGCGGTCGGCCAATGAGCCAGGCGATCGGCTGTGGCGGCGCGACCGCCTCTACGATCTGATCATCGAGATCGACCACAACACGCAGCCGCGGGTGGCCGGGCGCGGTAGCGCGGTGTTCCTGCATGTGGCGCGGCCGGACCGGGGACCGACTGCGGGGTGCGTGGCGATGGGAGTGGGGGACTTGCGACGGTTGATAGAACGGCTCAGCGAAAGAACCAGAATCTTGATTCAGTTTTAAGCGGCAAGCTAATTTCGCTCCCCAAAGATCGCCGTGCCAATCCGAACATGAGTCGCACCCAGCTCGATGGCGGTTCTGAAATCCGCGCTCATCCCCATTGAAAGCAGATTCATTTCATTGCGGCGAGCGATCTTGGCGCACAGCGCGAAGTGGGGCGCAGGTGGTTCATTGGCCGGGGGCAGGCACATCAGTCCGGCTACGGGCAGCCCATAGATTTCACGGCACGTCTTGATGAAGGCATCGGCGTTTTCTGGCAGTACGCCGGCTTTTTGCGATTCGCCGCCGGTGTTGATCTCCACGAACAGGAGTGGGCGGCGGCCCTGGCGATCGATCTCCTTGGCAAGCGCCTCGGCCAGACTCGGCCGGTCGAGCGAATGGATGGCATCGAACAGCGCCATCGCTTCCTTCGCCTTGTTGGATTGCAGCGGTCCCACCAGATGCAATTCGATACCGGCATGGCGCTCCCGCAGCGGCGGCCACTTGGCCTTGGCCTCCTGCACGCGGTTCTCGCCGAAGATCCGCTGCCCGGCCACGATCGCGCCCTCAACCGCCGTCGCGCCGAAGGTCTTCGACACCGCCACAAGGTTAACCGAATCCGGCGCGCGGCCCGCGCTGCGGCAGGCCTGCGATATCTCGCGCTGCACGGCGTTGAGCCGCGTTTCGACGGTATCCATGGCGACCGCCACGGCGGAAACCTCTCAAATTTTAGCGGTCTCGAAAAAGGGCCTTTCATCCCTCCCCGGTACTGTCGCGCCGGGTGGTGGGGATTACCAATGGCTATTGCTCCTCAGTCCCATAGCACAGCGCCGCAAGCCAAGCCGAGCCTCAGCATTCGGGCACGGCTTGTGATCCTGGCGCTCCTTGCGGTGGTGCCGCTGATGGTCGACCGGGTGCGTCTGCTCGAAGCGAGCCGCACCGAGCGCATCGACGACGCCGCCGCCGAAGTGCTGGAAATCGCCCGCCGCGGCGCTGACGGCCAGCGCGAAATCATCACCAACGCCCGCGCGATCACGCAGATGATGGCGCGCGCCTACGTGGCGACGCTGGCCCGCGGCGAATCCTGCAATTTCTACCTCGCCGATATCGCGAGCAGCATGCCCTGGCTGAACGGCATGTCGATCGTCGGCGAGAACGGGCTGGTCATCTGCTCGTCGGCGCCAAAAGCGATCGGCGTCGACCTGTCCGACCGCGCGCACTATCGCGCGGCGATGGCGACGGGCGAATTCGTCATCAGCAATTACCTGATCGGGCGCATCAACCGCCGGCCGGCCTTCGTTGCGGTGTTCCCGACCCAGGCGATCGATCCGAGCACCAAGGCCGCGGTCATCAGCTCGGTCGACCTGCAATGGGTCAGCAAGCTCATCGGCTCGATGCAGCGCAAGCCCGGATCGTCGGCAATGCTGGTCGACGGCAGCGGCACGCTGCTGGCCACCGATTCCGCGCTCAATGCAAAGCTCGGACAGCGCATTGGAGAGTCGAAGCTGGTGAAGTCATTAGGCGACCGCGACGAAGGCATCGTCCGTACCGAAGGCCTCGACGGCGTCCGCCGCATCTTCGGCTTCGTGCGCGTGCCCTCGAGCGACGCCCGGCTGATCATCGGCCTCAACGAGAGCGAGGTGCTCCAGCGCGTCGATCGCGAGCTCCTGCTCGGCTATCTGCAACTCACCTTCTTCGGCCTGCTGGTGCTGATGATCGCCTGGTTTGGCGGCGAGCGCCTGATCGTCGATCCAATCCGCTCGCTGGCGCGCACCGCCGAACGCTTCGGCCGCGGCGACCTGCGGGCACGCGTACCGCGCCAGGCCTGGGCCAAGGAATTCATGCCGCTCACCGCCGCGCTCAACGACATGGCGTGCAAGCTTGCCGACCGCGAGAACGACCTGCGCGCCGCCAACCGGCATCTGGAAGAGCTCGCGTCGATGGACGCGCTCTCCGGACTGGCCAACCGGCGCGGCTTCGACGCACGCCTTACCGCCGAATGGCAGCGCGCCGGCAAGCTCAAACGTCCGATCGCACTGCTGATGGTCGACGTCGATCACTTCAAGCTGTTCAACGACCGCTATGGCCATGTCGAAGGCGACGTCTGCCTGCGCCGCCTCGGCAAGCTGTTGATGGACGTCGCCACCGGCCCCGACGACCTTCCCGCGCGCTATGGCGGTGAGGAATTCGCGCTGCTGCTGCCGGGCGCCGACATCGAGCGCGCGCTGGCGATCGCCGAGCAGTTGCGCCGCGCGGTCGAGGAGCTGTGCGTCGCACATTCCGCCTCGCCGCTCGGCCAGGTCACCACCAGCATCGGCGCTGCATCGCTGGTGCCGGGCGTCGGCGACGACGCCGAGCGGCTGGTGGAGGCCGCCGACATCGGCCTCTATGCCGCCAAGCGGCGCGGCCGCAATGCCGTCGTCGCCCACGGCGCGGTGCTGCTGGCGGAAGCGAGCTGAGCGCCTTTCTCGGGAAGCGATCGTCCCCCAAAAGGACGTTTTACCGCGGCCGGCCCTGCTGGCCATCCAATCCGGTGCCGGTGGTGAGATGGCCGAACAGCGCGGCGAGCTTCTGCCGGTCGGCTTCGGGCAGCGGCGGCTTGTTGATCGCGGCGACGTTCGCGCGCAGATGCTCCGCGCTGCCGGTGCCGAACAGCACGACATCGACCCCCGGTTCGTGGCGCGCGAAACGATAGGCCGCCTCGGTCAGGTTGGCCGCGCCGCTTTCGTGAATGAGGAAGCCTAGCGGGTCTTCCGCCTCGCCCAGCCATGTCTCGACCAGGCCCTGCTCGGCCAGCGCCCGCAGCTCGCGCTTGACGCGCGGCGGATCGGCGAAGATCGAGCGCACCGCGAACATCAACAGCGTGCCGATGCCCTTCTCGCGCGTGCCTGGAAACACGGTCCTGCGCGCGCTCTGGTGCATCATATGGAAGGCGACCATGAACACGTCCCAAACGGGATCGCGCAGCGCGCGCTGGATCATCTCGTTGGTGAAGTCGTACACCGCGTCCTCGGTGACGCCGATGTGCCTGAGCTTGCCTTTGGCTTTCTGTTCGAGCAGCACGGGCACGATCGTGTTGAAGGCGTAGTCGTACTCGCTCTGGTTCACGCCGTGCAGATTGAACACGTCGACATAGTCGGTGCCCATCTCGCGCAGCGAGTTGTCGAGGCTCGCCACCACCTGCTCGGGCGTGAACCAGACGTCGTTGCGGTTGACCGGCACCTTGGTCGCGATAGCCACTTGCTTGCGTGGAAGCGATTTGAGCGCCTTGCCGACCGCGGCTTCGGTGCCGTAGCTCGGCGCGGTGTCGATGAAGTTGATGCCGAGTCCGACGGCCTCCTCGATCAGCCGCGCGGCCTCGTCTTCGGACTTGCCGGCGCGCAGGCCGAGCCGCGAGAAGCCGCCGGTGCCGAGGCCGGCGACGCTGACGTGCAGGCCGGTGCGGCCGAGGGTGGTGTAGTGCATGGAGGATTCCTGTGATTGCTGGCGGTGCTGTATCAATGCGGATAATACAAGTCAGACGATCAGCCCGCATGCAAGCGAGGTCCGTCAGCGCTTTGATGCAGCTTTTGACGCCCGCAAGAGGGAAGGACAAGTAAACCGGGATGGTCGGGATGTGGGTGAACCTGGATTTTGATGATTGCGGAATCGCTATTTGACCGCCTGACATTCTGGCTATATTCTGGCCAGAATTCCGTTTGCCATCATCTTGGCACCCGAAGCCGCCGAAGACCTCCAGTCGCTGAAGGCGAACGTTCGGGCAATCGTCCGCGCAGAACTCGATAGACATCTGCGACACGAGCCAAGGAAGGTCAGCCGAAGCCGTATCAAGCGGTTGCGGGGGCTGGAACATCCGCAATATCGCCTGCGCGTTGGCGAGGTGCGAATATTCTATGACGTGACCGGCACGACGGTCGAAATCCTGGCGATCGTGACCAAATCGGAGGCCGACACATGGCTGGCACAGTTCGGAAGTCCCGGGTGAGGGAGGTTCCTTTGTCCGAGGTGAAGGACGACCTCTCGCATCTGCTGCGCGAGGCAGAGGAACAAGACATCGTCATTACGCGCCATGGCAAGCCGGCCGGCGTACTGATCGGGTTCAAGTCGGAAGACGACTGGTTCGAATACCGGCTGGAGAACGACCCGCGATTCCTGAAACGCATCGACAAGGCGCGGAAATCCTTGCGGGCCGGGCGCGGCGTGCGGCTGGAGAATGTGAAGTAGGCCAATGCCCACCGACCGCTACAACCCCCGCGAGGCCGAGCCGCGCTGGCAGCGCGCCTGGGACGACGCGGGCATCTTCGCGACCACGAATCCGCCTTCGCGCGAGGGCGCTTCGGCGGACGAGCGGACCCGTCGTAGCCCGCAGGGCGAAGATGGGAAGCCCTACTACGTCCTCGAGATGTTCCCGTATCCATCCGGGCGCATCCATATGGGCCACGTGCGCAACTACACGATGGGCGACGTGGTCGCGCGCTACAAGCGCGCGCAGGGCTTCGCGGTGCTGCATCCGATGGGTTGGGACGCCTTCGGCATGCCGGCGGAGAATGCCGCCATGGAGCGCAAGGTCCATCCGCGCGCCTGGACCTACCAGAACATCGAAGCGATGAAATCGCAGCTCAAGTCGATGGGGCTGTCGCTCGACTGGGCGCGCGAGATCGCGACCTGCGACCCGTCCTATTACAAGCACCAGCAGACGATGTTTCTCGACTTCCTCAAGGCCGGGCTGGTCGAGCGCAAGCAGTCGAAGGTGAACTGGGACCCGGTCGACATGACCGTGCTCGCCAACGAACAGGTGATCGACGGCCGCGGCTGGCGCTCCGGCGCCGAGGTCGAGCAGCGCGAGCTGACGCAGTGGTTCTTCAGGATCACCGCGTTCGCGCAGGACCTGCTCGACAAGCTCGACACGCTGACGCGCTGGCCGGAGAAGGTCCGGCTGATGCAGAAGAACTGGATCGGCCGCTCCGAGGGCACGCTGGTGCGCTTCGCGCTCGATCCGAAGACCGCACCGCCGGGGCAGGGCGAGGTTGAGGTGTTCACCACGCGGCCGGACACGCTGTTCGGCGCGAGCTTCGTCGGTGTCTCGCCCGATCATCCGCTCGCCGAGGCCGCGGCGGCGAAAGACCCCGCGCTCGCCGCCTTCATCGCCGAATGCAAGCGCACCGGCACCGCACAGGAATTGATCGAGACCGCCGAGAAGAAGGGCTACGACACCGGCATCCGCGCCGTCCATCCGTTCGATCCGGCATGGACGCTGCCGGTCTATGTCGCGAACTTCATCCTGATGGGCTACGGCACCGGCGCGATCTTCGGCTGCCCGGCGCACGACCAGCGCGACCTCGACTTCGCATTGAAGTATGGCCTGCCGCATCCGGCCGTGCTGCGGCCGCAGGGCGCGCACGCGCCCGACGCCGCCCAACTGTCGACATACGCCAGCGACTTCGACCAGGACCCGTATGTGGTCGCCGGCGACAATGACGAGGTCCAGCTCTTTCAGATCATTAAGCGCGCGTTCGACTTGAAGGAGGAGACGATCGAGATCCCGAGCTTCCTCTCGGGCACGCCCGCCAAATCGTCAAAGCGCGTGCGCGAGCAGGGGCTGCGCGGCCCGTTCCATTACGAGCGGTTCTTTGCGGGCGAGGGGCCCGTGCTGTCGATCCCCGAGGCGATCGAGATCGCGACCCGCAAGGTCGAGGAGCGCGGCGTCGGCCAGCGCCAGGTCAACTATCGCCTGCGCGACTGGGGCATCTCGCGCCAGCGCTACTGGGGCTGCCCGATCCCCATCATCCATTGCGACGCCTGCGGCGTGGTGCCGGTGCCGGAGTATGACTTGCCGGTGGTGCTGCCGGAGGATGTGACCTTCGACAAGCCCGGCAATCCGCTCGACCGCCACCCGACCTGGAAGAACGTCGCCTGCCCGCAATGCGGCAAGCCGGCGCGGCGCGAGACCGACACCATGGATACGTTCGTGGACTCGTCCTGGTACTTCGCGCGCTTCACCGATCCGTGGAACAAGACCGCGCCGACCACCCGCGCCGTGGTCGACCGCTGGCTGCCGGTCGACCAGTATATCGGCGGCATCGAGCACGCGATCCTGCACCTGCTCTATTCGCGCTTCTTCACCCGCGCGATGAAGGCCACCGGCCATGCCGGTCTCGACGAGCCGTTCGCCGGCCTGTTCACGCAAGGGATGGTCGTGCACGAGACCTATCGTGCGGACGGGGACTGGGTCGAGCCGGCGGAGGTGGCGATCCAGGGGATTGGCGACGACCGCATTGCGACGCTCAAGGACTCCGGCGCGCCGGTTGAGATCGGCCCGATCGAAAAGATGTCGAAATCGAAGAAGAACGTCATCGACCCCGACGACATCATGGGCAGCTACGGCGCCGATGTGGCGCGCTGGTTCATGCTGTCGGACTCGCCGCCCGAGCGCGACGTGGAATGGACCGAGCGTGGCGTGCAGGGCGCCTGGCGGTTCACGCAGCGGCTCTGGCGCATCGTCGGGGAGGCGGCCGAGATCGCGGAGCAGGCGCCGGCCGCGCGGCCCACGCAATTCGGCGAGGAGGCGCTGGCGCTGCGCAAGGCCGCGCACGGCGCGCTGGCGAAAGTGTCGGACGCGATCGAGAAGCTGCACTTCAATGTGGCGGTCGCGCACATCTACGAGTTCGCCAATGCCTTCGGCTCCTCGATCGGCTCGCTCGAAGCCGCGCCCGCCGGGGACTACCGCTGGGCGGCGCGCGAGGCCGCCGAGATTCTGGTGCACCTCTTCAATCCGATGATGCCGCACCTCGCGGAAGAGTGCTGGGCGCTGCTCGGCCACAAGACGCTGGTGGCGAGCGAGCCCTGGCCGCTGCTCGAGCCGGAGCTGCTGGTCGAGAACACCATCACGCTGCCGGTGCAGATCAACGGCAAGAAGCGCGACGAGGTGACGGTCGCGCGCGACGCCAGGAACCCGGAGATCGAGGCGGCGGTGCTCGCGCTCGACGCCGTGCAGCGCGCGCTCGACGGCAAGCCGCCGAAAAAGGTGATCGTGGTGCCCGGCCGCATCGTCAACGTGGTGGCGTAGGTGTGTCCCGGGCGCGGCGCAGCATGAGCGAAGCGAAATGATGCGCCGCAGACCCGGGATCGTTACGAACTCCGAATCTGGAACGGTCCCGGATCAGCGGTGCATCGCTTCGCGCTGCACCGCGTCCGGGACACGAGACCGAGAATGACCGCCCTCAAGGCCAGCCAGGTCGATGCCTTCCTCGCCAAGCCCAGCCCGGCGCAGCCGGTGGTGCTGGTCTATGGCCCCGACGCCGGGCTGGTGCGTGAGCGCGCGGAAGCCTTGATTCAGGCCTCGGTCGACGACGTCAACGACCCGTTCTCGCTGGCGCGGCTGGAGGGCGACACGCTGGCCGGCGAGCCGTCGCGGCTGGTGGAGGAGGCGAACACCATCCCGTTGTTCGGCGGCCGGCGCGCGGTCTGGGTCAAGTCCGGCGGACGGAATTTCGCGCAGGCGGTGGAGATGCTGCTCGGCGCCGCGCCGAAGGAATGCCGCGTGGTGATCGAGGCCGGCGAGTTGCGCAAGAACGCGCCGCTGCGGGCGCTTTGCGAGCGCGCCAAGAATGCCGCCGCGCTGCCCTGCTACGCCGACGGCGAGCGCGACCTCGCGCGCCTGATCGACAGCGAGATGCGTGCGGCCGGGCTGGAGATCGCGCCGGCGGCACGGGCGGCGCTGCTGCCGCTGCTCGGCGGCGACCGGCTCGCCTCGCGCAGCGAGCTGCGCAAGCTCACACTCTATGCGCGCGGCAAGCAGCGTATCGAGCTCGACGACGTGGCGGCGGTGGTGACCGACGCGTCCGATCTCGCCATCGACGCGCTGGTCGACGCCGCCTTCGCCGGCAAGACCGCCGAGGTCGAATTCCATTTCACCAAGGCGCGCAACGCCGGCACCGCGCCGGGCACGATCCTGTTTGCCGCCGGCCGCCACGTCAGCGGCCTGCACCGCGCCCGCGTGGCCATGGACGAGGGCCAGTCCGCCGATGCGGCCGTAGGTGCGATGTGGCTCAACTTCCAGCGCGCGCCGCTCGCCGCCGCGGCGGTGAAGGCCTGGACCGCCGCGCGGCTGGAGCACGCCATGGCCCAGATTGCCGACGCCACGCTCGACGGCCGCAAGGAGGCCGACCTGGCCGCCGCCATCGCGCAGCGCGCGCTGCTGTCGATTGCAGTCGCGGCACGGAGAAAGTCGTAGGGATCGTAGCGCCGTGCTCACGCGTCCGGCCTCGCGCCGCCGGCGGCCGGGACGTTGCCCACAACCCCCCTCGACTTTCCCGCCGCGGCGGCCTTCACTCAGGGCCTCTGACGATCCGGGGAGACCACACATGAATCGTATTCTCGCAATCCTGACCGCCACGGCCTTCGTCGCCGTGCTGGGCGGCGCCAGCATGACGGAGCCAGCCCACTCCGCCACCAAGTCTGCCAGCAAGTCCCAGCAGACCAAGAAGGCGAGCAAGACCAAGAAGACGAGCAAGAGGTCGACCAAGCGCGGCGCGAAACAGGCCGAGCAGGTAAATTCGCCGCACGCGGCATTCCAGTTCAACGTGCTGGAACCGCTCGCGATGATGTCCACCTGCCAGGACCAGGGTAACAAGCGGGGTCTCAGCGGCCAGCAGTATTGGGATTTCGTCGGGGCTTGCACGTCCCGGCGCGGGCGCCGCTAGCCTAGACTAAGCTAGCAACACGTCGATCAGGCCGCCGCCATTGTCCTGCGCCCGCGGGCGATGGCGCGCGGCCGTGGGCGGCGTGGCTTCGTAGATCCTATGGGGTGGCAGGTGGTCAGGAGGTAGGTTGAGTTTGCAACCACCAGCCCACCTGAGGATCAACGAGAGTACCATCCGCTTCACCCCCCGCCGCCGAGCTTCCACAACACCACGTCGAGCTGGTCAAGGTCGCTGTACTCGATGTGCAGCACGCCTCCCTTGCCCTTGTGGTCGACGGTGACGCGCAAGCCCAGCGCGTCGGAAATGCGCTTCTCCAGCGCCAGCGTATCGGCATCCTTGCCGGCGCCGGCGTTGCGCTTCACGGCCCTCGCCTGCGCCCGGCCGTCCTTGCGCGCGATCGCCTCGACCTGGCGCACGTTCAACCCGCGCTCGACGATCTCGGCCGCAAGCTCCTCGGCGTTCGGCTGACCGACGAGCATGCGCGCGTGGCCGGCGCTGAGCTTACCGGCGTGGATATAGGCCTTGATCGGCTCCGAGAGTTTCAGCAGCCGCAGCGTATTGCTGACATGCGCGCGGCTCTTGCCGACCATCTTGGCGATCTCGTCATGCTGATGGCCGAACTCGCTTGCCAGCCGCTCGTAACCGCCCGCCTCTTCCAGCGGATTGAGATCGGCGCGCTGCACGTTTTCGATGATGGCGAGCTGCAGCGCCTCGTCGTCGGTGGCCTCGATCGCGACGATCGGCACGTCGTGCACGCCGGCGCGTTGCGCCGCCCGCCAGCGCCGCTCGCCGGCGATGATCTCGAACGAGTTCGCGCCCGGCCCGGCACGCACCACGATCGGCTGGATGATGCCGCGCTCCTTGATCGAGGCCGCGAGGTCGTCCAACTCGGCATCCGCAAAATTCCGGCGCGGGTTGCGCGGATTGGGCTTGAGGAATTCGATCGGCGCGCGCCGCGCCGAGCGCGAGCGCTCGACCGTCTTGGTTTCCTCGCCGACGTCGCCGATGAGCGCGGCAAGGCCGCGTCCCAGTCGCGATCTTCCGTCATCGGCCATGGTGGCGTCTCCTGCAGAATCCGTCACGCTTCATGTCACTCCGAGTGTCAGATGGGCACTCGTAGCCCGGATGAGCCATAAGCGCGTTTACGCGCGTCTTCGACGCGCTATGGCGAAATCCGGGATCGTACGAACCATAGTGGTGCGCCACTCCCGCATTTCGCTTCGCTCATGCGGGCTACAGAATCAATTATCACCCGGCGCGCAGCTCCTTCTCGCGCTGGATGATTTCGGTGGCGAGGCGCAGATACGCTTCGCTGCCAACGCATTTGAGGTCGTAGATCAGCACCGGCTTGCCGTAGGACGGCGCCTCCGACACGCGCACATTGCGCGGGATCACGGTGTCGTAGACCTTGGCGCCCATGTGCGCGCGCACGTCGGCGACCACCTGGTTGGAGAGGTTGTTGCGCGCGTCGTGCATGGTGAGCACGATGCCGTGGATGGAAAGCTCCGGATTGAGCGTGTCCTTCACCTGCTCGACGGTCTTGAGCAGTTGCGACAATCCTTCGAGCGCGAAGAACTCGCATTGCAGGGGAACCAGGATCGCGTTCGCCGCCGCCATCGCATTGACGGTGAGCAGGTTGAGCGAAGGTGGACAATCGACCAGCACATAGGTGAAGTCGGCGATGCCGGGGCGCGCGGAGTTCACCGGACCGAGCGCATTGCGCAGCCGGTAGGCGCGGTCGCGCTCCTGTCCGATCTCGAGTTCGAGGCCGGACAGATCGAGCGTCGACGGCGCGATCGAGAGCCGCGGCACCGCGGTCGGCAGCACCGCGTCGCGCATGGTCGCTTCGCCCGTGAGCACGTCATAAGTGGAGCGGCGGCGGCTGCGGCGGTCGATGCCGAGACCGGTCGAGGCATTGCCCTGCGGATCGAGATCGACGATCAGCACGTGCTCGCCGATCGCCGCCAGCGCAGTACCGAGATTGATCGCGGTCGTGGTCTTGCCGACGCCGCCTTTCTGGTTGGCGATGGCGAGCACGCGCGTTGGCCGCGACTGGTCGGCGCGGCGCTCGATATCGATGACCTGCGCAACGGAATCCAGCGATGGATCCGGGTCGGTCATGGCCTCATCCTGTGCGCATCGTTGTCGCCGTTCACGCGCGTTGAAACGGTTAACGATCTCTTAACTTGGCCTTCGCCGCCGCCTGGCTTCGCCGTTCACAGCCGTTCACCACCACGATCCGGCCGCTGGGATCGGTGCGGCTGAGCACAAGCGTAGCCTGAGTATTCCAATATTTAGATGCTTCGGTCAATTCAGCCTCTACATGTAGTCCCTTCGGGAACAATCCGACCGCGCCCTCCCCCAAAAGCCGCTCGCTATAGTCGAGCAGCAGCTTAAGCGGCGCAAGCGCCCTCGCGGTGACAATATCCACCTGCCCGTCGAAACTTTCCACGAATTTCTCGATCCGCGCCGCATGAACCAGTGCCGGCGCTCCAGTCACCCTCACCGCCTCGCGCAGGAAGGCCGCCTTCTTGGCGTTGGCCTCCACCAGGTGGACGTGCGCCCCGGCCACGCTCGCGAGCGCGCAGGCAATGACCAGTCCGGGGAAACCCGCGCCGCTGCCGAGGTCGATCCAGCATCGGGCATCGGGAGCGAGGTCGAGGAGCTGGAGCGAGTCCGAGATATGCCGCGTCCACAACCGAGGAACAGTCGACTTCGCTATGAGATTGGTGCGCTCGGTCCAGACCAGCAGCGTGTCTTCAAGCGCGTCGAGCCGGGCCAATGTTTCACGTGAAACATGGGTAAGGGCGAGCGCCCGGGCTCGGTCGGCAGCGAGTTCGGGGGGCCGGGCCCTAGCCATCTAGCCGGCGCGGGTTTGCCGGCGGGCGCCGCGGTTGCGGTGCATATGCGCGACAAGAAGGGTGAGGGCAGCGGGCGTCACCCCATCGATGCGGCCGGCTTGGCCGATGGTGCGCGGGCGTACCGTCGAGAGCTTCTGGCGCACCTCGTTGGACAATCCCTTGATCGCCGCGAAATCGAGATCGGCCGGCAGCTCCAGGCCCTCGTCGCGGCGGAACGCAGCGATGTCGGCGGCCTGCCGGGTGAGGTAGACGGCGTATTTGGCGTCAATCTCGAGCTGTGCGAGATGTTTCACGTGAAACATGCCGATGCCGGGCCAGATGCGGACGAGGTCCACGACCCCGATGCTCGGGAACGACAGAAGCTCGAATGCCGTGCGGCGCTGGCCGTCCCGGTTTAGCGCCAAGCCGTGCTTGGCACCCTCGGTTGGCGTCAGCGAAACCGACTGCGCGAAGGCGGTGGCTTCCGTCAAGGCCGCCATCTTTTCGGTGTGGCGCGTCCGGCGCTCAGGCCCGACGCAGCCGAGGACGATGCCTCTGCCGGTTAGCCGTTGGTCGGCATTGTCGGCGCGCAAGGTGAGGCGGTATTCGGCGCGCGAAGTGAACATCCGATAGGGCTCGGTGACTCCTTTGGTGACGAGGTCGTCGATCATGACCCCGAGGTAGCCCTCGGCGCGATCAAACACGATCGGCGCGCCCTCGCCGGCCCTGGCTGCGGCGTTGATCCCCGCCACCAGCCCCTGCGCCGCCGCCTCCTCGTAGCCGGTCGTCCCGTTGATCTGGCCGGCCAGGAAAAGTCCCGGCAAACGCTTGGTTTCCAAGGTGGATTCCAGCTCGCGTGGGTCCACGTGGTCGTATTCGATGGCGTAGCCCGGCCGCAGCACCCTCGCCTTTTCGAGGCCCGGGATGGTCCGGACCAGCGCGCCCTGCACCTCCTCCGGCAGCGATGTCGAGATGCCGTTGGGATAGACCGTCGGCACGTCCAGGCCCTCCGGCTCCAGAAAGATCTGGTGACCGTCGCGGTCTCCGAACCGCACGATCTTGTCCTCGATCGAGGGGCAGTAGCGCGGTCCGCGACTGGCGATCTGCCCGGAATACATGGGCGAACGATGCACGTTGTCCCGGATCACGCGGTGGGTCGCTTCGGTGGTGCGGGTGATGCCGCATTGGATCTGCGGGGTCTCGATCCGCTCGGTGAGCACGGAAAACGGCTCCGGCGGCTCGTCGCCGGGCTGCATTTCCAGCGCCGCCCAGTCGATGGTCGTGCCGTCGAGCCGTGGCGGCGTGCCGGTCTTCAGCCGGCCCAGCGCAAGGCCATGACGTTCGAGCGTGCCCGAAAGCCCCAGCGCCGGCGCCTCGCCGACCCGGCCCGCCGGCGTCTGGCATTCGCCAATATGAATCAGCCCGCGCAAAAAGGTGCCGGTGGTCAGCACGACCGCGCCCGTGAACAGCTCCCGCCCATCCGTGAACCGCAAGCCCGACACCCGTCCACGTGAGACCAGGAGATCGTCCACCTCCGCCTCGATCACCGTGAGGCCCGCCGTTTCCTGGATCGCCGCCTGCATGGCGGCGGCATAGAGCTTGCGGTCGGCCTGGGCGCGCGGGCCGCGCACCGCCGGCCCCTTGCGCCGGTTGAGCACGCGGAACTGGATGCCGCCACGGTCGGCGACGCGCCCCATCAGCCCGTCGAGCGCATCGACCTCGCGCACCAGGTGACCTTTGCCGAGGCCGCCGATCGCCGGATTGCACGACATCGCGCCGACGGTCGCGAAGCGGTGCGTGACCAGCGCCGTGCGGGCGCCCATGCGCGCCGCCGCCGCCGCCGCTTCACAGCCGGCGTGGCCGCCACCCACAACGATCACGTCAAATCGTCTATCCATCGGACGCTCCGGCCGGCTTCTAACCAGCTCGCTTCGTAAAGGCCAGCCGCGCCAGCGAATCATGTTTCACGTGAAACATGGTGCCGCCGCTTGCGCATGTAGGCCAATGCGCGAACCGTTCATTGAACGAGCCACCTACGTTCTCCGCGCAGGGAACCCGACAACGACATCGAACGTTTTCGGCTGGGCCCACCGGGGATTCACCATGCCGCGGTTCTACTTCGATCTCGTCGACGACCAGACTGTCTACGACCACAAAGGCGTAAGCCTTCCCGACCAGCAGGAAGCGCAAAACTTCGCAACCACGTTTGCGCGCGAGCTGATCGAAGCGAAATCGGAGTTGCTTGGCGAGTCGTGGACCGCCTGGTCCATACGCGTCAGCGACGGCCGATTCCAGCCAGTGCTGACAATTCCGTTGGGTGAGATCGCACGGAAAGCCAAGGAAGTTCCCTAGGATCAGATTCTTATCACGCCGCCAGACCAACGCCGTTACTTCCCGACGCAGAATTCGCGGAAGATCGCGCCCAGGACTTCCTCCACGTCTATGCGGCCGGTGAGCCGGCCCAGCGCCGTCGCGGCCAATCGCAATTGCTCGGCAACGAGTTCTTCGCCGACGCCCTGCTCTGCCAGCGCAATCGCTTCTGCCAATGCACGCCTCACATCCGTCAATTCGACGCGCTGGCGCTCGCGCGTCACCAGCGCTGGCTCGCGGGTGAAATGCGTCTCCGCAAAGCGTGCGATCGACGTCACCAGCTCGTCGATGCCGGCGCCGGTCGTTGCCGATACCGAGTGCACATCGGAGCGGCCTTTCAAACGCCAGTCGAGCCGTTCGCGAATTCGTTTGTCGATCAGGTCGGCTTTGCTGACCACGAGCCAATGTGGCGCCGCATCCCCCGGCTGGCGCTCCGGCAACGGCGAGCCGGCGACCGCCGCATCGACGAGCCACAGCACCAGATCGGCGCGCGCCGCATGCTCGCGGGCGCGGCGCATGCCTTCTTGCTCGACCGGATCGTCGGAGCGTTCTTGGATGCCGGCGGTGTCGATGAGGTTGACCGGGTAACCGCCGAGATCGAGATGCACCTCGATCGCGTCGCGGGTAGTGCCGGCGGTCGGCGACACGATTGCAGCGTCGCGCTTGGCGATGCGGTTGAGCAGGGTGGACTTGCCGGCATTGGGCGGTCCCGCGATCACCACCCACAGGCCTTCGCGCAGCCGTTCGCCGCGGCCGGCGCCGGCCAGCGCCTCACCGATCTCGTCGGCCAGCGGCCCAGCAATCGTGACCGCGCGGGCCATCAGCTCGCGCGGCACGTCGCCTTCATCGGAGAAGTCGATGCCGGCCTCGACCAGAGCCAACGCCTCAATGGCGCGCTGCCGCCATGCCTCGGCGCGGTCGCCGAGCAAGCCGCGGAATTGCTCGAATGCCTGCCGGCGCTGTGCCGCGGTTTCGGCATAGATCAGGTCACCGAGCGCCTCGACCTGGGTGAGGTCCAGCCGGCCGTTCTCGAACGCGCGGCGGGTGAATTCGCCGGGCTCGGCCAGCCGCAAGCCGGGGAGGCGGCCGATGGCGGCGAGCACGGCAGCGATGATCGAACGACCGCCATGGACCTGCAATTCGGCGGTGTCTTCACCGGTCTCGCTGCGCGGACCCGGAAACCATAGCGCCAGCGCCTCGTCGATGACTTCGCCGGTTTCCGGCTCGCGCACGCGCGCGAACGCCGCCCGGCGCGGCTCGGGCACGCGCCCGGTCAGCGCCTCTAGGACGGCGCGGGCGGCCGGGCCCGAAATCCGGATCACCGCCACGGCCGCCGGCGGCCGGCCGGAGGAAAGGGCGTAGATGGTGTCGGGGACGGGCATGGCGCAGCGTGTAGCCCGAATGGAGCGCCAACGGAATGCAGGAGAGGCTTTCGTGCCGCGCGCGCGACGTGCGGCGATGTTCCCGCTTCCTACGTCCCGCTTTGTCCCTTGGCGGCCTGCTCGCGATCCTTGGCCTCATAGTACTCGACGGTGAACTTCACCGACCACCGTCCGAAGAAATCCTTCGTTCTTTCGCTGAATTTCTCCGCAGGCTCGCGGTTCGCTTCGTCGTAGTGCATCTCGTATCGCCTGACGACTGTGCCCAGCAGCGGCGCCGCCGCCAAACCGGCCACCAGTCGCATCGCAACCACGCGCAATGCGCGGGCGATCCAGGCAATGCTCGCATTGAGCCCTGCCAACAACGACTCCCGGAGCCGGGTCAGGCCAACGACCGACGCGGCGCGCCGGACAGCGGCGGCGATCCGGGCCGAGGCATGTTCGGCCTGCTGGAAGCGATGACCCATCTTCCGCACCAGGTAGAGACTAGCGAGATATCGCCAGAGCCTGTTCATGGTCTGCACGAGCGGATGCGCCTTCGCCTGCGGCCAGGACGCTGGATAGACCGGCAGCACCAGAAGCTTGCTCTTGGCAATGATCGTCGCCACCGGATGTAGGAGTTGCATCCAGGCGGGCAGGACGGTGGCCTTCGCAATCAGCACGGCGTGCATGAAGGTGGCCACGCCAAACGAAATCGGCAGCCAGAGAACGGCGCCGAGGAGCACCAGCAATGCGGCGCGCGGCGTCAGCGTCCGACATGTCCTGAACACCCACGCCATTCCGCTTTCGAAGGCGTGATGCACCGCCTCCTCGAACGCCTTGTAGCTGATCTTCTGCCGCAACCATGCCCACTGTCGGCTCACGAATTCGCGCCACGCCTCGCGGCGTGCACCGCCGACCGGAAGGAAGCGCACCACGCCCTTGAGCAAAGCCGCAAGGCCGTCGCCGAGGATGCGCAGCGAGAACAGCGGAAACCGCATCACCTGCAGCAGCATGGGGAAGGCGACATCGATGATGTTGATCAGCAGGGTGAGCGCGGCCTTCGACAGCTTCTTCACCGCGAGCGCTGCGGTCACCAGCGGGATGATAGCGGCATCCTCGATCCCGGAGTTGAAACGGCTGTCGGTCGGGTGCGGCGGCCGGGCCCTATCTGCGCTTATCAAGGTCAGCTTCCCACGGGGTCGGTTGAACGATCCGGCATTATCGTCATTATCATCGCATGACCCCAGCCGCCGCCACCAACCACCTCAACCGCCTCGCGCAGGAAACCTCGCCCTATCTCCTGCAGCACAAGCATAACCCGGTCGACTGGTGGCCCTGGAACCCGCAGGCGCTAGCGGAGGCGAAGCGCGCCAACAAGCCGATCCTGCTCTCGGTCGGCTACGCGGCCTGCCACTGGTGTCACGTCATGGCGCACGAGAGCTTCGAGGATGACGACACCGCCAAGGTGATGAACGAGCTGTTCGTCAACATCAAAGTCGATCGCGAGGAGCGCCCCGACATCGACCAGATCTACATGTCGGCGCTGCATCACATGGGCGAGCACGGCGGCTGGCCGCTCACCATGTTCCTCACGCCCGCAGGCGAACCGTTCTGGGGCGGCACCTATTTCCCGAAGGTCAGCCGTTTCGGCAAGCCGGCCTTTGTCGACGTGCTGCGCGAGGTCGCGCGTGTCTTCCGCGAAGAGCCGCAGAGCGTCGATCACAATCGCAACGCGCTGATGAAGCGGCTGGCCGAAACCGCGACCGCCAAGGGCCAGGTGACCATCGGCGCGGACCAGCTCGACCAGGCGGCGCAACGGCTCGGCGGATTGATCGATCCGGTGCATGGCGGCATCCGCGGCGCTCCGAAATTTCCGCAGGCCGCGCTGCTGGAGTTTCTGTGGCGAGCCGGGCAGCGCACCGGCGAGGAGCGTTACTTCGAAGCGGTGGAGCTCACGCTCGACCGCATCTGCCAGGGCGGCATCTACGATCATCTCGGCGGCGGCTTCTCGCGCTATTCCGTGGACGAGCGCTGGCTGGTGCCGCATTTCGAGAAGATGCTCTACGACAACGCCCAGCTCCTGGAGCTGCTGGCGCTCGCGCATGCTCGCTCAGGCAATCCGCTGTTCCGCCGGCGCGCGCAGGAAACGGTCGGTTGGCTCGCGCGCGAGATGACCACGACGGAAGGTATGTTCTGCGCCTCGCTCGACGCCGACTCCGAAGGCGAAGAGGGCAAGTTCTACGTCTGGTCACTGGCGGAGGTGCAACAGGTCCTCGGCGACGAGGACGCGGAATTCTTCGCCGCGCAATATGACGCGACCGCGCAAGGCAATTTCGAGGGCCACACCATCCTCAACCGGCTCAAGGCGACGGCGCACGACGCGGAGACCGAGGCGCGGCTCGCGCCGATGCGCGCCGAGCTGCTTGGGGCGCGTGCGAAGCGGGTGCGGCCCGGCCTCGACGACAAAGTGCTCGCCGACTGGAACGGCATGATGATCGCCGCGCTCGTCAACGCCGGCGTGCTGCTCGGCGAGCCGACATGGCGCGACATGGCAGCGCGCGCCTTCATAGCGATCGCATCCAAGATGAGCCGCGGCGACCGCCTCGGCCTTTCCTGGCGCGACGGCAGGCTGCTGTTTCCCGGCCTCGCCTCCGACCTCGCGCACATGATCCGCGCGGCGCTTGCGCTGCATGAGGCGACCGGCGAGCGCGACTATCTGGAACGCGCGCTAGCGTGGCAGGGCGCGCTCGACCGCCACTATGCCAATACCGCCAATGCCGGCTATTTCCTCACCGCCGACGATGCCGAAGGCTTGGTGGTGCGGCCGAGCGCCACCACCGACGACGCCACGCCCAATCCGAATGCGATCGCCGCGCAGAACATCGTGCGGCTTTCGCTCACGACCGGACACGACCAGTGGCGTCAGCAGGCCGACCGGCTGTTCGACGGGCTGCTGCCGCTCGCCGGTGACAACCTGTTCATGCATGTGGCCCTGCTCAACGCGCTCGATCTGCGGCTGCGCGCCACCGAGATCGTCATCGCGGGCGCCGGCCCACGCGCCGACGCGCTCACCGACGCTGCGCTCAAGCAGTCGTTCCTCGATCGCATCGTGTTGCGCGCGCCGTCTGCCGACGCGCTGCCGCCCGACCATCCGGCGCAGGAGAAGCTCAAGGCCGTGGCCGAACCATCGGCTTTCATTTGCATGGGAGAAACCTGCTCGCTCCCAGTGACCACGCCGGACGAGATCGCACAGCGTGTCAATTCGGTGCGCGCTTGACGCTGCTCCTTACAGCGATTCAAAACTGTGTGCGCTTTTGTATCGTTGTGCATACGGCGCGGCGTCGCTAAACAAAGGACCATCGCCATCCGGGTCGCGAGGTTTGAACATGCTGCGTGGCGCCGTCTATAGTTTTGCCCTGCTGAGCGCGCTGATGTCCGCCGCTGTCGCCGCCGACAGCGCGGTGCGCGTCGAGCTCAACACCGCCGAGACGGCGCAGAAACGTTGCCGGCTGACCTTCGTGATCGAGAACAAGAGTGCGGCGGTGGAAAGCTTCAAGCTCGACATGGTCGTGTTCGACCGCGAGGGCGTCGTGCACCATCGCATGGTCACCGAAATGGGGCCCGTGCGCGCAAACAAAACCATCGTGCGGACTTTCTCGCTCGAAGGCGAGTGTACCAAGGTAGGCTCAGTGCTGGTCAACGACGTCTCCGGCTGCACGCCCGGCACCCCCGACGGCTGCCTCGAAGGTCTCACCCTGGCATCGCGCGTGAAGGACGTCCGGCTCTACAAGTAGCGCCGCCTGCTGTAACGTGTGGCTCATGCAACGGGGGTAGGGCATGAGCGACGACGGCATTGCACGCGACGGGATCAAGGCAGGCGACTTGGTGGTGGTGACCGGAGCGGGAGGTGGCTTCGGCCGCGCCTTCTGCAAGCGTTTCGCGCGCGACGGCGCGCGGGTTGCGGCCTGGGATTTCGACCAGGCGGCGGGCGAGGCGATTGTGCGCGAGGTCCGCGACGGCGGCGGCGATATCCGCTTCTTCAAGGCCGATTTCGCGCAGCCGGCCGAGATCGACGCGGCGATCAAAGCGACGCTCGACGCATGCGGCACGCCCTATTGCGTGGTCAACAACGCCAGCATCTTCGCGCGCAGGCCCGCGCTCGACATGCCGCTGGAGACCTGGGAGCACACGTTCAAGGTCAACATCACCGCGCCGTTCCTGATCGCCCGCGCTTTCGCCGCGCACATGATCCCGCAGAAGCGCGGCGTGATCATCAACATCGCGTCGGGCCGTGGGATCGAAGGCGCGGTCAACGGCGTCGGCTATGGTTGCACCAAGGCCGCGATCCTGTCGCTCACCAAGACGCTCGCGCTGGAATGGGCGAAGCACAATATCCGCGTCAATACGATCATCCCGGGCGTGTCGTTTACGGCGCAGCCGCTGGCGAACACGACGCCCGAAGAACTGATCGAGCGCGGCCGCACCACCATCCCGATGGGCCGCCTCGGCTATCCCGAAGATATGGCTGGGCTTGCTGCGTTCCTGGTGAGCGCGGACGCTTCCTACATGACCGGGCAGGGCGTCGCCATGAACGGCGGCCGCGTGCTCATTCCGCAATGATCGAAACGCGATGTACGTCGTCCTCTGCTCATTCCCGATGATGGATCACTAAAAAGGAGCAAAGCACCATGTCATTCACCAGTTGGCGCGGGAAGGTGGGCTGCATCAAGCCGACGATGCGCACCGGCGGGATCGAGGAGCTGATCCGGATGCTGCCGGAGGGCATCGGCATCCTGCCGCTATTCCTCAACATTTCGAAGGGTACCACCGACGAGTTCAAGCGCGCGGTCACGCCCTACGAACCGCTGGTGAAGACGCTGGTCGAGGCCGGCTGCGACCTGATCCATCCGGAGGGCGCGCCGCCGTTCATGCTGCTCGGCTTCAAGGGCGAGGCCGCGCATCTCAAGAAATGGGAGAAAGAGTACAAGGTGCCGTTCTTCACCTCGGGCTCGAACCACGTGCGCGCGCTGCGCGCGCTGAAAGCCAAGAAGATCGTCGGCGCCACCTACTTCGTCGGGCCGATCAACGACATGTTCGCCGGCTACTTCAAGCAGGCCGGCTTCGACGTGCTCGGCATGGAAGGCATCAAGGTCGATTTCGACAAGGTGCAGCAGCTTTCCGCCGAGCAGGTCTACGCCTTCGTCAAGCAGACCTTCCTCAAACATCGCAAAGCCGACGCGATCTACCTGCTCGGCACCGGCTGGCGGGTGCTGCCGGTGATCGACATGCTGGAGCAGGACCTCGGCGTGCCGGTGGTGCATCCGGTGCCGGCGCGCTGCTGGGAGATCCAGTTACGGCTCTCCGTGCGCGAACCGGTGCATGGCTTCGGGCGGCTCTTGGCGGAGATGGTGGCGGGGTGATGAATCTCCTCACGGCCAGAAGCCGCGCTCGATAAGCTGGTGATAGAACAGGTTCAGGAATGCCCGCAGCCGCTGCGGCCCGGTGTAGTGCGCGAACTCCTGCGGGACCTTGAACTCCTTCTGGATCTCCGCGACCGTCTTGCCGGCCATGATCATCTTCGACACCTCATCGCGCATGACGATGAAGTAGCGCTGCTGCTCTTGCAGGTCGGCGACGCCGCGGCCGATATGCACCGGCCCGTGGCCGGGAATGTAGGTGTCGACCGGCAGCCGCCGCGCCATGATACGGTCGAGCACGGCGATCCAATTGCGCGCATTGGAGAAGAACACCTGCGCCGACTCGCCCGGACCGGGATGGATCTCGGTGTCGAGCAGGTCACCCATCATCATCACGCGGCGCTGCGGCACGTACATCGTCACGTCGCTGGTCGAATGGATGTTGCCTTCCTCGACGAGCTGGAAGGTGAGCCCGCCGAACTGCAGCGTCAGCGCGCCCTCGAAGCCGAGGTCGGGCTGCACCAGCTCCGCGTTCTTATAGGGGATGAATTGCGGCCGGTTCGATGCGCGGCGCTCGGTAAACTCCGCATGTTCCTGCTGGTAGAGATCGCGCATCTGCTTGCGGGTGCCGATGACGACCGGCTTGTCCTCGCGGAAGTGCCAGGCGCCGGTCGCATGGTCGCCGGAAGGATGCGAGATCACGACATAGCGCACCTTCTTGTCGGTGATCTTGCGGATCGCCGCGAGAGTCTGGTTGGCAGTGCGGATGTCGGCGTCGAACACCAGCACGCCGTCGGGTGTGACCACGAAGGTCGAATTGCTGGACCCGAACGGGTGCTGCATCGTGTAGACGTCGGGCGCGACCTTCCTGAGCTCCATGGTCGCGGTCTTGAACTGCGCCGCTACGGGCGCAACGGCCAGCACGGCGCCGGCGAACACCGAAAAGCAGACAAGCTGTCGACAGTATATCATGGCAGTCCTCCCATTGATCGCCGATGGCGTTCGTTGGAGGCCATGCTAGAGCATGATCCCGAAAAGTGGGAACCGCTTTTCGGAAAAAGATCATGCTCAAAGAACAAAATGGAGCAGCTTCGCCGATCCGTCACCAGGCGCGAGCGCGCGGCGTCGCGGCCCGACTTCAGTGCTTGGGACGGAGCGCTGCCTGCACCAGATCGCGTTGCATTATCGCATCGCGATCCTGCGGGTCGTGGGCCAGCGCACGGTTGTAGGCCGCCAGCGCCTCGTCATTGCGCCCGAGCCCTGCGAGCACATTGCCCTGCCCGACCATCGCGTCGACGTAGTCCGGCTGGACTTCCAGCGCCCGGGTATAGCTTTCGAGCGCCTCCGGCACGCGTCCAAGCTTCGCCAGCACCGTTCCGCGGCTGTTGTGCACCACCGGCAGTTCAGGATTCGCAGCCAAGAGCTGGTCGTAAGCAGCCAGCGCCTCCTCGTGTCGCTCAAGCGACAGCAACGCGTTGCCGCGATTGTAGAGCGCCTGCGGGTAGTCCGGACGCGCCGCCAAGGCCTGATCGAAGCTCGCGAGCGCTTCGTCGTAGCGACCGAGCCCCGCCAGCACATTGCCGCGATTGAACAGCGCGTCGGCGTCGTCGGGCCGTCCTTTGAGCGCACCGTCGATCAGCTCGAGCGCTTCCCGGGCACGGCCCTGCTGGGCCCGCAGCACGCCGAGCCAATGGCGGGCGTCGAAATGATCCGGGCTGACCTTGAGGATCTGCCGGTAAAGCTGTTCGGCATCGTCGAGCCAGCCATCCTTATGGGCGGCGATGGCGCGCTCCAGCACTTCCGCTTGGCTCGGCGACGATTGCTGTGGGTCCATGGAGCCAGCGCGCTATCAAGCATTCATCGATTCGAAGAACTCGGAGTTGCTCTTGGTGTTGCGCAGCTTGTCGAGCAGGAAGTCGATGGCGTCCATCGTGCCCATCGGGTTGAGGATGCGCCGCAGGATGTACATCTTCTTGAGCTGATCGGGCGGGACCAGCAGCTCTTCCTTGCGGGTGCCGGAGCGGGTGATGTCCATAGCCGGGAAGGTGCGCTTGTCGGCCACCTTGCGGTCGAGGATGAGCTCCGAATTGCCGGTGCCCTTGAACTCTTCGAAGATCACCTCGTCCATGCGGCTGCCGGTGTCGATCAACGCGGTGGCGATGATGGTGAGCGAGCCGCCTTCCTCGATGTTGCGGGCGGCGCCGAAGAAGCGCTTCGGCCGCTGCAACGCGTTGGCGTCGACGCCGCCGGTCAACACCTTGCCGGACGACGGCACCACGGTGTTGTAGGCGCGTCCCAAGCGCGTGATGGAGTCCAGCAGGATCACGACATCGCGGCCGTGCTCGACCAGGCGCTTGGCTTTCTCGATGACCATCTCGGCGACCTGCACGTGGCGCGAGGCCGGC
>JBOHIG010000025.1:0-6390 GCA_050725815.1 Xanthobacteraceae bacterium
CCACTACCCCCGCTCCCGGAAATGCATGGAAGGCCTGTCGATGGGAATGCATGCGCTGCTCGACCCCAAGTCGGTTGCGGTGGTTGGGGCCTCGCAACGTCCGGGTCGCGGTTCGCGGGTGATCGCCAATCTGCACGACGCGGGCTTTGCGGGCGAGATCTGCGCCGTCAATCCGCGCTATCCCGACGTGCTCGGATACAAGTGTTATCCGGGCATTGCCGACCTCCCCTCGTCGGTCGACTGCCTGCTCGTCGCAGTCGGGGCGGATGCGGCCTGCGACGTGCTCGAACAAGCCAACGCGCGCGGCATCAAGGCGGCCATCGTGCTGTCGGCCGGATTTGGCGAAGGCGGGCGCAACGAGGCGCGTGCGTCGCGGCTGCGCAAGGTCGCCAGCGAGGGCATGGCGATCTGCGGGCCGAACTGCTTCGGCCTCATCAACGTCAGAAGCCGCGCCGCGTGCTTCAGCGGCGTCGTTCCACGCGTCATGGTGCCGGGACCGGTCGCGCTGGTGTCGCAGAGCGGCAGCCTCGGCAATTTCGCGTTCGGCCCGCTGATGCGCGACCGTAAGCTTGGCTTCAGCCATTTCATCTCCTGCGGCAACCAGACCGGCACCACTGTCGAAGACTATATCGACCATCTCGTTGACGATCCCGACGTGACCGTCATCGCCGCTGTGATCGAGGCGCTGAAGAATCCGCGCAAGCTCGCCGAGGCTGCGCAGCGCGCGCACCGCGGCGGCAAGTCGCTGGTGTTCTGCCCGATCGGGCGCTCCGCCGCCGGGCAGACGATGATCCGCTCCCACACCGGAGCGCTCGCCGGCGACGCCGCCATCCTGGGCGCATTCCTGCGCCGCTGCGGCATCGTGCAGGCCGAAAGCTACGACGAATTCGTCGAGACGATCGAACTGCTCGCGGTCGCGCCGCGCGATCCCGACTGCGGCCGCGAGGTCGTGCTGGTTTCGGGAAGCGGCGGCGGCGCGGCGGTGGCGACCGACCATCTCGATGAAGCCGGCCTGCGGCTGGCGCAGCTCGAAGCCGGCACGCGCGAGCGGCTGGCCGCGGTGCTGCCGGACTTCGCCAGCGTCGGCAATCCGATCGACGCCACCGGCGTCGTCTATGACGATCCGGCGCTGCTGCCGAATCTGTTCGATGCGATCCTGAGCCAGCCCGGTCGCCCCATCGTGGCGGCGAGCGTGATTGCGGCGCCGGTCGAGCGGATGCGCCGTATCGCCGGTGCCATTGCCGATGTCGCGCGCGCGTCCGGCCGCACCATCGTCGCCTATCAGCCGAGTCCGCTGGGACCGATCGACGAGGAGATCGCGCGCACCCTGCATGCCGCCAATGTCCCGTTGCTGCTGGGCATCGGCAACGCCATGGGCGCGCTCAGGCATCTCGCCACCGCTCGCGATGCCGCCGCAACGGCTGCGCCGGCCGCCGCCGCGCCCGGCAGCGCCCGTAACGCCGCTCCCTTCCCGCAGGATTTCCTCGGCGCGCGCGACGCGCTCGTCGCTGCCGGTGTCCCGGTGACCGACGCCACGCTGGCCGGCTCAGCGCAGGAAGCGGTCGCGCTCATGCGGCGTTTTGCGATGCCGGTCGCGTTGAAGGCGGAGGCGGACGGCCTCCTGCACAAGAGCGACCTCGGATGCGTGCGGCTTGGCTGCGCCACCGACGCCGAGGTGATCGCAGGGTATGACGCAGTCATCGGCAATGCGCGCAAGGCCGGCTTCGAGACGAGCCGCGTGCTGGTGCAGCCGATGATGAGCGGCGTCGCCGAATGCTATGCCGGCATCATCGACGACCCACTCTTCGGCCCGGCGGTCTGCTTCGGCCTCGGCGGCATCTTTGTCGAGCTGTTCAAGGACACCATCATGGAGATGGCGCCGCTGACGCGTGAAATCGCCGCGCGCATGATCGGCCGCGTCAAAGCCGCCGCTATCCTCAACGGCGCGCGCGGACGGCCGCCGGCCGACACCGCGGCGCTCGCGCACCTGCTGGTGCGGCTGAGCGAGTTCGCCGCCGCCAATGCCGGCCGCTTCCGCGCGCTCGATCTCAATCCGATCGTCGTCGGGCCGGCGGGCGAAGGCGCGCTCGCCGTCGATATCGCGGTCGAACCGGCCAACCAAAAGTTCACGGAGAACAAGCCATGACCTATCGCGATCTCCTTTATGACGTCCGCGAGCAGATCGCGACGCTGACGCTCAACCGTCCGTCTCGGATGAACGCAATCTCGCCCAACCTCGAAGCCGAGCTGCATCGCGCCTTCGACGAGGCGGATGCCGACAATGCGGTGAAGGTGATCGTGCTCACCGGCGCCGGCGCGGCGTTCTGCGCCGGCTTCGACCAGGGGCCGCGCGACGAGGACGGCGGCAAGCGCGGCGGCGACCCGTCCGGAAAGTCCATCGCCGAGTTCATCGCCTATTGGCACCGCAAGGACAGTTCCCGCGTCGGCCAGTGGGAGCATATGTGGCAGCTCGGCAAGCCGATCGTCGCCGCGGTCAACGGCTGGGCGATGGGCGGCGGGTTTTGGTACCAGCTCGCCGCCGACATGACCATCGCGTCCGACCGCGCGGTGTTCGCGCAGCCCGAGGTTCGGCACATCTCCAACACGAGCTTCCTGTTCACGGCGCTGTGCGGCTGGAAGGCGGCCAACCGCTGGGGCCTGACCGGCGACCACTTCGACGCGCAGGAAGCGCTGCGCATCGGCATGGTCAACGAGGTGGTGCCGCATGACCGCTTGATGGAGCACACCATGGCGCTGGCCAGGCGGCTGGCGCTGGTGCCGGAGCCGGCGCTGCGCCTCAATAAGGCGATC
The DNA here is from genome assembly GCA_050725815.1 of Xanthobacteraceae bacterium. Classification (GTDB taxonomy): domain Bacteria; phylum Pseudomonadota; class Alphaproteobacteria; order Rhizobiales; family Xanthobacteraceae; genus VAZQ01. The sequence goes on from JBOHIG010000025.1 coordinate 2,812, forward strand.
GCCATGCAGGGAATGCAGGCGGCGGGTCTGCATGCGGGGCTGCTGCTGGAAGGCGCGCTCGGCACCCTCGCCCATTCGTCGCACAATGAATTCCGCGAGAAGCTTTACGAGGTGCAGCGCACGCAGGGCACCAAGGCCTATCTTGAAATGCGCGACGGCCCGTTCCAGCCCGAGCCGATGGGTCCGAAGTCCGCCAAGGGCCGCGCCGCCAGGGCGGCGAAGGAGAAGTAGGAGCGCCATTGGCGCGGTCCGCACGCTCACGCGGGCGTCCGTCCCCATACCTGCACCACAGCATAAGTGGTGAAGCAGGTATCCGGCTTGGCGAGATGCGCGCGGCAGTCCGCGATCGTGGCGTCGAGATCGTCCGCCGACATCAGCCCTCGCCCGACGATGGTGCTGCGAAGCGATTCCACAGTGGACGGCAGATAGTCCGCCATCGGATCGCCCGAGCGCACGCCGACCAGGAACGGCCGATACTGCACATCGCTCAGGCCGACGGCGCGCGCGAGCGCGAACAGACGCTGCCCGAGATTGATGTCGGCGCCTGTGCTCGCGAAGGCGCCGACGAGCGCGGAGCGCAGCCGGCCCCAGCTCAAGCGAGGCGGAAAGCAGGTGAGCGCCGCCATGTCGGGCTCCTGCATCGTTACCACGCCGCCGGGCCGCGTCAGCCGCATGGCTTCGCCGAGCAGCGCCTCCGGCCGGCCCGCGGTCGAGGCGATGAAGCGTGTATGCACGAGGTCGAACGAGGCGTCCGGCAGATCCGTGCGGTAGGCGTCGCCGTGAACGAACTCAACCTTGCCGCCCGCCTTCGCTCGCGCGAAATCGAGGAACACCGGATCGGCGTCAAGACCGACGACGCGGCCCGATGCCCCGACGCGCGCGGTGAGCAGTGGCGTGATTCCGCCGGGCCCGCAGCCGAGGTCGAGGCAATGCCAGCCCTCCGCGACGCCGATCCGTTCGAGCATGATCGCGCAGTCGGGCGCCATCGCCGCGCCCTGAATCACGAGGCGCTCGATCTCTCCCTCGCGGCGTTCGAGCGGATATGGGCCGGACGGCGCGGCGCTCATCTGACTACGCGGGCAAGCGTCCCGGGCGCGATACGCTACGCCACCTTGCGCTGGCCTTCGAGCCCGTCGAGATGCTCGATCACCTCCTCGATGTGCATCACGTCGGCGTATTTGTGATGCAGGTCGAACAGATTGACCTTGTGGCTGATCATCGAGCGGTCATACGTGCATTCCTCGACCAGCACATTGTGGAAGCCGTAGCTATAGGCGTCGACGGTGGAGGCGCGCACGCAGCCCGACGTGCTCTCTCCGCAAATGATGAGCGAGTCGATTCCCTTCATCTGTAGATGCGCGATCAGCGGCGTGCCGAAGAAGGCTGACGCGCGCTCCTTGTAGATCACCAGATCGCCCGGCGCGGGCGCGACCTCGGCCTTGATGTCGTAGATGTCGGCGTCGAGCTTGCCGAAATTCCGGTTGGTCGACTGCACGCCGCCGGTGTCCACATGGCGGGTCGAATAGATCACCGGCACGCCGGCGCGGTGCGCGGCAGCAAAGAGCTTCTGGGTGTGCGGCAACGCCCGCCAGGCGTTCTCCCCGCACGAGCCGGAGAATTCGCGGTCGACCTCCTTCACCGGCCGGTCGCCGCCAAGATAGGCCTTGTTATAGAGATCGATCGCCAGCACCGCCGGATTGGCGCCAACATGGAGCTTGCGGCGGTAGGCTTGGTAGATCTCCATGGTCTCCGCATCGATTACGTCTTTCCAGCAGTGGTCTTCGAAATCGCGCGTCATGGCGTTCTCCCTGCGGCATTCGGCATGTGTGTTGTAGCAATTGGGAATCGACGTAACGAGTCGTCGCGATGACATTTCGCAGCAAGGCGACGCCGACGACCACTGGCGCTGTGTCAAACTGGCATAACCGCCCGGAAACAATATAAATTTCCCATAAAAACACCACATACCCTCGCTGAGTTAGTTATTTTTCATTTATACGTACTATATATGTTATATGGACATTCCACCGCACTTTCGCTAAATAACAGACATGAAATGACATTTTAAATATCTGATTATAATAGATATTTTCGTTCTTGTTGCCGTATTACCATGACGTAAAATATTAATAAATTAATTGTAAATTCGCGCTTGATGCGCCACCCGTAGCGGGTACTTTGGTGCCGTCGGAGGGGCATCGGCTGAAAGCCGTTCAAACTTGAACGTCGGTCGGTTCGATGAGGGGCTTTGGGGGCGCTTAGGCACCCGGGCGGAGACGGAAACCCTCCAGAACGCCAACTTGGAGAGGTTCACACAATGAAGATGGTGAAAAGTCTTCTCCTCGGATCTGCCGCAGGGGTGTTTGCGGTCGCCGGGGCGCAGGCTGCCGATCTTCCCGTCAAGGCCAAACCGGTCCAGTACGTGAAGATCTGCACGCTCTACGGAGACGGGTTCTATTACATCCCCGGCTCCGACACGTGCTTGAAGATCTCGGGCTATGTGCGGGCCGACTACGGCTACAACGTGCACACCAACGTGCAGCATTATTCCGGCAACGCCGGTGCGCGCGACCGTAACGCCGAGCGGCATCCGTTCACGACGCGGCATCGCGCCAACATCCAGAACGACACCCGCACGCAGACCGCGTACGGCACGTTGCGCACCTTCGCGAGCCTGCACTTCGATAACAGGCACACCAATGACGCCGGCGACATCGGCGAAGTTCAGGTGACGGTGCAGCGCGCCTTCATTCAGTGGGCGGGCTTCACCTTCGGCCACACACAGTCCTTCACGGACGTTCCGGGCCAGCTCGGCAATACGACCATGCGGTCGCTGCATCAGGCCCAGACCGAAAGCACGACCGGCGCCAGCGGCATCAACCAGATCGCCTACACCTGGCAACTCGGCAACGGCATGACCCTGAACGTCGGCGCCGACGAGCGTCGCGTGCGCAATCTGGCGAACCGGGGCGACGGCACCGGTGGCGTGCGGATCGGCGGATCTCCCGGCGTTTCATCGCGGACCGGCCAGCATGCGCCGACGCCGTGGATTTCGTTCCGCGTCAACCAGGCTTGGGGCGAGTTCGCCGTCGCGGGCCTCGTGCAGCAGAATCGCGCCAGCTACTACACGGATGGCGCCACCTGCATCCAGCCGGGTACGACGCTGTGCGGCCATCCCGACAACGACTGGGCCTGGGGCGCTCGCGCCGGCACCAAGATCAATCTTCGGATGCTCGGCCCGGGCGACTATATCGGCCTGTCGGGCTACTACTCGGAAGGCGCGGTGCGCTTCACGGCCGCCAATCTGTCGAATCCGAGCCTGTTCGGCAAGGACCCCACAGTCGCGATCGGCTGGGTGGCGGACGCCGTCTACCTCGACAACGGCCAGTTCGAGCAGACCACCGCCTGGAGCGTGAACGGCGGTTACGCGCACTACTGGACCTCGAACTTCTCGACCACCTGGTACGGCGGCTATGTCGAAGTCAGCTACAACGACACCGTCATCAACGGAAACTGGTTCTGCGGCGGCAATCACGTGACGCCGCTCAGCGGCCAGCGCTGCGATCCGGGCTTCGCGCT
>JBOHIG010000026.1:0-5383 GCA_050725815.1 Xanthobacteraceae bacterium
CGCATCGCGTGCCCGCGGCAAGGTCGGTAGCGAATGTCAAATCCACTCCACTGGTGCCGCCGATTTGAAGTTCCTACAGCGATTGCAGCAAACTCGGTCAGGAACTTCAAATCGAAAAGCGGCACCAGCCGCTATTCGCGCGGGACCAGAGCGATCCGGAAGCCGGAATACTTCTTTCTCAGCGCCATCCGCACCACTGCGATCACCCAGACCAGGCCCACGATCATGCCCAGGAACGGGCTCACCGCGCCAATGAGCTGCGGCGATCCTCCGGCCATGGCGACGATAAAGCCGAATATGCCGCCTACGATGGCGCCCAGCACGACGGCGCCAAGCATGCTGCGCCACGTGATCAGCCACCATACGCTCAGCGCGCGGCCCCAGGTCGGTTCAAGCTCCTGCATAGCCTCGTCCTCCTTTTTCACTCATTGCGTCAATGCCTTCTTGATCGCAAGGAAATCTCGCCACGAGAACCGCTTCTGCAACGGGCTGCGGAGCAGGAAGGCCGGATGATAGGTCGGCATGGCGTTGATTTCGCGCGTGCCGGTGTCGAACTTCATCCATCGGCCACGGATCCTGGTGATCCCTTCGCGTGTGCCGAGCACGGCTTGCGCCGAAGGATTGCCGAGGCAGATCAGAAGGTCGGGATTGGCCAATTCGATCTGACGTCGCAGGAACGGCAGGCAGATCGCGGATTCCTGTGGCGTCGGCGTGCGGTTGCCCGGCGGACGCCAGGGCACGATGTTGGCGATGTAGACCGAGCCCTCGTCGAGGCCGATAGCGCCCATCATGAGGTCGAGCAGCCGCCCCGACTTTCCCACGAACGGAAGTCCGGCCTTGTCCTCCTCGTAGCCCGGCGCCTCGCCGACGAACATGACGCGCGCCTGCGGGTTTCCGCGCGCGAAACAAAGCCGGCTGGCAGTCTTGCGCAGACCGCAGCCCTCGAATCCTTCGAGGATGGCGCGCAGGTCGTCGAGGCTCGCCGCATGGGTGGCCGCCTCGCGTGCGGCCATGACGGCGGCTTCGGGCGAGGGAGCCACCACGCCGGCTTTGGGCACGGCACGGTCGGCTGGCAAGAGGCTTGCCTGCGCCGTTGCGGGTGCCTCACGGTGCATCGCCGGAGGTGCGTTCGCGGGGGCGACCGGCGCCGGGCCGGCGAAGCGATCGATCGGCGTCTCGCCGATGGGCGTGTCGACGCCCGCCTCCTGGTAGAAGGCGAGGAGTTCGCGCGCGGCCTTTTCCCGAACGGAGTTCATGTGACTTCAGCTTTAGCACGCCGACACGAGGCACGGCGATTGCCGCGTAATCGCAAACGTGGAAAAAGGGCAGATCGGAGACAACCATGGCCGAAACCGAGTTGCCTGCCCGCGAAGCGATGGAGTTTGACGTCGTGATCGTTGGCGCCGGCCCGGCCGGTCTTGCGGCCGCGATCCGCCTCAAGCAGCGCTCGCCGGACATCTCGGTGGTCGTCGTGGAGAAGGGCTCGGAAGTCGGCGCCCATGTCCTCTCAGGTGCGGTGATCGATCCGGTCGCGCTCGACCGGTTGCTGCCTGAATGGCGCGGCGAGGACACGCCGATCCGCACCGCCGTGGCCGACGACCGGTTCTATTGGATGACGGCGGCGCGCGCGCTGCGGCTGCCGAATTTTTTGATGCCGCCGCTGATGAGCAATCACGGCAACTACATCGTCTCGCTCGGTAACGTCTGCCGCTGGCTCGCGACCAAGGCGCAAGACCTCGACGTCGACATACTGCCGGGATTTGCCGCTACCGAGGTGCTCTACAACACGAATGGCGCCGTGGCCGGCGTCGCGACCGGAGACATGGGCGTCGGCGAGGACGGCCACCACAAGGATACCTTTACGCGCGGCAGCGAGCTGCGCGCAAAATACACGCTGTTTGCCGAAGGCGCGCGCGGCGGCCTGACCAAGGCGCTCCTGGCGCGCTTCGACCTCGCCGCCGACCGCGAGCCGCAGAAATTCGGCATCGGCCTCAAGGAGCTCTGGCAAGTCGCTCCGGAACGACATCAGGCCGGGCTGGTGCAGCACTCGTTCGGCTGGCCGCTCGACAATGCGACCGGCGGCGGCTCGTTCCTCTACCATTTCGACGACAACCTGGTTTCGGTCGGCTTCGTCGTCCACCTCAATTACGAGAATCCGTATCTCAACCCATTCGAGGAATTTCAGCGCTTCAAGACACATCCGCTGGTGCGCGCCACGTTCGAAGGCGGCACGCGGCTCGCCTATGGCGCGCGTGCGATCACGGAGGGCGGCTACCAGTCGGTGCCGAAGCTCACGTTCCCGGGCGGCGCGCTGATCGGCTGCGCTGCCGGCTTCGTCAACGTGCCGCGCATCAAGGGCAGCCACAACGCCATGCTTTCCGGGATGCTCGCTGCCGAGCATGTCGCCGATGCGCTGGCCGAGGGGCGCTCGAACGACGAGATCGGCGCCTATGACGAAGCCTGGCAGGAGTCCGATATCGGGAATGATCTCTGGAAAGTGCGCAACGCCAAGCCGCTATGGTCGCGCTACGGCACGCTCATGGGCATCGCGCTCGGCGGGCTCGACATGTGGTCGAATACGCTCGGCTTCTCGTTGTTCGGCACGCTCCGCCACGGCAAGCCGGACTTCCAGACGCTGAAGCCCGCGGCGAAATTTTCGCCCATCGCCTATCCCAAGCCGGACGGCAAACTCACCTTCGACCGATTGTCGTCTGTGTTTCTCTCGAACACCAATCATGAGGAGAACCAGCCGTCCCACCTCAAGGTCGCCGATCTCGGCTTGCAGAAATCCTCCGAGCACGACGTCTATGCGGGCCCATCCGCGCGCTATTGCCCGGCGGCGGTCTACGAGTGGGTCCAAGAACCGACAGATGCGGGAAACTCATCGCGCTTCGTGATCAACGCGCAGAACTGCGTTCACTGCAAGACTTGCGATATCAAGGATCCGAATCAGAACATCACCTGGGTGCCCCCGGAGGGCGGCGGCGGACCGAACTACCCGAATATGTGACTGCCTCGGTCACGATGCTGCCACACCAGAGATTTCAATGGCTCTTTCGACCTGCGGCAGCCGCCGGCCGGGTCGGTTGTTGCGGCGGGGACGCAAAAAGGCCATTCTTGCCAAACGCATGCGGCCGCGCCGAGGGCGTTCCGCCAGATGGAGTCGATCGACCCGTGACCTCCCCGATCTCGTTCCGGCGTGGCGCCGTCGCGGCGCTCGCCGTCCTTGCCGTGCTTTCGACCGACATCGTGCCGGCGCCGGCGCAGGCGGCGCCGTCCGGCCGGCCGCGGTCGCAATACGCCTATCCACGGGTATCGGTCTCCGGGAGCTACCTGGCTGCCCGCCATGCCGGCGTCGAACGCGATGCCGCGGCAGCCGCGCGCTACTATCGCGCGGCGCTGCGGGGCGATCCCCGCAACGGCGAACTGCTCAACCGCGCCTTCATCGCCGTGCTGGCGAACGGAGAGATCGAGGAAGCGGTGCGGCTGGCGGAGCGGGTGCTCCAGCGCGACAAGAACGACCGCGTTGCGCGGCTGGTGCTTGGCGTGCGCGGCATCAAACAGAAGCAATACGCGACGGCGCGCAAGCAGCTCTCGCAGTCCGTGCGCGGGCCGATCACCGATCTCGCCGCAACGGTGCTGTCGGCGTGGACACATGTCGGCTTCAACGACAGCAAGCTGGCGATGGAGGCGATCGACAAGCTCTCCGGCCCGGACTGGTACACCTTGTTCAAGGATCTCCATGCCGGCCTGATCCTCGATCTGTCCGGCCATCGGCGCGATTCGCTCAAACGGCTTGAGCGCGCCTACAAATACGATTCGCAGGCGCTGCGGGTTGCGCAAGCTTACGGCAGCCAGCTCTCGCGCCTCGGCAACAGGGACGAAGCACTCAAGATCTTCCGGGCGTTCAACGAGGTTCTGCCGCGCCATCCGCTGGTGACCGGCTCAATCGAGAGCCTTGAGGCCGGTCGGCGCATTCCGCCGGTGGTCGAGACGCCGCAGGCGGGCGCGGCCGAGCTGCTTTACGGTCTCGGCGCGGCGCTCGGACGGCGCGGCGGCGAGGACCTGGGCCTCATCTACCTCCAGCTCGCACTCTACCTGTCCCCCAACCATGCATTGGCGCTGACGTCGCTCGCCGATCTCTATGAGGCGATGAAGAAGCCCGAACTGGCGATCAAGACCTACGCACGAATCCCCGCGACCTCGCCGCTGCAACGCAACGCCCAGGTTCAGAGCGCGCTCAACCTCGATTCACTCGAGCGGACCGATCAGGCGATCGAGCAACTCCAGGGGATCATCGCTGCGCACGCAACAGACCGCGAGGCCATCCTGGCGCTCGGCAACATCTTGCGCGGCCGCAAGCGCTTCGCCGAATGTGGCGACGTCTACACGAAGGCGATCGCGACCATCGACAAGGTCGAGAAGCCGAACTGGGTGATCTACTACTTCCGCGGCATCTGTTACGAGCGTTCGAAACAGTGGCCGAAGGCCGAAGTCGACATGAAGAAAGCGCTCGAACTCTTTCCCGACCAGCCGCTGGTGCTCAACTATCTCGGCTATTCCTGGGTCGACCAGGGGGTCAATCTCGACGATGGCATGCGCATGATCAAGCGCGCTGTCGAGCAGCGCCCCGACGACGGCTACATTGTCGATTCACTGGGCTGGGCCTACTACCGCATCGGCAATTATGAAGAAGCGGTCAAGCATCTCGAGCGCGCGGTGGAGCTCAAGCCGGAAGACCCGACCATCAACGATCATCTCGGCGACGTCTATTGGAAGGTCGGGCGCATTCTGGAGGCGCGTTTCCAGTGGACGCACGCGCGCGACCTCAAGCCGGAGCCCGAAGAGCTCGCCAAGATCGAGCTGAAGCTCAAGGTAGGTCTCACCGAGGCGCCGCCGCCGACCAGCACCGCCGATACCGTCACGAAGCGCAACGGCGGTTAGGTCGTGGCGGCTGCGCGTGCCGAGCGGGCGCCCGCAAAAATTAATCTGACGCTGCGGATCGTCTCACGCCGCGCCGACGATTATCACGATATCGAAAGCTTGGTGGTGTTCGCCGACATTGGCGACTCGCTGACGTTTTCGCCGGGACGAATGCTGTCGCTCGTCGTGCGCGGCCCGACCGCGGCGGCCGCCGGCGCCGCCGACGACAATCTCGTGCTGAAGGCTGCTCGAGCGCTCGCGCGCCGCGTCGAAGGGCTCAAGCTCGGCCGGTTCTCGTTGACCAAGCGGTTGCCGGTTGCCGCCGGTCTAGGCGGAGGATCGGCCGATGCGGCGGCGGCGCTGCGGCTCTTGGCGCGCGCCAACCGGATCGCGTCCGACGATCCGCGCCTGATGCAGGCGGCGCAAGCGACCGGGGCCGACGTGCCAGTCTGTCTCGATC
>JBOHIG010000027.1:0-11506 GCA_050725815.1 Xanthobacteraceae bacterium
GTAGCCGGCGGCGCGCCGTCGTGTGCGCCTATGCGACTGGCCGGAGAATGAAAATGCCCCGCCAAGCCAATGCCATCGATTTCTGGCGGGGCTTCGCGCTCGTCACGATCTTCATCAACCACATTCCCGGCATCTACTGGAGCCGCTTCACTCACTCGACCTACTCGTTCTCCGATTCCGCCGACCTGTTCGTGTTCCTCGCCGGGTTCTCGCTGCGGCTGCTGGTGGGAACGCCCGGGCGCCAGCAGCCGGCCTGGTACCTGACGCTGCGGCTGCTCGGCCGCGCCATCGAGCTTTATGCAGCGCAGATCCTCATCACCATGATCGCGCTGGCGATGCTGGCCACCGCCGCGACGCTGCTCGACAACCCGCTGCTGCTCGAATGGCACAACGCCGCCGCCGTGTTCTACGATCCGGTGCTCACCCACATCGGGCTCGCCGCGCTGACGCACCAGCTCGGCTATTTCGACATCCTGCCGCTCTATGTCGTGCTGATGGCGATGGCGCCCGTCTACGCGATCATCGACCGCTATGCGCCGAACTGGGTATTGCCCATATCGGTGACGCTTTATCTCGCCACGCTGATCGTGCCGTTGCCGATGCCGACCTGGCCCACCGACGGCCAGTGGTTCTTCAATCCGCTCGCCTGGCAGCTCGTCTTCGTGCTCGGTTTCGTCCTGGCGCGCGAGGACGGCGCCGGCGGATTTGTGCGGCGCCACATCCTTCCGATCCGGCTGATCGCGGTGCCGATCGTCGTGTTCAGCGTGATCGTGTGGGTGAACTACTGGCTACCGGACCCGACGACCTTGCCGCAGCCGCGGCTCCTCTTCATCCTCGCCAAGACCTATGTCACGCCGATGCGGCTGATCCAGTTTCTGGCGGTGGTTGCCGTGTTCTCGATCACCTATCCCTATATCAAGCGCTTCTTCCCGGCGCTGATCGAGTTCCTGTCGATGCTCGGACGGAATTCGCTGATCGTTTTCTGCGTCGGATCGCTGCTTAGTCTCGGGGGACAGATCCTGAGACTGGTCTACCGCGGCGATATCATCGGCGACACCCTTGTGGTAATCTTCGGCGTCGCAATCATGGCGGTTGCAGCATGGCTACCCGAATGGCGCGAACAGGCAAGGGCAAAATCGCGGTCGCAGCCGGCATCGTGATGGCCGTGGGTGCGGCTGCGGCCGCATGGGGCGAGCAGGCGAGCCCGGCTCCGCCGGCGACGCCCGCATTGCCCGCGCCCTATTCGCCGGAATGCCAGGCGGGCACCACGCCGGTCGTCAGCGAGACGCCGCTGCCGCATGTCGTCGCCGCGCTGCAGAAGCGCAAGGCCGTCCGCATCCTCGCGATCGGCGCGACCGCCGGTCGCCGCCAGGGCGGCTACACGCATCAGATCGAGCGCCTGCTCAGGCAGGCCCTGCGCGGCGTGAACGTGATCATGATCAACCGCGGCGTGTCGGGCGAGCTGGCGGCCGACGCGGCGCACCGCATCAGGAACGAGGTGGCGCTGACCGACCCCGACTTGGTGATCTGGCAGGTGGGCACCAATGACGCGCTCACCTTCGTGCCACTCGACGACTTCGCCCACACCGTCACGTCAACCGTACGCTGGCTGAAGGAGCACAATGTCGACGTGGTGCTCGCCGGCCTGCAATATGTCGGCCGGATGGCGCAGGACGAGCACTATTATCGCGTGCGCGAGTTGATGCGCGACATCGCGGCGAAAGAAAACGTCATGATCATCCGCCGCTACGAGGCGACCCAGTTCATGGCGGCAGCGCAGGCGAACGACGGTGGATATGAGCCGGATGAGTTTGAGCGCACCGAAGCCGGCTACGGCTGTCTCGCCCAGTATCTTGCCGGCGCGATCACGCTCGGCGTATTCGGCAAGGGCATCAGCTCGCGCCCGCTGCGGTCGCAGCAGCCGCAACAGAAGCCGTAGCTGCGAACCGAGCACGTGCCCGCCGTTCCCGATCTCTCCGCCCTCGCCATCGTCTATTGTTGCGCGGTGATCGTGATCTCCTACGCGGTGCGCGGCTCGACCGGATTCGGCGCCGCTGCTGCGATGCCGCTGCTCGCGCTGGCGCTACCGATCAAGCTCGTGGTGCCGCTGTGGACGCTGCTCGGCATCACCTCCTCGCTCGCGATCGTCGCGCGCGACTGGCGCTACGTCGCCGTCAGAGACCTTCTGCGGACGCTGCCAGCCGGCCTCCTCGGCATTGCGATCGGGCTTTACGCCTTCGCGTCGCTCGATGCGCGCACGCTGGCGCGCGGCCTCGGGGTGCTGGTGATCGTCTATGGCGGTTACACACTCTGGCTCACGGCGCGGCCGCAAGCGAGCCGCCAGCTTTCGGCGCGCATCGTCGCGCCGATCGCGGGCGTGCTCGGTGGCGCCGTCGGCACCACCTTCGGCACCATGGCAAGCCTGTTCTACGCGATCTATTTCGACGCCATCCGCATGGCCAAGGAGAACTTCCGCGCCACCATGTCGGCGATGATCCTGACGCTCAGCATCGCCCGCGGCATCGGATATGCGGCGGTGGGCGAATTCGGCCTCGACGTGCTGGCGGTGTTCGCGGTGGCATTCCCGATGATGCTCGCCGGCATCATCATCGGTGACCGCTTCCACGCCGGCATGAGCGACGCCACGTTCCGGCGCGTTGTCGGCGTGGTGCTGATCGTGAGCGGGGTCGCGCTGGTAGTGAAGTGACCACAACGATGTCGTCGCGGTCGCGCGCAGCACGTTTGGCTATTTTTTAGGCACTCCCCACCAATTGTATGCAATTCGCTGCGTGACCCGATGCCACCGCCCGGCCCCGGGCACGGTGAAAATGTTCCATTGAATCAATTCTCTAATGCGCGTGGGGCGCGCCCGCCAGCGCTTGGCACGACCTTTGCGGAGGCAGTCCCGAGGGTGAACACGAGCCATTTGGGAGGCATTGATGAAACGTCGCCAGTTCCTGAAGTCGATGACTGCATTTGCGGCCGGGTCCGCCATCCCGGCGCCAGCCCTGCTTCCCTCCTCCGCGCGTGCCCAGTCGCGCAAGGAGACCTTGCTGCTCATCACCGAGAATGGCCCGAACAATCTCGACATCCACGGAATCGGGACCAACCGGCCCGGCTACGAGGCGTCATGGAATTGTTACGACCGGCTGATCTCGCACGCCAAGAAGACGCTGCCCGACGGCAGCATGAGCTACGACCGCGACAAGTTCGTTCCGGAGCTGGCCGAGGAATGGAAGACCGGCGACATGTCGGTCACCTTCAAGCTGCGCAAGGATGCCAAGTTTCATGACGGTGCGCCGGTCACCGCCAAGGACGTCAAATGGTCGTTCGAGCGCGCCATCAGCGTTGGCGGCTTCCCCACCGTCCAGATGAAAGCCGGATCGCTGGAAAAAAAGGAGCAGTTCGTCGTTGTCGACGACCATACCTTCCGCGTCGACTTCATCCGCAAAGACCGGCTGACGATCCCCGACCTCGCCGTGATCGTACCGGGCATCTACAACTCCGCCCTGCTGCGCAAGAACGCGACCGCGAAGGACCCTTGGGCGCTCGAATACACCAAGAACCGCACCGCCGGCAGCGGCGCCTACAGGATCGAGAGCTGGAAGCCCGGCGTCCAGGTGGTCTATGTGCGCAACGATGCCTGGAAGAGCGGGCCGCTGCCCCAGCTCAGGCGCATCATCTGGCGCACAATTCCGTCGGCCGGCAATCGCCGCGCGCTGATGGAACGTGGTGACGCCGACGTGTCCTTCGACCTGCCGGCGAAAGATTCGGCCGAATTGAAGAGGGGCGGAAAGCTCAACGTCATATCGACGCCGATCGGCAACGGCATCTACTACCTCGGCATGAACGTGAAGAACCCGCCCTTCAACAACATCAAAGTGCGCCAGGCTGTCGCCTATGCGGTGCCCTATCAAAAGATCGTCGATGCGGTGATGTTCGGGCTGGCGAAGCCGATGTATGGCGGCAAGGACAACATGGCGTCGTCGCTCGACTGGCCGCAGCCGCACGGCTATTCGACCGACATTGCCAAGGCCAAGGCGCTGATGGCGGAAGCCGGTTTTGCGAACGGCATCGACACCACGATCTCATTCGATCTCGGCCAGGGCATCGTGAGCGAGCCGATCGCGATTCTGGTTCAGGAGAGCCTCCGTCAGATCGGGATCAAGACCACCATCAACAAGATACCAGGCGCCAACTGGCGCAGCGAGATGGCGAAGAAGTCCATGCCGATGATGGTCAACTTCTTCTCCGGCTGGCTCGACTATCCGGAGTACTTCTTCTTCTGGTGCTATCACGGCCAGAACGCCATCTTCAACACCATGAGCTATGTCGATCAAGACATGACCGCAATGATCGACGCCGCGCGCGGCGCTGCCGGCGTCAACGACACGGCCGCCTACACCAAGAACGTGCATGGCTTCGTCAACAAGGCGTTCGCCGAGGTGCCGCGCATTCCGCTGTTTCAGCCCTACCTGAACGTGGCGACGCAGAAGAACATCTCCGGCTACACCTACTGGTTCCACCGTCAGCTCGACTACCGCTCGCTCACCAAGGCCTGAGCACGGCGATGTTTGTCGGCGCCCGGCCTGAGGCCGGGCGCCGCAGGCGTCTCAATCGGAAGGAGTGGCGATGCTGGTGAAATTCGCGCAGCGGCTGGTGACGGTGATCCCGACGCTGATCGGGGTGGTCATCGTGACCTTCCTGCTCACGCGCGTGCTGCCCGGCGATCCGGCGGTCTATTTCGCGGGACCTGCGGCGACGCCGGAATCGATCGCGGAGATTCGCAAGACGCTCGGGCTCGACCGTCCGCTGATCGAGCAGTTCGTTCGCTACGTCGCCGACCTGGCGCAAGGCAATCTCGGGCATTCGCTTTCGACCGGCCAGCCGGTGGTCACCGAGATTGCGACCCGGCTGCCGGCATCGGCCGAACTCACGTTGCTCGGACTGATCGTCTCGGTGATGATCGCGGTGCCGCTCGGCATCCTTGCGGCGGTCAAGCAAGGCTCGTTGATAGACCATGTCTGCCGTGTGGTCGCGACGGCCGGCGTGTCCCTGCCGGTGTTCTTCACGGGCCTGCTTCTGGTTTATGTTTTCTATTACCTGCTCGGCTGGGCGCCGGCGGCGATCGGCCGCCTTGATGTTTTCTCTACGCCGCCGCCGCACATTACGGGCTTCTACCTGATCGATAGCCTTGTGGCGGGCGACCTGGGTCTTTTCCGCGCCGCCGCGAGCCAGATCATACTGCCGGCCGCAACGCTCGCCATCTTCTCGTTGGCGCCGATCGCGCGCATGACGCGCGCATCGATGCTGGCGGTCCTGTCCTCGGAATTCGTGCGCACAGCGCGCGCCAGCGGGCTTGCCCCGCGCACCGTCATCATCACTTATGCCTTCCGCAACGCCATGCTGCCGGTGGTCACGACGCTCGGCATGGTCTTCTCGTTCCTGCTGGGCGCCAATGTGCTTGTCGAAAAGGTGTTTGCCTGGCCCGGCATCGGATCGTTTGCAATCGAGGCGTTGATCGCCTCGGATTTCGCACCGGTCCAGGGCTTCGTGCTGACCATGGCCATCATGTACGTGGCGCTGAACCTCGCCATCGACCTGCTGTACGGCGTCATCGACCCGAGGATGAGGGTCGAGGGATGAACAAGCCGATGCGCGTCGATGCGGCCGACACCGCAGCCGCTGGCGACAAGCTGCCCCCCGGCGTCGCGCGCGCGCCGCCGGGCTCCACCGCCACGAACGAGACGCCGTTGCCGCCGCCGGCGGCGGTTGGAACTGCGCTGACGCAACTGCTGCACCATGCGCGATACGTCATAAGCGAGAACCCGGTAACCGGCTTTACGTTTGCCCTTTTTGTGCTGATCGTGGTTTGCGCCATACTCGGGCCGGCGATCGCGCCGTACGACCCGCTTGCGAGCGACACCGCCGCGCAGTTACAGCCCCCATCGGCCAAGCACTGGTTCGGCACCGATCATCTCGGCCGCGACATCCTGAGTCGGGTCATCGTTGCGACGCGCCTTGACCTGGCGATCGCGGTGTTCTCCGTCGCGCTTGTCTTCATCCTTGGCGGATTGTCGGGGATAGCTGCCGGATTCTTTGGCGGCTGGACCGACCGTATCGTCGGGCGCATCGCCGATACGATCATGGCGTTCCCGCTGTTCGTGCTTGCGATGGGCATCGTGGCCGCGCTCGGCAACACCGTGACCAACATTGTCATCGCGACCGCGATCATCAACTTCCCGCTCTATGCCCGCGTCGCGCGCGCGGAAGCCAATGTCCGCCGCCAGGCGGGATTTGTGCTGGCGGCGCGGCTCTCCGGCAATGGCGAGGCGCGCATCCTGCTCGCGCATATCCTGCCGAATGTCATGCCGATCATGGTCATTCAGATGTCTCTCACCATGGGCTACGCGATTCTCAACGCTGCGGGCCTGTCTTTCATCGGCCTGGGAGTGCGGCCGCCGACGCCCGAATGGGGCATCATGGTTGCGGAGGGCGCCGGCTACATCGTGTCCGGCGAATGGTGGATCGCGTTCTTTCCGGGCGCCGCACTGATGCTTGCGGTGTTCTGCTTCAATCTGCTCGGCGACGGTCTGCGGGACATCGTCGATCCGCAGCGGCGCACGTGATCCCATGAACACCGCACCGGCTTTGCTCGACGTCCGCGACCTCACGGTCGAATTCGCCACCCGCCGCGGCACCGTACGCGCAGTGGAAAAGATCAACCTCACGGTCGCCAAGGGCGAAACACTGGGCGTCGTGGGCGAATCCGGCTCCGGCAAGTCCGTCACATCCTATGCGGTGATGCGTATTCTCGATCGCGCCGGCCGCATCGCCGGCGGCGCCGTCATGTTCGCCGGCATGGATGTGCGCGCCGCCGACGAAGCCGACATGCGCGATATCCGCGGCCGCGAGATTTCGATGATCTTCCAGAGTCCGCGCACCGCCCTCAACCCGATCCGCAAGGTGGGGCGGCAGATCGAGGACGTGCTCCTGCAGCATGTGCAGGCCACGTCGGACGATGCCCGCGAGAAGGCGATCGACATCCTCCGTCAGGTGCGCATCGCACGGCCAGAGGAGCGGTACCACGCCTATCCGTTCGAATTGTCGGGCGGCATGTGCCAGCGCGTGGTGATCGCGTTGGCGCTGGCCTGCCAGCCGCAACTGCTGATCGCCGACGAACCGACAACCGGCCTCGATGTCACCACCCAGAAGGCGGTGATGGACCTGATGGTGGAGCTCACGCGGGCGCGCGGCATGTCGACCATTCTCATCACCCACGACCTCGGCCTTGCCGCCGCGTATTGCGACCGGGTGGTGGTGATGGAAAAAGGCCGCGTGGTGGAGACGGCGGCATCGGCGCAGATCTTCCGCGCGCCCGACCATCCCTATACGCGCAAGCTGATGCGGGCGACGCCGCGGATCGGCGTCAACCTGCGCCAGCTTCTACCGGACGACGCTCCCGCGCCAAAGCCGCAGTCCCCCGTATCAACCGCCGCCGCCGCGGGGCCCCTGCTCTTTGTCAGCAAGCTGGTGAAAGAGTATCCGCGCCAGGGCCTGGGCGGCGCGTTGGCGAAGCTCTTTCACCGCAAGGACGACGTTCCGACATCCCAGGTCTACCGCGCCGTCGACGACATCAGTTTCGAGATTGGCCGCGGCGAAAGCCTCGGGCTTGTCGGGGAGTCCGGCTGCGGCAAGTCCACGACCTCCATGATGGTGATGCGGCTCCTCGATCCCACCTCCGGCGTCATTACCTTCGACGGTGGGGACATCGGCGGGATTCCGGCCAACGGCTTTGCGCGTCTGCCGCTGCGCAAGCGCATCCAGATGGTATTCCAGGATCCGACCGAAAGCCTCAATCCACGCTTCACCGCTGCGCGCGCCATCGCCGACCCGATCCTGCGGCTGGGCGACATCAAAGCACGCACCGCCGTGCGGGCGCGTTGCGAGGAGCTTGCCCGGCAGGTCGGCCTGCCGGTCGACCTCCTCGACCGTTTTCCGCACCAGCTTTCCGGCGGGCAGAAGGCGCGCGTCGGGATCGCCCGCGCGATCGCGCTCGGGCCGGAGCTGGTCATTCTCGACGAGCCGACCGCGGCGCTCGACGTATCCGTGCAGGCGCTGGTGCTGAACCTGCTGCAGGACCTCAAGGCGTCGCTCGGTATGAGCTATCTGTTCGTCTCACACGACCTCAATGTCGTCCGCCTGATGTGCGACCGCGTGATGGTCATGCGGGCAGGACGCATCGTCGAACACGGGCCGACCGAGCGCGTGATGTCGGCGCCGGAATCGGACTATACGCGCGAATTGCTGGCGGCGATTCCGCACCCACCGTCTTAGAAATATCCAGGACGGACAATGGATTCCGAAGACACGCTCGATCGATTCATCATGGCCGCAGGCGAAGCGCTCGCCTTGCCGGTCAGGCCGGAATGGCTGCCGGCAGTGCGCGCCAACCTCGACGTGACGCTGCGCTTTGCGGCGATGGTCGATGAATTTCCGCTGCCGGACGAGGCCGAGCCCGCGCCGGTCTTCGAGGCGTGACCCGATGACATTCGATTTCGAATGGGCCACGGCGAGCGAGACCGCGGACGCGGTCAAGACCGGGCGCATCGGCGCAACGGACGTCGTCGAAGCGGCGCTGGCGCGGATCTCCACCCGCAACCCGACGCTCAACGCATTCACCGCGGTCGTCGCCGACCGTGCCCGAACACGGGCGGCTGCCATCGATGCCGCGCGCGGGACCGGCAACTCGCCGGGGGCGCTCTGCGGCGTACCGTTTGCCGTAAAGAATCTGTTCGATGTTGCAGGACTGCCCACGCTTGCCGGATCGAAGATCAACCGCACGCGCTCGCCTGCTGCACGCGACGCAACGCTGATCGAGCGGTTGGAAGCCGCCGGCGCGATCCTCGTCGGCGCACTGAATATGGGCGAATACGCCTATGACTTCACCGGCGAGAACATCCATGACGGACCCTCGCGCAATCCACATGACATCTCCCGCATGACCGGCGGCTCATCGGGCGGATCGGGCGCGGCGGCCGGGGGCGGGCTGGTGCCGCTGGCGCTCGGCTCCGACACCAACGGCTCGATCCGGGTGCCGGCTTCGCTGTGCGGCATCTTCGGGCTCAAGCCGACCTATGGCCGGCTGTCGCGGGCGCGCACGTTTCCCTTCGTCGCGAGCCTCGATCACGTCGGTCCGTTTGCGCGCACGGTGCGCGACCTCGCGCTCAGCTATGACGCCATGCAGGGCGCCGACGACGCGGACCCGATCGTGGCGCCGCGCCCGGTCGAGCCGACGCTGCCCGCGCTCGAACGCGGAACCGAGGGTTTGCGCATCGCCATCGCCGGCGGCTACTTCGCCAAGGGCCTGTTACCGGAGGCATCCGATGCGCTCACGCGGGTGACATCGGCGCTCGGCGCAACACGCAACATCGAAATCCCGGAAGCCGCGCGCGCCCGCGCCGCCGCCTATGTCATCACCACGACCGAGGGCGCGGCGGTGCACATCGATCGCCTGCGCAGGCACGCCGCCGACTTCGACCCCGCCGTCCGCGACCGGCTGATCGCGGGCGCCATGGTGCCGGCATCGCTCGTGGTCAAGGCGCAGAAGTTTCGCCGCTGGTATCGCCAGCGCGTGCTGGCACTGTTCGAGGATGTCGATGCGATCGTCGCGCCGGCAACGCCCTGCCCGGCTCCCAGGATCGGTCAGCAGACCTTCGTGCTCGACGGCGTGGAGCTGCCGGTGCGCGCCAATCTCGGCCTCTACACCCAGCCGATCTCCTTCATCGGCCTGCCGGTCGTCGCGGCCCCGGTGCCGTTGTCGCCTTTGCCGATCGCGGTGCAGATCATCACAGCGCCCTGGCGTGAGGACGTTGCCTTGCGCATCGCGCGGACGCTGGAAGCAACAGGCGTGGTCGCCGCAACGCAGCCCAGTTTCGGGAGGACGTGAATGGAGATCGACCTGCCGGAGGTCGTGGCCGAGGTACAGGCCGAATTCGACGGTTACGAGCGGGCGCTCATCGCCAACGACGTGGAAGCGCTCGACGGCTTTTTCCACGATGACGCGCGCACCACCCGCTACGGCGGCGGCGAGAACCTCTACGGCTATGCGGCGATCAAGGCGTTCCGCGCCGCGCGTTCACCCACGGGCCTTGCGCGGACGCTATCGCGGACGGTCATCACCACCTATGGCCGCGACCTGGCGGTCGCCTCGACACTGTTTCACCGCGCGTCGGCTCCCGGCAAGGTCGGCCGCCAGATGCAGACCTGGGTCCGCTTTCCCGCGGGCTGGCGCGTCGTCGCCGCGCATGTCAGCGCGATCGACGAGCCAAGCGACCCATGACGGATCGCCGGACGCCATGAGCCTCGAGCCACAAACCGCCAATCGGCCCGCTCCGTCGAAGCGCCCCGCAGCGCGGCGCACGCTGGCAGAAGAGCTGCGGGTTCAATTGGCCGACGAGATCGTGCGCGGCGCGCTTGCGCCGGCACCTCGCTCGACGAGACCGAGCTCGCGTCGCGATTCGCGGTGTCTCGCACGCCGGTGCGGGAGGCGATCCGCCTCCTGGCATCGAACGGTCTGGTCGAGATGCGTCCGCACCGCGCTGCGCTGGTCGCGCGGCCAAGCACCACGCACCTTGCGGACATGTTCGAAGCAATGGCGGAGATCGAAGCGCTATGCGCCGGCTTTGCGGCGGAGCGCATGACCGGCTCCGATCGCCGCGCGCTCGAAGAGATCCACGAAAAGCTGCGCCGGCTGATCCAGAGCGGCGATCCACAGTGTTATCACGAGATCAACGAGAGTTTCCACGCTACGATCTATGCTGGCGCGCACAACAGCTACCTCGCCGAACTGGCGCTGTCGACGCGCGCGCGCGTCAGGCCGTTTCGCCGCGCCCAGTTCCGGAACCTCGGGCGGCTCGCCAAGTCGCACGTCGAGCACGATCGGGTGGTGGTCGCGATTCTCCGCGGCGACCACGCGCGCGCGTCGGAGGCGATGCGCCTGCATATCCGCACCGTGCGGGAGGAGTACATCAGCTATGTCGGGGCTGTGACGGATCAGGCGGGCACGCTGGCGGCGGCGAGATAGGCGCGCCAGCCGCCGAAGTCCGAGATGTCCCGCGCGTCCGCGACCGCACAGGATTCAACCAGGAAACCCTTCACGGTCTCGCCATCGTTAAGCGAGACCGTCCCGATCGACAACGGTGGCGGCACCGCGGCGACAAAGCCCCCGAAGGCGGCCTTCGGCATGGCCCAGACCTCGACTTCGATTGCAAAGCCCGTTCCCTCCCCGACTCGCAGCAGGCCCGGTTTCGGCGGTGTGGTGCCAGCGAGCGCGAACAGCCGATAGCTGGCCGCGGTGCAGGTCGCCGCGATCAGCCGCGCGCCGCACGCGCGCAGTTCGCCATTGAGCGGCATGCCCGAGAGATGCGCCCCGACCACGGCGACCGCGACCTCGCTGTCGGTGACAGCCGCCACCGGCGCGGGCGGCGGCTGCGCCACCCCGAGT
>JBOHIG010000028.1:0-8793 GCA_050725815.1 Xanthobacteraceae bacterium
GTTCTCGGCCACCGTCAGCGACGGTTTCAGCGCATCCTGGTGGCCGAGATAGTGGGTCTGCTCCGCGACGGTGGCATCCGCGTCGCCCCCCTCCAGCGTCAGCGTGCCGCCGGCGATCCCGACCAGCCCGGCGACCAGCCGCAGCAGCGAGGATTTGCCAGCCCCGTTTGGCCCCCGAATCAGCAGGGCCCGCCCTGCGGAAATATCCAAGCCGAGCCCGGAAAATACGGCCCGGCCGCCCCGGACGCAGGCAAGATTGTGGCCCAGGAGCCGCATCAGGGGCCTTCCATGACCGGGTCCGGCCGAATTCGGCGGGGGTCGCTATCCATCCGGCCGGCCCAGTGGGACCCACATATCCCGGCCATTTCCGGGATCATGTTGTGCGGAGGATTGATTTTCTGGAACACCACAAAAAAAGACCTTATAAGCCCGAACCGTCTGGGGTCACGATCCTGCTGACCCCGGATGTCGCGGCCGGCGACAAGGGGCGCACCGGTAAGTCCTTACCGCATACGCACCGTCATCAGCATCCGGTCGGATGGGAAACGACCCTCATGACGTCGCTCGACAGTTTCAAATGCTGCAAGCCCCTCAAAGTCGGCAGCAAAACCTACGCCATTTATAGCCTCGCCGCGGCCGAGAAGAACGGGCTCAAGGGCATTTCCCGGCTGCCGTTCTCGATGAAGGTCCTACTGGAGAATCTGCTGCGCCACGAGGATGGCCGCAGCGTCACCAAGCAGGATCTCCAGGCGGTCGCGCAGTGGATCAAGACCAAGACCTCGGACCGCGAGATTCCGTTCCGCCCGGCACGCGTGCTGATGCAGGACTTCACCGGCGTGCCGGCCGTGGTCGATCTCGCCGCCATGCGCGACGCCATGAAGGCGCTCGGCGGCGATCCCAAGAAGATCAACCCGCTGGTGCCGGTCGACCTGATCATCGACCATTCGGTCGCCGTGAATCATTTCGGCAATCCCGGTGCGTTCAAGAAGAACGTCGAGGACGAGTACAAGCAGAACCAGGAGCGCTACGGCTTCCTGAAGTGGTCGCAGAAGTCGTTCGATAATTTCGCCGTGGTG
The DNA here is from genome assembly GCA_050725815.1 of Xanthobacteraceae bacterium. Lineage (GTDB taxonomy): Bacteria > Pseudomonadota > Alphaproteobacteria > Rhizobiales > Xanthobacteraceae > VAZQ01. Next base: position 1,077 of record JBOHIG010000028.1, read on the forward strand.
CCGCCCGGCACCGGAATCTGCCACCAGGTCAATCTCGAATACCTCTCGCAGACGGTCTGGGCACGGAAGGACAAGGTCAAGATCGACGGCAAGCCTGCGACGATGGACGTCGCCTACCCCGACACACTGGTCGGCACCGACTCGCACACCACCATGGTCAACGGCCTCTCGGTGCTGGGTTGGGGCGTCGGCGGCATCGAGGCGGAGGCCGCGATGCTCGGCCAGCCCTATTCGATGCTTCTGCCAGAGGTGATCGGCGTCAAGCTCACCGGCAAGCTCAAGGAAGGCGTCACCGCCACCGACCTGGTCCTCACCGTCACGCAGATGCTGCGCAAGCGCGGTGTGGTCGGCAAGTTCGTGGAATATTTCGGGCCCGGTCTTGCCAACCTGACGATCGCGGACCGGGCCACGCTCGGCAACATGTCGCCGGAATACGGCGCTACCTGCGGCTTCTTCCCGATCGACGACGACACCATCGCCTATCTGCGCGACACCGGCCGCAGCGCCGAGCGCATTGCGCTGGTCGCCGCCTATGCCAAGGCGCAGGGCATGTACCGCACCAAGACGACGCCCGATCCGATCTTCACCGATATCCTCAAGCTCGAACTCTCGCAGGTCGAGCCGTCGGTCGCCGGGCCGAAGCGCCCGCAGGACCGCATCGCGCTCAAGGACGTGAGGTCCGGGTTCACGATGGCGATGGAGAAGGAGTTCAACAAGGGCTCGGATGGCGGCGGCAAGGACGTGTTCCAGTTGCATCCGTCGATCGCGACGGCGCCGCTGGACAAGAATTTCGGCAAGGCTGGCGCGGGCGGCCGCTATGCGGTCGAGGGCCGCAATCACGATCTCGGCCATGGCGACGTGGTGATCGCCGCCATCACCTCGTGCACCAACACCTCGAACCCGAACGTCATGGTCGGCGCCGGGCTGCTCGCGCGCAAGGCGGTGGCCAAGGGGCTCACGGTGAAGCCGTGGGTCAAAACCTCGCTCGCACCCGGCTCGCAGGTCGTCGCCGAATATCTCGACAAGTCGGGCCTGCAGAAGGACCTCGACAAGCTCGGCTACAACCTCATCGGCTTCGGCTGCACCACCTGCATCGGCAATTCCGGTCCGCTCGCGCCGGAGATTTCCAAGACCATCAACGACAAGGACATCGTTGCGGCCGCCGTGCTCTCTGGCAACCGCAACTTCGAAGGCCGCATCAACGCCGACGTGCGCGCCAACTACCTCGCCTCGCCGCCGCTGGTGGTCGCCTATGCGCTCGCCGGCTCGATGTATTCGGACCTGGCGAAGCAGCCGCTTGGTCTCGACAAGAAGGGCAAGAAGGTCTTCCTCAAGGACATCTGGCCGACCAGTCGCGAGATCAATTCGATCGTGCGCAAGACCATCAACAAGCAGATATTCACGAGGAAATACGCCGACGTGTTCAAGGGCGATTCCAACTGGCGCAAGATCGGCGTAAAGGGCGCGCTCACCTATGCGTGGGACAAGAAATCGACCTACGTGCAGAACCCGCCCTATTTCATGGGGATGACCCGCAATCCGCAGCCGCTGACCGACATCGTCGACGCGCGCGTGCTGGCGCTCCTGCTCGACTCGATCACCACCGATCACATCTCGCCGGCGGGATCGATCAAGGTCGATTCACCCGCCGGCAAGTATCTCATCGACCACAAGGTCAAGCCGGCCGACTTCAACCAGTACGGCACCCGCCGCGGCAATCACGAGGTGATGATGCGCGGCACCTTCGCCAATATCCGGCTCAAGAACCAGATGCTGCCGGGCGTCGAGGGTGGCGTCACCATCCACTATCCCTCGAAGCAGCGCATGCCGATTTACGATGCCGCGATGCGCTACAAGCAGGAGAAGGTCCCGCTGGTGGTGTTCGCCGGCAAGGAATACGGCTCCGGCTCCTCGCGCGACTGGGCGGCCAAGGGCGCCAACCTGCTCGGCATCCGCGCCGTCGTCTGCCAGTCGTTCGAGCGCATCCACCGCTCCAACCTGCTCGGCATGGGCGTGCTCCCGCTGTGCTTCGAGGAAGGCACGTCATGGCAATCGCTCGGCTTGAAGGGCGATGAGCAGGTGACGATCCGCGGGCTCGCCGGCGAGATCAAGCCGCGGCAGCGGATGATGGCCGAAATCGTGGCGTCCGACGGCGGGCTCAAGCGCGTGCCGCTGACCTGCCGCATCGACACGCTGGACGAGCTCGACTACTTCAAGCACGGCGGCATCCTGCAATTCGTCATCCGGCAGCTCCTCGCGAGTTGACGCCGCTCACCTTGAAGTGAGTGGCTCTTGATGGCGATGCTGACTATGACTCCTGGCCTCGGGGGTGGCGGGCGAAGCCTGCGCGGCCTGGAGATCAGGATGGTACATCGTTGCCTTGCCTTTGCGGTCGCCGCCGTCTGCGCTTCGACGGGGCCGTTCTCATCCGCATACGCCGATCCGCGCGCGGTGGTCGAGCTTTTCACCAGCCAGGGCTGCTCTTCCTGTCCGCCCGCGGACAAGCTGCTGGGTCAGCTTGCTGCCGACCCGGCGCTGGTCGCGATCACCTTGCCGGTCGACTACTGGGATTACCTCGGCTGGAAGGACACGCTTGCCCATCCGCGCAGCGCCGTCCGGCAGACCGGCTACATGAAGACGCGCGGCGACCGCGAGCGCTACACGCCGCAGGCGGTGGTGAACGGCTCCATGCACGCGCTCGGCTCGAGCCGCGACGCGATCGACAAGGCGATCGCCAAGAGCCGGCAGAATCCAGCCGTGTTATCGATGCCGGTGAAGCTCGTGTTCGACGGCCGCCAGATTGCGGTGAGCGTGCCGGATGCCGGTGGCGCTGGCGCTCATGTGGAGATCTGGATTGCGGGCCTGACCAAGGCCGTCACCGTCGCCATCAAGCGCGGCGAGAACCGCAACAAGACCGTCACCTACTACAACGTCGTGCGCACCTGGAGCCGGCTCGGCACGTTGAACGGGCAGCGCGCGAGCTGGACCTTGCCGGCCGGCAGCTTCAAGCGCGATGGCGTCGATGGCGCTGCGGTCATTCTGCAGACCGTCATCGAGCAGAAGCCAGGTCCGATTGTCGGCGCTGCGATCGCGTCGGTTCATTAACGACACTGAATCCTGCGTACTCCGACGGCCGTTGTCCGCGCAAGCGGCCAATCCGGTACTCCCGGCGTGAGAAGTTCAATCGCTGGACTGTGCGGGCTGGATGCCAACGCGCGTGGCCATGACGTCCGAAAGAACTGGGCGTTGCAATATGCAGCAACAAAAAAAAGGCCGGCACCTCAGTGCCGGCCCAAGAGCGTTGGGGGATTGAACCGTACGCAACTTGTTACGCTACGTGGAATTACGCTACGTGGAACGATTGGGCCCGATCCGCTCCAAACCCCGGGGGGCTGGGGGGCTGAGGAATCCGGTGCTCGAAGGCAGACCGGGCCCTGAGGCAACAGTGTCTCGTTTCGCAGGCCAGCTTGACCCTCACTTGACCGAAATTAGGCAGTAATATGATTCGTCTAACGAATTTGTGAGGGGCGATGATACTTCCGGGTTCCCGCTCTGCGCGACGCACGCCCCTTGCCGCCGTGCCCGGACGGCGCGATCATGAAACTGTCATCAGGAGGGTGACGCCAATGAGCCTTGGACCGGGAGATACCGAACCCAGACAGTTTCACGGGGGCGAGGCGCCAAGCGCTCCGCCACTCGCCCCCGCTAGCCGCGTGACGTTCAATCGCCGCGAACTCGACCGCATCTTCAAGCTTTATGGACGTAAGGTCGCCGCCGGCGAGTGGCGCGACTACGCCATCGACTTTCTTAAAGACCGTGCCGTGTTCTCCGTGTTCCGCCGCTCGAGCGAAGTTCCAATCTATCGCATCGAGAAGAATCCGCGGCTGGAGCGCCGGCAAGGCGCCTACAGCGTGATCTCTGCGACCGGGCTGATCGTGCGCCGCGGCCACGAGCTGGACCGCGTGCTGCGCTCCATTGACCGTTCGCTGAGCGTGGTGGCCGGGTGAATCGGCTCGGCTAAGGCGCAACCGTCTCAGTGTCATCATCCGCGAAAGCGGATGATCCAGTAGCCTCGCGACGCCAACGACTGCTGGATGCCCGCTTTCGCGGACATGACGATCATGGAACCGTGCGGGAACCTTCCCCCAGTTCCTTCTGCATCAACACGCTGTCAAGCCAGCGGCCGAATTTGAAGCCGACGGCTTCGAAGGTTCCGACATGGCGGAACCCGGCCGCCTCATGCAGGCGGATCGACGGTGCCTGGGCGGTATCGCCGATCACCGCGATCATCTGCCGATACCCGCGCGCCTCCGATTCGGTGAGCAGGCGGTCGAGCAGCGCGCGTCCGATGCCGCGGCCCTGCGCATCGGGCGCGAGATAGATCGAGTCTTCGACGGTGAAGCGATAGGCGGGCCGCGCGCGATAGGGGCCGGCATAAGCGTAGCCCAGGATCGTCGCTTCGTCGGCGCTGTTCGGCTCCGCCACTAGGTACGGAAAGCCGCCGTCGCGCAGCGCGTCGAAGCGCCGCCGTATTTCGGCGTCGTCTGGCGGCTCAAGTTCGAACGAGGCGGTGCCATGTGCGACCGCATGGGCGTAGATGCGTCCGATCGCTGGGATGTCGCGCGGATCGGCGGGGCGGATGGCGGGAGGCATTCGTTCACTCGTCATGGCTGGGCACAGCCGTTCGAAGAACGGCATCGCTTCGCTCGCCTGTGTCCCGGCCATCCACGCCTTTGAAGCGAGTTTAGAAAGACGTGGATGCCCGCGACAAGCGTGGGCATGACGATCGTGAGGACAAAAACAAAACGCCCCGGCGATGAGCCGGGGCGTCGCATTTCGATTTCGCCCCGTCGCGTCAGCGGCGGTCGCCGAGGAAGCGGAGCAGGAACAGGAACAGGTTGATGAAGTCGAGATAGAGGCTCAGCGCGCCCATCACGGCCTTGCGGCCGACGATCGTGCCGTCCTCCATCGGATCGTACATTTCCTTGATCCTCTGGGTATCCCAGGCGGTGAGGCCCGCGAACACCAGCACGCCGATGGCAGAGATGATGAAGTCCATCGTCGTGCTCTTAAGGAACATGTTGACGATCATCGCGATGAACAGGCCGATCACGCCCATCATCAGGAACGTGCCGAAGGCGGAGAGGTCGCGCTGCGTCGTGTAGCCGTACAGGCTCAACGCGCCGAAGGCGGCCGCGGAGATGAAGAACACCCGCGTGATCGACGCGCCCGTGTACACGATGAAGATCGACGAGAGCGCAACGCCCAGGAGCCCCGCATAGAGGAAGAACAGCGCACGCGCCGTTCCCGGTTGAATCTTGTCAATGCGGAAGCTGATGAACATCACGAGGCCGAACGTCACCAGCAGCATCCCGATCATGCCCACCGGGCTGAACAGGAACTGGCCGAACGCAGTGAGGCCCGCGAAGCCACGCGGCGTGCGAGTGATCGCGTCACCGCCGGCCATCATGAAGGCGCCCCATGCCGCCACGCCGGTCAGCGCAACGCCTGTGGCCATGTAGTTGTAGACTGTGATCATGTAGGCCCGCAGGCCTTGATCGATCGCCACCGCCCGGTCTGCACCGACGCCGCGCTGGGCAGCCGCGTAGTTCCGGTCGAAGTCCGACATGGAAGTTCCCTCTCTCATAAGATCCGGCCGGCGGCCGGGCTTGCGACATCGCGCCGGTGTGAACCGGCGGACGCCAGATGGCAGGAATCTAGTGCGCCTTGGGTTTTTGCGCCAGATGGCTCGCGCCGCTTTGTTAATCGTTCGGAAACGATGGGCGGTCGGATTACCGGCTTGTCAAATCGGCTGGACGGCGGCCCGGGCGGCGCCGATTGCACCGAACAAATTGAGCGGCAGATTCAAAGGCTTCGCAGCACCGGCACGGGCTTCTGACCGAGCGCGCGGAAGGTGCCGATCAATCCCAATGTCACCGTCGCCGTCACTGCCACCGCCGCCGCCGCCAGATCGGGTCCCGGCAGCCAGACGAACGGCAGGTTCATTGTCCGGGTTGTTACGAAGGCGGCGGCGGTGCCGGCGGCGACGCCAACGCCGCCAGTGGCGACACCGAGCATCAGATATTCGAGCGCATAGGCGGCGAGCAATTGCGCGCGCGTCGCGCCGACGGTCCTCAGCACCACCGCGTCATAGACCCGGTGGCGATGCCCGGCCGCCAGCGCGCCGCCGAGCACCAGCACCGCGACCAGCAGCGTCAGCGCACTCGCTGCGCGGATCGCCAGCACCAGATTGGCGACCACGCCGCCGACCGCGTCGATCGCCTCGCGCACCCGCACCGCGGTGACGGCGGGGAAGGCTTCGGCCGCCGCCTTGATGAGCGCGGTCTCCTGCGCGAGCGTGCTGCCGGTGGGGTGGGTGAGCGTCGCGATGTGGGTATGCGGCGCGCCGCGCAGTGCGCTCGGCGAGAACACCATGACGAAATTGATGCCGAGGCTTTGCCAGTCGAGCGTGCGCAGGCTGGCGACGCGCGCCTCGATGTTGCGGCCGAGCACGTTCACCACGATGGGATCGCCGAGCTTGAGGCCGAGCCCGTCGGCGACGCGGCGCTCGATCGAGACGAGCGGCGGACCCGAATAGTCCGGCCCCCACCACTGTCCCTCGGCGATGCGCGAGCCTTCGGGCACCGTATCGGCATAGGTGATGCCGCGATCGCTTTGCAGAACCCAGGCCACGCTCGACGGAGCCTTGATGTCCCCGGCGCGGACGCCGTTCGCGGACACGATACGTCCGCGCAGCATCGGCACTCGTTCCAGTGTCGCGCCTGGCGCATGCGCTCGGATGAATTCATCAAAGCGCGCGGCATCGGCCGACTGGATGTCGAGGAAGAAGAACGAAGGCGCGTCGGCGGGCAGCGCGGCCAGGAACTGGCGGCGCAGGTTGCCGTCGACCTCGATCACGGTGACGAGCAGCGCGAGCCCGAGTCCCAGCGAGAGCACGACGCTGGTCGTCAGCGCGCCAGGACGATGGATGTTGGCGATGGCGAGCCGCAGCGCCGTGTTGCGCGGACGCGGCAGTCGTTTCGCAATCGCCATCAGCAGGGCGGCGACCAGCCGCAGCGAAACGAATACGCTCGCTGCCGCCACGACGAAGATCGCGGCGATGCGCTGGTCGTAAGCGAGCTTGACCGCAAGCACCGCCAACGCGGATACCGTCAGCACCGTCGCCGCCACATAGGCGGTGCGCGGCCGGCGGCGCTCGGGCGCGACCTCGTCGCGGAACAAGGCCGAGACCGAGATGTCATGCGCGCGGCCGAGCGGCCAGAGCGCGAAGGCCAGCGCGGTGAGCAGCCCGTAGAGCAGCGCCAGCGCAAGGTCGCCGGCGTCGAGCGTCGGCGCGATCGGCAGCGGCAGCACGGCGCCGAAGCCCCAAGAAATCAGGTAGGGCAGGGCCGCGCCGGCAATGAGGCCGGGCACCGCGCCGATCAGCGCCAGCACCAGCGCCTGCGTGAGATAGATCGCGAACACGCTTCCGCCGGTTGCGCCCAAAGCTTTCATGGTGGCAATGACGTCGCGCCGGCGATCGAGATGGCCGCGGATCGCGTTGGCGACTCCGACGCCCCCGACCAGCAGCGCCGTCAGCCCGACCAGCGTCAGGTATTGCGTGAACCGCTCGACGCTACGCTCAAGCGCCGGCGAAGCCTTGGTGCGGCTGCGAATCTCCCAGCCGGCATCCGGCAACCGCTCCGCCGCCGCTTGC
>JBOHIG010000029.1:0-5819 GCA_050725815.1 Xanthobacteraceae bacterium
CCCCATCTCTGACCAGACGTATAGTGTCCAAAACGCCGATGGCCGGGACAAGCCCAGCCATCGCATACGAAACAAGCAAAATCCTCCCTAGGCGTCGGTCAATTCGAGGCGTCGCTCGATCCTTTCAACACGCGCGTCAATCCGATCAAGGCGAGTGGAAAGACTCGCGTACTGGATGGATAGGTTGCCGTATTGACTCTCCAGCAAGCCAAGGCGCGACTTCACCTCGCGCATGTCGTCGCGCAAACCATCGACCGCGCCACGAATGTGACGCAGATGCTCAAGCACAATTCTCGGTTTCCGCCATCGCTACTTCCACTCGATCTTGGTGATCGCGTAGGCCTTGGCGCCGCCGGGCGTGTTCACCTCGACGTTCTCGCCCTTCTTCTTGTTGATCAGCGCGCGCGCGATCGGCGAGGTGACTGAAATCTTGCCGTCCTTGGCATTGGCTTCGGGCTCGCCGACGATCTGCCAGACGTGCTTCTTGTCGGTGTCCTCGTCGACCAGGGTCACGGTGGCGCCGAACTTGATGGTATCGCCCGACAGCTTCGAGACGTCGATGACTTCGGCGCGCGCAAGCTTGTCCTCAAGCTCAGCAATCGCGCCTTCATTGTGCGACTGCTGCTCCTTGGCGGCATGATACTCGGCATTCTCCGACAGGTCGCCGTGCGTGCGTGCATCGGTGATCTGCTGGATGATGCGCGGCCGTTCGACTTGCTGGCGGTGCTTGAGCTCTGTCTCGAGCACGGTGTGGCCCGCGGCAGTCATCGGAATCTTTTCCATCAGTCTCTCTAGCCTCTTCCTGATGGGACAAAATTCGGGTCGCAGGCCCGAAGCTTGCCTCGACCCGGCGACCCTGGAACTGTGTCCCAACACGTACCGTCTTGGCGGGGAGCCTCCGGGGTGCCCCCCGAACCTAGCCCTTCCCACCGAAGTAGCTCTGCAATGCGCGCACCTCAAGGTCGCCCCCGAGGTAGGCTTTGATTCCCCGCGCCGCGGCAACGGCCCCTGAAAGAGTGGTGTAGTAGGGGACTTTATGCAAGAGGGCAGCCCGCCGGAGGGAGACGCTATCGGCGAGCGCGAGGGCCCCCTCGGTGGTGTTGAAGACCAGCGAAACTTCGCCGTTTCGGATGGCATCGACGATATGAGGCCGGCCCTCGGCCACCTTATTGATTTTCTCGACCTGCAGCCCCTGTTCCGCCAGGAACCGCTGGGTCCCGCCGGTGGCGATGATATTGAAGCCGAGCGACACGAGAAGCCGTACGGCTTCCAGCATGCGCGGCTTGTCGGCGTCGCGCACCGACACGAACACCGTGCCGGCACGCGGCAACCGCGAGCCGCCGCCGATCTGGCTCTTGGCGAAGGCGATTTCGAACGTCTTGTCGAGACCCATCACCTCGCCGGTCGATTTCATCTCGGGGCCGAGCACGGTATCGACCCCGGGAAAGCGCGCGAACGGAAACACCGCCTCCTTGACGCCGACATGGTCGAAGCGGTGCGGCTTGAGATCGAAACTCTTGAGCGGTTCGCCGGCCATGATCCGCGCCGCGATTCTGGCCACGGGCAGGCCGACGACCTTGGCGACGAACGGCACCGTGCGCGAGGCACGCGGGTTTACCTCCAGTACATAGATGTCGCCGCTCTTGATGGCGTACTGGACGTTCATCAGTCCGCCGACATTGAGCGCCAGCGCAAGCTCGCGGGTCTGCCGCCCCAACTCTGCGATGGTCGGTTCGTCGAGCGAATGCGGCGGCAGCGCGCAGGCGGAGTCGCCGGAGTGGATGCCGGCCTCCTCGATGTGCTCCATGACGCCGGCGATGAACGTGTCCTTACCGTCGGCGAGGCAGTCGACGTCGACCTCAGTGGCGTCCGAGAGATAGCGGTCGAGCAGGAGCGGGCGCTTGCCGGAGACCACCAACTCGGTCGGACGGTCAAGATCGCCAGCCAGACGGTCGATGTAGCGGTCGAGTTGCGCCGCGTCGCGCAGGATCTCCATCGCCCGACCACCGAGCACATAGGATGGCCGGATCATGATCGGATAGCCAATGTCTCCGGCGATCGCGCGCGCCTCCTTCGGGCTCTTGGCGATGCCGCTCTTGGCCTGCCGCAGACCGAGCCGATCGAGCAACTGCTTGAAGCGGTCGCGGTCCTCGGCGAGGTCGATGGCGTCCGAAGATGTGCCGAGGATCGGCACATTCGCCTGCTCAAGAGTTTCCGCAAGCTTGAGAGGCGTCTGGCCGCCGAACTGCACGATGACGCCGTGCAAGGTGCCGTTCGAACGCTCGGTGTCGATAATTTCCTGCACATCCTCGGCGGTCAGCGGTTCGAAATAGAGCCGGTCGGAGGTGTCGTAGTCGGTCGACACGGTTTCCGGGTTGCAGTTGATCATGATGGTCTCGTAGCCGACCTCACGCAGCGCGAACGCGGCATGGCAGCAGCAATAGTCGAACTCGATGCCCTGGCCGATGCGGTTCGGCCCACCGCCAAGAATGATGACCTTGGTCTTCTCCGACGGCGCGGCCTCGCAGGCGGCACTGCCGGCGAACGGCGTCTCGTAGGTCGAATACATGTAGGCGGTCGGCGAGGCGAACTCCGCCGCGCAGGTATCGATGCGCTTGAACACCGGCCGCACGCCGAGCGCTTGCCGTTTCTGTGTCACCGTCTCGGTCGGAGTACCGGTAAGCTTGCCGAGGCGGGCGTCCGAGAATCCCATCGCCTTGAGACGGCGCAGCGCGCCGGCTGTCATCGGCAGGCCCTTGGCCTTGATGTTGGCCTCCGTCTCGATAATGCCGCGGATCTCCGCGAGGAACCACGGGTCGACCTTGCAGGCGGCGTGGATCTGCTCGTCGCTGAGGCCGTGGCGCATGGCCTGCGCGATCTTGAGCGCGCGGTCGGGCGTGGGCGTGCCGAGCGCGGCGCGGATCGCGTTGCGGTCTTCGGCCTCATCGCGCCCGACGCCCGCGATTGCGATCTCGTCGAAGCCGGTCAGGCCGGTTTCGAGCGAGCGCATCGCCTTTTGCAGGCTCTCCTGGAATGTGCGGCCGATCGCCATCGCCTCGCCGACCGATTTCATCGAGGTGGTGAGCACCTGGTCCGCGCCCGGGAATTTCTCGAACGCGAAGCGCGGCACCTTGGTGACCACGTAGTCGATGGTCGGCTCGAACGAGGCGGGCGTGGCTCCGCCGGTGATGTCGTTGGCGATCTCGTCGAGCGTGTAGCCGACCGCGAGCTTGGCCGCGACCTTGGCAATCGGAAATCCCGTCGCCTTCGACGCCAGCGCGGACGAGCGCGACACGCGCGGGTTCATCTCGATGATCACGAGGCGCCCGTCGGCGGGGTTGACTGCGAACTGCACGTTCGAGCCGCCGGTTTCGACCCCGATCTCGCGCAGCACCGCGATCGAGGCGTCGCGCATGATCTGGTATTCCTTGTCGGTGAGCGTGAGCGCCGGCGCGATCGTGATCGAATCGCCGGTGTGCACTCCCATCGGATCAAAGTTCTCGATCGAACAGACGATGATGCAGTTGTCGTTCCGGTCCCGAACGACCTCCATCTCGAATTCCTTCCAGCCGAGCACCGACTCTTCGATCAGCACCTCGGTGGTGGGGGAGGCGTCGAGGCCGCCCTCGACGATGTCGAGGAACTCCTCGCGCGTATAGGCGATGCCGCCGCCGGTGCCGGCGAGCGTGAACGACGGCCTGATGATCGCCGGCAGGCCGATGTCCTGGAGCGCCTGCAGCGCCTCGATGAGGCCCTGCTCGATGTGGCGCTTCTTGCGGTCCGGCTCGCGCGCGAGCCACTGTTTTTCGAACTGCTCGACCGCACTGCGCGCGTCGCCGTCACCGGAGCTACGCGCCTTGATCGCCTCCATCTCGGCGGCGTATTGCGCGCGATCCTGCTGCTTGAGGCCGGAGGCGTTGGCGAGCGAGGACTTCGGAGTCTCCAGCCCGATCTTCTTCATCGCCTCGCGGAACAGCTCGCGGTCCTCGGCCTTGTCGATGGCGTCGGCGGAGGCGCCGATCATGGTGACGGCAAACTTGTCGAGCACGCCCATGCGGCGCAGCGACAGCGCCGTGTTGAGCGCGGTCTGTCCGCCCATGGTCGGCAATAGCGCGAAGCCGCCGGGAACGGTATCGCGTTCCTTCTCGATGATCTTGGCGACGATCTCCGGCGTGATCGGCTCGATATAGGTGGCATCGGCGAGATCGGGGTCGGTCATGATCGTCGCCGGATTGGAATTGACCAGGACGATCCGATAGCCCTCCGCCTTCAGCGCCTTGCAGGCCTGCGTCCCCGAATAGTCGAACTCGCAGGCCTGCCCGATGACGATCGGGCCTGCGCCGATGATCATGACTGTGGATATGTCGGTCCGCTTGGGCATGGCACTCGACGGGTCTGGCGGCTTCCGGGGCACAAAAAAAGGGCGCGCTTGCCGCGCGTCCTTCGCTCAGCGCCGACGAGAACCCGGCGCGCAGGCGCTCTCTAGACCAGAATCGGTAGGCAGAAAAGGGAAAAGGACCGCCTGCGCAATAAGCGCTATTTAGGCCTGAATCCACGATGAAACCGATTTCCGCTCTGGCCGTTATCGCTGGTGGATGGCTCCCTCCGGCGCTGGAATGACCCCGCAGTTCGAATCCCGCATCGAAAATCTTGTGGCCTGGTTTGCTGCGTCGCTCCTGGCCGCCACCGCCATCATCTATGCAGTCAAGCTGGACAGTGATCGCCGCGAGGTCCAGACCGCGTTCGGTGCGGGGACGGCCGCTGCCGAGCCGCTGGCGCTCCAGCGGTCGCGCGCCCAGGAGAGCGGGCGCGGCCGCAGCGCGACCACGCCCATGCATATTCCGTGGCGCGGCTGGAAGGACATCCTGATCCGCACCTACCATGAGATCCAGAACGACCGGCTGATGGCGCTGGCCGCCGGTGTGGTGTTCTACTCGCTGGTGGCGTTGTTCCCGGCGATCGCCGCGGGCGTGTCGTCCTATGCGCTGTTCGCCAATGTTGCGACCATCGCCAATCACCTGTCGCTCTTGTCCGACATCGTACCGAGCGGATCGCTCAATCTGCTGCGCGACGAGATCGTCCGCATCGCCTCGCGCAGCGACGGCAGGCTCACTGCGGGCTTCGTGCTCGGATTCGGCATCGCGCTCTGGAGCGCCAATGCCGGGATGAAGGCGATCTTCGACGCGCTCAACATCATCAACGACGAAGAGGAGAAGCGCGGCATCGTCTGGCTGAACGTGGTGTCGCTGTTCTTCACGTTCTGCGCCATCGGCGCCATCCTCGTCGCCATCGGCGCCGTGGTCGTCTTCCCGCTGGTGCTGGCGGGGCTGGGACTGTCGAATTTCGACGCGCCGTTCATCGCCTATCTGCGCTGGCCGCTGATGTTCGTCGTGATCATCCTCGGGCTCGCCGTGCTCTATCGCTACGGGCCGAGCCGGCGCAAGCCGAAGTGGCGCTGGATCAGTGTCGGCAGCGTGTTTGCGGCGCTATCCTGGCTGCTCGTGTCGTCGCTGTTCTCCTGGTATCTCGGGAATTTCGCCAACTACAACGCGACCTATGGCGCGCTGGGCGCCGTCATCGGCCTGATGATGTGGATGTGGCTCTCGACCATCGTGGTGCTGGTCGGCGCGGAGCTGAATTCCGAGATCGAGCACCAGACCGCGTATGACACGACGGTCGGATCGGTCAAACCGCTGGGGACCCGCGGCGCGGTGATGGCCGACACGGTCGGCGAGGCGCGGGCGAACTAGTGGAGTGGATTTGACATTCGCTACCCACCTGGTCGCGAGTTCCGGAAAGCGAATGTCAAATCCAAAAAC
>JBOHIG010000030.1:0-9281 GCA_050725815.1 Xanthobacteraceae bacterium
TTCTTGGCCTGCTCGGCACTTTCTGGGGTCTGATCGAAACGGTCAGCACGGTCGGCCGCGTGGTGGAGAATCTAAAGCCCGGCGGCGACGCCAATGCGGTGTTCGAATCCCTGCGCGAGGGCCTCGCCGCCCCGCTCGGTGGCATGGGCATCGCGTTCTCGTCCTCGCTGTTCGGTCTCGCCGGTTCGCTGGTGCTGGGCTTCCTCGATTTGCAAACCAGCCAGGCGCAAAACCGTTTCTACACCGACCTCGAGGACTGGCTGTCCACCACGGTGCGCGACCTCGGCGTCGCAGCCGACACCGACATTGCCTCAGGACCGCCATCAACCGAGTTGAGAGTGGCGATCGAGCGGCTGAAGGAGACGATCCACGAAAGCGGCTCGAGCCGGGGGGCGACCACCGCCATGGCCAATCTGGCCGAGGCGATCCAGGGGTTGGTCCACCACATGCGCACCGAGCAGCAGATGATCCGCGATTGGGTCGATTCCCAGGCCGAGCAACATCGCGAGATCCGCCGTCTGCTCGAGATTCTGGTGCGCGAGACGTCAGCAAACAGGTAGCTCGATGGCCCTTGCCCGCGCGCGCCGCGATAGCGGCGTGAACTATTGGCCCGGATTTGTGGACGCGCTGTCCACGCTGATCCTCGGCATCATCTTCCTGCTGTCGGTCTTCGTGGTGGTTCAGTTCTATCTGACGCAGGAAGTCACCGGCAAGGACACCGCGCTCAGCCGGCTCACCGCACAGATCGCGCAGCTCACCGAACTGCTTTCGCTGGAGCGGACCGGCAAGATCAACATCGAGGAGCAACTCGCGCAGCTCCGCGCCAGCCTGTCGACGGCGGAGGGCGAGCGCGACCGCTATCGCGGCCTCTATGAAGGCGCCGGCAGCGGCGCCTCCGACGCGCAGGTGCGGGTCAAGGACCTCAACACCCAGCTCGACGCCGAGAAGCAGATTACCGCGCGGGTGCTGGCGCAGGTCGAGGTGCTCAACCAGCAGATTGCGGCGCTGCGGCGTCAGCTGGCCGCGCTCGAAGCCGCGCTCGACGCTTCGGAGAAGAAGGACAAGGATTCGCAGACCCGTATCGCCGATCTCGGCCAGCGGCTTAATATTGCGCTGGCGCAGCGGGTGCAGGAACTGTCGCGCTACCGCTCCGATTTCTTCGGCCGGCTGCGGTTGATCCTGAGCAAGCGTCCTGACATCCGCATCGTCGGCGACCGTTTCGTGTTCCAGTCCGAATTGTTCTTCGACGTCGGCGCGGCCGTGCTCAAGCCGGAGGGCCGCGCCGAGCTCGACAAGGTCGCCGCCGCGCTGCTGGAGATCGCGAGAGAGATTCCCGGCGACATCGCCTGGGTGATGCGTGTCGACGGCCATACCGACATCCGGCCGATCACGGGCGGGCGCACCAACTGGGACCTCTCGGCGGCCCGCGCGATCGCGGTCGTGCAATACCTCATCAGCAGGGGCGTGGCGCCGCAGCGTCTGGTCGCGGCCGGGTTCGGCGAGTTTCAGCCGATCGACACCGACCGCACCGAGGAAGCCTACGCCCGCAACCGCCGCATCGAGCTGAAGCTGACGGAGCGGTGACCAGCGAGCCGGTCACGCTCCGCCTCTACACGCCCGCCGACGAGGATGCGGCCATCGAGCTGTGGCGGCGGAGCTGGCAGCAGCACTATCCGCACATCGACTTCGCGGCGCGGCTTGCGTGGTGGCGCGAGCGCTGGCGCGCCGAACTCGTTCCGGCTGCGACTATCGTGCTGGCCGACACGGGCGCGCGTCTCGCCGGCTTCGTCACCGTCGACTCGCGTACCGGCTATCTCGATCAGATCGTAGTCGCGCCGGAGGCGTGGGGCTCTGACGTTGCCGCGACTCTGATCGCCGAGGCAAAACGGATTTCGCCCGCAGGCCTTGACCTCAAGGTCAATGTCGACAACGCGCGCGCGATCCGCTTCTACGAGAAGCACGGTTTCGCCGACGCTGGCGCGGACGTCAATCCGGGTTCAAACGCGCCGGTTCGCACGATGATCTGGCGGCCGTGAAGCCTTACGCGTTCTGGAATTGGAGCTTGGCCAGCCGCGCATAAAGCCCGCCGGCGGCGGCGAGGCGCTCGTGGGTGCCTTCCTCGACGATGCGCCCGGCGTCCATCACCAGGATGCGGTCGCACGAGAGCACGGTCGCGAGCCGGTGCGCGATCACCAGCGTGGTACGCTCGGCGACCAGGTGCTCCAGCGCGGCCTGCACGAGCTTCTCGCTTTCAGCGTCGAGCGACGACGTGGCCTCGTCGAGCAGCAGCAGCGGCGCGTCGCGCAGGATTGCGCGAGCGATCGCGATGCGCTGGCGCTGGCCGCCGGAGAGCGTCACGCCGCGCTCGCCGACCGGACTTTCGAAGCCTTGCGGCAGCCGCTGGATGAACTCGGACGCGAGCGCAAGCTCGGCGGCGCGCGCGACGTCGGCATCGCTCGCGTCCGGCCGGCCGAAGCGGATGTTGTCGACGATCGAGGCGGCAAAGATCGCAGTATCCTGCGGCACCAGTGCGACCTCCTGGCGTAGCGCGATCGGATCGGCGGCGGCGAGCGGCACGCCGTCGAAGGTGATCGTGCCGGAGGTCGGATCGTAGAAGCGCAGCACCAGATGGAAGAGGGTGCTCTTGCCGGCGCCGGACGGGCCGACGATTGCAACCTTCTCTCCCGGCCGCACCCGGAACGTCACGCCGTCGAGTACCTGGACTTCAGGCCGGCTCGGATAGGCGAAACGCACATTGTCGAAGGAAACCTCGCCGCGCGCGGGCGCAGGAAGCGCGACCGGCTGCGCCGGCGGCTCGATCGTGGGCTTGACGCGCATGATCTCGAACAGCCGCTCGGCGGCGCCCGATGCCTGCGAAAGCTCGCCCCATACCTCGGAGAGCTGTCCCAGGCCACTGGCCGCGAATACCGCATAGAGTACGAATTGCGACAGCCGGCCGGGCGTGATGGCGCCTTCGATCACGCTCTGCGCACCGATCCAGAGCACCATTACGACGCTGCCGAAGACCAGGAAGATCGCGACCGCGGTCAAAACCGCGCGCGCGCCGATCGCGCTGTTGGCAGCAGCGAAGGCGCGCTCGACGGCATGCGCGAAGCGATTGCGCGCCAGCGGCTCGTTGGTGAAGGCCTTGAGCGTGCGCACCGCACCGACCAGCTCCGACGCGTAGGCCGAAGCGTCGGCCAGCGTGTCCTGCGCCGCACGCGAGCGCTCGCGGATGGCGCGGCCGAACCCATAGAGCGGCAGCACGATCACCGGGATGGCGAGCAGCACAATGACGGAGAGACGCGGGCTGGTAACGACCATCATGGTGGTCGCGCCGATGAACAGCACGATGTTGCGCAGTGCGACCGAGACCGATGCGCCGACCGCGGCCTTGATCTGGGTGGTGTCGGCCGTCAGCCGCGACAGGATTTCGCCGGTTTTGGCCTGGTCGAAATACGCGACCGACAACGACGTGAGATGGGAGAACACGTTGCAGCGCAGGTCGGCGACAATGCGCTCACCGAGCGTGGTTACGAGGTAGTAGCGCGCCGCGCTCGCGACCGCGAGTAGTGCTGCAACTGCGATCATTACGAGAAAGTAGCTGTCGATCAGCTCCATTCCTTCGTGGGTGAAGCCGAAATCGATCATGCGGCGCACCGCCAGCGGTACCGCAAGCGTGGTCAGCGCGGCGGTCAGCAGAGCGGCCAGCGCCGCCATCGCCCGCAGGCGGTAGCGCCGGACGTAAGGAAGCAGGGCCAGCAGCGGCTTGACCTTGATTCCGCGGCCCAGCGCCGCCCTAGCGGGACGTGGTCCGGAGACCGCGTCCTCGGGGGGTGGAGCCGGAGCCGGCAGTCCCGTTGCGGGGGCTCGCTCAACGACGTTCATACGCACTCAACCCTTACGACCCGAGCCTTACGACCCGAGGCCCGGGAACCAGCGCAGCCTGCCCGACAATGCCCCGGCGGACTAGTGCCCCGCTTCCGAAGTTCGTGATACATGGCAGCACTCTCCGACACGAACTTCGGAAGCAAAGGGGCACTAGCAACTTTATGATTCTAGTGCCGCTTTTCGATTTGAAGTTCCTGAAATGAGATTGCGGCCAGTGGTGCAGGAACTTCAAATCGGCGGCACTAGTGGTCCGATTCCAACATGCGCATTCCCGTTTCAGCGCCGGGGGAGCCGCCGGTGCGGCTTGTTTCGACCACCGGCGTGCGGTATAGAGCCCGCGAATTTCCACAAACCATCGCAGGCGCCAGACGGCGTTTTTGCCGAGCGGAAAGCACAGTCATGAAGGCCGAAACCCATCCGGACTATCACACCATCAAGGTCGTGATGACCGACGGAACCGAATTCGCCACCCGCACCACCTGGGGCAAGGAGGGCGACACGCTGCACCTCGACATCGACCCGAAGTCGCACCCCGCCTGGACCGGCGGTCAGCAGCAGATGATGGACCGGGGCGGGCGGGTATCGCGCTTCCAGAAGAAGTTCGCCGGGCTCGGCCTCAAGAAATAGCGTTCGCGCACGACGCTTGCGAATCCAAAAGCCCCGCTCGCGCGGGGCTTTTTGTTATCCATGCGAGATCGTGGATATCATTCCCGTTCGAACGCGGCGCGCAGCAGGCCAAGCTGGCGCTCGACCGGATTGCCGGGGCGCACCCGCATCGGGTCGGGGCTCGCGTGCATCGTGGTGTCGAGCCTGCGGATCGCCAACTGCAGCGCGCGCGAACGCGCAATCAACTCCTGCAAACGCGCGGGCAAAAGCTTGATGGTCTTCTCGTCGGCATTATCGGCGGAGTTGAGCTTGACCTTGCTCTTTTCCTTGCTGGCCTGGGCGAGCGACATCTCGCCCTCCTTCACCGCCCGATGCAGAAGTAGCCACGACGCAAGCTGCATCAGCCGGGTGGTCAGCCGCATGCTTTCGGTGGCGTAGGCGAGCGCGGCGGTGCGATCGAGCTTCTTGGATTCCTGCCGGCCCGGACCGTCGAGGTAGCTCGCGGTCTCTTCCACCAGCGACATGCCGTCGCGAAACAATTCGCTGAACGCCTGTGAGTTCGCCAACCGTTCGCCAAATGAAACTGGCACGGCCTCGTTGGCCGACTGATCCGACATGCGTACGCCCCACACTCAACGCCTACCGAAGGTTTGGTCTTGCGCCAGCACCCCACGGAGAGCGGTCACCATTGCGCGGCGCAATGCGGCTGTCCAGCACCTAACATGCGAAGATGCCGACATAGTTGCCACGTCGCCACTATATCGGAGGACGGAACGGGTACGAAACGGTGGCGCCGTGCCTGAGCGTGTCCGATTTCGGGACAAAAAATAAAAAAGAGCCGCCGTTGCCGGCGGCTCGAAAGTTAAACAGGGAGGCGTCAAACAGAGTGGACAGGAGCCACTCAATGTCCAGAAGATGGACCATTCCAGTAATGAAGGAGAAAGCTTAACAACACCTTAAGCGTATGATTAATTTTGTAGCGACGCGCCGACGGCCGGCCTCACTTCTTGAAAAACGTATCCGCTACTCCCCGCGAGGTCTGCTTGCCGGCAATCGAGGCCTTAAGTCGCGCAATCTCCTCGTTAAGCAGCGCGATCCGCTCTTCGAGCTCCTTGATCGACAGCAGCGCGAGGTCCTGCCCGATCTCGTGAACGATTTTCTTCTTCGGACGGTCGTCGTCGTCGTTCATCGCCATGCTCCGTCAGGCCGACATTGCACGGCTGTGCGGCCGTCGCTCGCGCAAGCCCATGCGTTCCAGCCGCGGCAGCACCTCGTCGCAAAAGTATGGCAACTCATCGAGATAGTTGATCAGTGAAATACCCATGCCGGTGAGGCCGGCCTGGCTCAACTCCGCCATCGCCTTGGCGACATGGTCGGGATCGCCGATCAGCGGCAGCCCGCCCATGCCGTTGGCGTAGTAGCGGCGCTGGCGTTCGAACTCCTCGCGGCCCTTGGTCTCCGGCGTGATGTTCTTCATTGCCAGGATGCGATCGATCGCGGAGAAATCGGCGTTCTCGACGATCGCG
Source organism: Xanthobacteraceae bacterium (assembly GCA_050725815.1). GTDB lineage: Bacteria > Pseudomonadota > Alphaproteobacteria > Rhizobiales > Xanthobacteraceae > VAZQ01. The sequence continues at coordinate 6,024 of JBOHIG010000030.1, forward strand.
TAATGGTAATACTCCTCGGCCTCCTTCTTGGTGCGGCGGCAGGTGACGACGCCGACCGAATAGCAGCCGATCTCGCGGCCGTGCTCACGCGCCAGGTCCTGCGCCTTCTTGATGCTCGCTGCAGTTTCGTCCAGCGAAGTGCGCGAGGCTTGCAGGAAGAACGCGTCGCAATTCCTGACTGCGAAGGCGCGCCCGATGGGTGAGGCGCCGGCGTTCATGATCAGCGGCCGCGAGCCGCCCACCGGTTTCGGCTTGGCGCGCACGCCCTTGAGATCGAGGTAAGTGCCCTTGATGTCGAGGTCCGACGTCGGCGACCAGATCAGCTTGAGCGCGTCGAGCCATTCCTGCGCGAACTCGTAGCGCTTCTCGTGCTCGCGCTGCTCGACGCCGAACATCTCGAACTCGCCCTCGTTCCAACCCACCACAAGATTGAGCCCGAAACGCCCGTTGCCGATGTGATCGGCGGTCACGCATTCCTTGGCGGCGATGACGGGATTGAACAGCGGCGCGTGCACCGTCCCGAACACGGTCAGCCGCCGCGTCGAAGCCAGCAGGCCAGAGGCCCAGGTCAGCGTCTCGAGCGTCGCACCCTGGTAGTCGGTGTCGCCGCCGTAACCCTTCCAGCGCGCGATCGGCAGCAGGAAGTCGAGGCCGGCGTCGTCGGCCATCTGCGCGAGCTTGAGATTATCCGGCCAGCTTCCTGACCAGCGCTCCGGCACCATGGTGACCGCGCGCCCGGATGAGCAGTTCGGTCCGAACAGGCCGATCTTGAGCCTGTTGGCGTTGTACATGGCGACGCGGTCGGGGGAAGCGGCATCGATCATCGGCGGTCGGGCCCTGGTTGCTGTGGCGGGTTCCCCTGCAGGTTAGCATTGCCGGTTGTGGGTGGCGACGCCCGTGGGCTAGGAGAGGCCAACGGATTTTGCGCAAGGACGTGCCAATGACTTTGCCTGCAGAAATGACCGTCATCGCGATCCGCGGCGCAGGCGGCCCGGATGTTCTCGTGCCCGAGCAGCGTCCAGTTCCGCAACCCGGCGAGGGGGAGGTGCTGGTGAAGGTCGCAGCCGCCGGCGTCAACCGGCCGGACGTGATGCAGCGCCAGGGCAATTATCCGCCGCCCAAAGGTGCGACCGATATCCCAGGTCTGGAAATCGCCGGCGAGGTGGTGGCGCTCGGGCCGAACGTCGCGCGCTGGAAGATCGGCGACAAGCTGATGGCGCTGGTGGTGGGCGGAGGCTACGCCCAATACTGCCCCACGCACGAGACGCATGCCATGGCGGTGCCTGCGTCGCTGCCGCTGACCAAGGCGGCGGCGGTGCCCGAGACGTTCTTCACGGTCTGGCACAACATCTTCCAGCGCGGCGGGCTGAAGGCCGGGGAAACCTTGCTGATCCATGGCGGCTCGTCGGGCATCGGCACAACGGCAATCCAGCTCGCCAAGCAGTTCGGCGCGCGCGTCATCGTCACGGTCGGCTCGGACGACAAATGCGACGCCTGCAGGAAGCTCGGCGCTGACGTCGCCATTAACTATAAGTCGCAAGACTTCGTCGCCGAGACCAAGGCCGCGACCGGCGGCAAGGGCGCCGATGTTATCCTCGACATCGTGGGAGGCTCCTACATCGAGCGCAATTACGAGGCCGCCGCCGTCGAAGGACGGGTGGTGCAGATCGGATTCCAGGGCTCCACCAAGGCGACCGTCGATTTCCGCCGCATCATGCTCAAGCGCCTCACGCATACCGGCTCGGTGCTGCGTTCGCGTCCGATTGCAGACAAGGCCGCTATTGCGCGCGGGGTCGAGCAGCACGTGCTGCCGCTGATCGCCGCCGGCAAGGTCGGGCCGCTGATGGACTCGACTTACCCCTTCGAGCAAGCCGCCGCCGCGCACGCCCGCATGGAGGCGAGCGCCCATATCGGCAAGATTGTGCTGACGGTTTAGGCTACTATCCGCTTATGACGAGCCCAGGGACCCCGGCAGCCCAGGCGTTGCGCGCGAAAAGCCGCGAAATCGACGTATTGTTAGCTGACCCAGGCCGGCTTCCCAGCTTTGCCGGACGCGCGCGTGGAGGTCGTCGATTGAAATCCGTCTGCGCCGCAGTTCTGACGCTTGCGCTGCTGCTCGTCGGAGCGCTGACTGCTGCGCATGCGGTCGAGGCCGTGAACGTGCGCCGCGACGCGGCGGCGATCGATCTCACTGCCGCGGTCGAGCGTCACCGCACCGACAGCGACCGCATCCTGGTGTCGACCGCGCCGGGGCCGGACGGCATCGTGCAGCGCATGGACGTGCGAGCGCGCGAGGGCAACACCAATTGGGTTGTGTTCGCGCTCGCCAACTCCGGCAACGAGCAGATCGACCGGCTCATCGTCGTGCCGCATTACCGGCTGGTCGGCTCCGGGCTGCTGTGGCCCGATCTCGGCCTTTCCCGTGTCGTGACGATCACGTCGAGCGGCGAACGTCCCGAGCGATTGGAGAGCTCGATCGCCGACGTCTATCGGGTCACGCTCGATCCCGGCGCGGTCATGACTTATGTCGTGGAGTTGCGCACCGGCAAGCTCAGCCAGATTTATCTGTGGGAGCCCGACTCCTACAAGGACAAGATCAACAGCATCACGCTCTACCATGGCATCGTCATCGGGATCGCCGGCCTCTTGGCGCTGTTTCTGACCATCCTGTTCGTGGTCAAGGGCAGCATCATGTTCCCTGCCGCGGCGGCGCTCGGTTGGGCGGTGCTGATCTATATCGGCGTCGATTTCGGCTTCTGGGGCAAGGTGTTCGACATGTCGGCCGGGGCCGAGCAGGTCTGGCGCGCGTCCGGCGAAGCCGTGCTGGCCGGAACGCTGCTGGTGTTTCTGTTCGCCTATCTCAATCTCAACCGCTGGCACGTTCGTTACGCGCATATCACGCTGAGCTGGCTCGCCATCCTCGGATTGCTGATTGCGGTCGCGTTGGTCGACCCGTCCGTCGCATCCGGCATCGCGCGGGTTTCGCTGCTGGCGGTCGCGTTGCTCGGCTTCGGCATTGTGATCTATCTCTCGACCCACGGCTTCGACCGCGCCGTGCTGCTGATCCCGACCTGGCTCCTGATGGTGGTGTGGACGATCGCCGCCGGTGCGGCGGTGACCGGCGTCGTCACCAACGACATCGTCGGGCCCGCGCTGCTCGGCGGTCTGGTGCTGATAGTGATGCTGATCGGCTTCACGGTGATGCAACACGCCTTCGCCGGTGGCATCACCCACGGCATCGTCTCCGACGTCGAGCGC
>JBOHIG010000031.1:0-3250 GCA_050725815.1 Xanthobacteraceae bacterium
TAGGTCACCTCGATCAGCCGTTCGGCGCGGCGCGGAATCGTTCCGGCCGCGTACATCCGGCTGGAATCGCCGTGCCAGCCGTCGAGGATCAGCGTTACATCCACATTGACGATGTCGCCATCCTTGAGCGGCTTGTCGCCTGGAATGCCGTGGCAGACCACGTGATTGACCGAGGTGCAGGTGGATTTGCGGTAGCCGCGATACATCAGCGTTGCCGGCGTCGCCTTGTGATCCATGGCGAAGTCGAACACCAGGCGATCGATCCGCTCGGTCGTGACGCCGGTCCGCACTTCGCCCGTGAGCATGTCCAGGCATTCGGCGGCGAGCCGTCCGGCCCGGCGCATGCCTTCGAAGGCGGCGGGCCCGTGCAGCTTGACCTGACCGGTTTTGCGTTGCGGCGCCAGCGCCGCATCGACGTAGCTCATCGCCAATCCGCGGTCCTGCCGCGCCTCCGCGGCACAGGCCGCTTGCTGCGATGCAATGTAAGCAGAACGGCGGGGGACGCAAGCCGGCCCGTTCTGCGTTGCCCGCGACCGCCTTATTCTGCAATCGTCACCGGGTCCGCGACCTCGATGCTCTCGCAGGTGAGCCGGCAGCGATAGGCGAGCGTCTCGACGCCGGCCGCGCGCGCCGCGTCGAAGGCCATCCCGTAACCCGGGTCGATGTCGCGGGCGAGCGCGAAGCGCTCCGCCGAGCCGATCTGGATCAGGAACAGCATCACCGCACGCGCGCCGGCTGCGACCATGTCGGACAGCTCCGCGAGATGCTTGGCGCCGCGCTTGGTCACGGCATCCGGAAACTCGGCGAGCCCCGCCCGGCGCATCAGATGCACGTTCTTGACCTCGACAAAGCAGGGCGGCCGTCCGTCACCTTCCAGCAGGAAATCGACCCGCGACGCCTTGCCGTATCTCACCTCGCGGCGAAGCGTGGCGTAACCCGCAAGCTCCGGGATGCCGCCGGCCGCGATGGCTTCGGCGGCGAGCGTGTTGGGATGGCCGGTGTTGATTCCGACCAGCTCGCGCCCGCCGCCAAGATCGACCTCGATCAGCTCCCAGCTATGCGCAAGCTTTCGGTTCGGATTGCCGGATTTCGAGAGCCACACCCGTGCGCCCGGCACATTGAGGCCGGTCATCGCCCCCGGGTTGGCGCAATGCACGGTGACCGTCGCGCCCGAGGGGAGCACGACGTCGGCGAGGAATCGCTTGTAGCGTTTGACCAGCGTCGCGGGGATGAGCGGGACAGGAAAGCGCATGACGGAGCCTTGAAAAACACGATGGCCGGGACAAGCCCGGCCATCGCATTCGTCACAGAATTTTCCGTGTGCTTACTTCGCCAGCGGATCCGGCCGCAACTGGAAGTGCACCGCCATGGGCTTGCTGCCCTTGCCGGTCTCGATCAGCCACGGCGCGCGGTCGCCGCTCGACGTCCACAATCCGCGACCCTTCCAGCCGGCTTTCGGGTCGTCGATGCGTCCGTCGAATCCCTTGGCGTAGAAGCCAAGCGGGTAGGGGATGCGCAGCGAGATCATCTTGCCGTCCTTGAGCGCGACCAGTCCGTCCATCAGGTTGGCGGTCGACATCGGCACGTCGTTGCCAAGTCCGAAGGTGTTGTGCTGGTCGACCCAGGTGTAATAGCTCGACTCGGCGCTGTTCGGTCCGATGCCCTGGAAGCCCGGGCCCGGATACTGATAGAAGCTCCATCCTTCCGGACAGTGATTGCCGGTCGCCTTCGGTCCGTTCAGCGGACCTTTGCATTTCGACCGGTCGAACGCGCCGATGTGGCCGCTCGCGAGCGAGACCCACACCACGCCCTTGGAGTCGATGTCGCCGCCGCGCGGACCGTAGCCCGGCATCGGGACGTTGAAGACTTCCGCCAAGGCCGTTTCCGCGGGATTGGACCCTGGATTGAGGCGGATGACAGCGCCCGGATTCGCGCGCTGCGTTCCCCAGACCGAACCGTCGGCCGGGTTCGGCATCACGGCATAGAACACGCGCGGGAACCGCCGGTCCTTCTTCGGATCGAACGCCTGGTTCGGCTCGGTGTATTCGCCGCGCTTGCCGTCGCCGTTGGTGTCGAGGATGAGCGGCGTCCAGCCCTGCGACTTCGCCGCGTCGCCGGTTTCCTGATACATTTTCAGGTTGAGCCAGCCGACCACTCCGCCGCCGCCGCCACTCGATGTCCACAGCGTGTCGTTCTTATCATAGCCGAACTGGAGGTGGTGCGTCTGGAAGCAAGTGTCGATGAAGGTATATTTCATCGTCTTCGGATCGAGCATCGACAGCTGCCGGTTCGACTTGGCCATCGGGAACTTCTTGGCCGACGGGTGGTCGGAGCCCTTCTTGCAGAAGTCGGGATTGTTGGGGCCGCGGCCGCGCGCCGCGAACCAGACCCGTCCGTGACGGTCGAACATGGCGTTGTGGTTGTTCGTCCGCGTATCCCAGATGACTTCCTTGCCCCAATAGGCCGACGGCTGCATGATCGTGTCGCTGGCAGCGTGGCCCGGCCCGAGCGCGACCTTCGTGCCTTCCGCCACCGGCGGCTTGAAGTAGGTCACCGTGTGGGTCTTCGGGTCGAGGATCGGCCACACATCGGTCGAGTATTCCGGCGATCCATACAGCTTGCCGTGGGCATTGACGGTCGGGAAGCGCCGGTCGGACGCGATCAGGTCGTGGAGATAGTGCTTCTCCGTCCCCCAGTCCCAGGTGGTGACCACGATGTTGCGCTCGACGCCCGCCGGACGCGTCGGCTTGGTGTGCGGCAGCTCGCCCTTGGCGATCCGGTCGGTCCAGTCGCCGAAATACTTGAACGGCGCGCCGCCGAGCGTGCCGGCCAGCAGATTGACCATCTGCCCGCCCGACTGTCCGGACGAGATCCGGCGCACCCAGGCCTCGGAGGAGTTGGCGAACGTGCCGAATTCCTTCGGGATGGCGCGCGTGGATTTCTGCCCCAGCTGATGGCAGCCGACGCAGCCATTGTTCTTCATCGCGTTCATCCAATCGGTGAACTTGACTTTCGCCGGGATGTCGCTCGATCCGCCGAAGTCCTTCGCCGGCGGGATCTTCAGCATCGAATACCAGTAGATCGCCGGGTAATATTCGGCCGCCGCCTTGTCATTCGGCGCGAGCGCGGCCTTCAGGTTGAGCTGCTGGCCGGGCGTGGCATCGACCTTGGGCGAGTCGACAAGCCCGTAGCCGCGCACCCAGACCTTGTACTTGGCCTTCGGAAGATCGGGCACGACGTAGCGGCCCTG
>JBOHIG010000032.1:0-3012 GCA_050725815.1 Xanthobacteraceae bacterium
GCCAACACCAAGCTCATGGGGCTTTACCGGTCGGGCGCGACCTATTGCACCCAATGCGAGGCCGAGGGATTCCGCCGCATCACCTATTTCCCCGACCGTCCCGACGTGATGGCGGTCTACACGACCCGCATCGAGGCCGACAAAGCCGAGTGTCCGGTGCTGCTCGCCAACGGCAACCCGGTCGACTCCGGCGACGTGCCCGGGACCGGCCGCCACTTCGCGGTCTGGCACGACCCGTTCCCGAAACCGTCCTATCTGTTTGCACTGGTCGGTGGGACGCTCGGCATGGTCGAGGACCGCTTCCGCACGATGTCGGGACGCGAGGTCGCGCTGCGGACCTATGTCGAGCCGGGCAAGGAGGATCGCTGCGCCTATGCCATGGACGCGCTCAAGCGCGCCATGCGCTGGGACGAGGAAGCGTTCGGCCGCGAATACGACCTGGATATTTTCATGATCGTTGCGGTGTCCGACTTCAACATGGGCGCCAGGGAGAACAAGGGCCTCAATGTCTTCAACGATAAATACGTGCTGGCGAGCGCAGCGACCGCGACCGACAGCGACTTCGCCGCGATCGAGGCGATCATTGCGCACGAATACTTCCACAACTGGACCGGCAACCGCATCACCTGCCGCGACTGGTTCCAGCTCTGCCTGAAGGAAGGTCTCACCGTTTTCCGCGACCAGGAATTCACCGCCGACATGCGCTCGCGCGCGGTCGAGCGCATTGGCGACGTGCGCGGCTTGCGCGCGCACCAGTTCGTCGAGGATGCGGGCCCCCTCGCCCACCCGGTGCGTCCGGACGCGTATCGCGAGATCAACAACTTCTATACGGCGACGGTCTACGAAAAGGGCGCCGAGGTCATCCGTATGCTCAAGACGTTGCTCGGCGCGCAGGCCTTCCGCGCCGGCATGGACCTCTACTTCGCTCGCCACGACGGCGAGGCCGCAACCGTCGATCAGTTCGTCCGGTGCTTCGCGGATGCTTCAGACCGCGACCTTTCGCAATTCATGCTCTGGTATTCGCAGGCCGGCACGCCTGAGGTCGTCGTCACCGGCAACCATGACGCGCGCTCGAAAACCTACCGCATGGAGGTCGCGCAGACGGTCCCCGCGACCCCCGGACAGTCCACCAAAGAGCCGATGCTGATTCCACTGGCGCTCGGCCTCATCGGTCGCGACGGACGCGACATGCCGCTGCGCCTTGCAGGCGGCGCCAAGATCGAGCGCGGGATGCTGGCGCTCACGCGCGCCGCCGAGACCTTCGTGTTCGAAGACGTCGCCGCGCCGCCGATCGTCTCATTCAATCGCGGTTTCTCTGCGCCGATCCGGCTGGCCGCCAATCTCTCCGACGACGATCTGCGATTCCTGGCGGCGCGCGACAGCGACAGCTTCAACCGCTGGCAGGCGGTGCAAACGCTCGCGACCCGCCTGCTGGTTGGCAACGTGGCGGCGCTGCGCGCAGGCGAGCGCCCGCGACAAGACGAAGGGCTGCTCGGTGCGCTCGCCGCGATCCTTGCCGACGACAGCCTCGAGCCGGCCTTCGTGGCGCTTGCGCTGACGATGCCGAGCGAGGCCGATATCGCCCGCGAAATCGCCAAGGACGTCGACCCCGACGCAGTCTTCAACGCGCGCACGGAGCTCCGCGCGGCCGCGGGACGCCATCTCGGCGCCGCGCTTGCGGAGTGCTACCAGCGGCTGACCAGCTCCGCTCCCTACCGGCCGGATGCGGAAGGCGCAGGCCGCCGTGCGTTGCGCAACCTGTGTCTCGATCTCATGGTGGCGGCGCACGGGAACGGCGCGATCGCACGCGCAGCGCGCCAGTATGAAGGCGCCGACAACATGACCGACCGCATCGCCGCGCTCACCAGCCTGTCGCATTGCGACGTGCCGGAGCGTGCCGCTGCGTTCGACGATTTCTACGCACGCTATTCCGGCAATCCACTCATCGTCGACAAATGGCTCGCGCTTCAGGCTGCAATCCCGGAGCCGGCGACGCTCGCGCACGTGAGATCGCTTACCGCGCACCCGGCCTTCTCGATGTCCAATCCCAATCGCGTGCGCGCGTTGATCGGCTCCTTCACGATGGCCAACCAGAAGGAGTTCAACCGCGCCGATGGCGGCGGATACGATCTCCTGGTCGACACCGTCCTTGCGCTCGATCCGAAGAATCCGCAGGTCGCCGCGCGGTTGCTCTCGGCACTCAAGAGCTGGCGCGTGCTCGAAACGCAACGCCGCGCGCATGCCGAAGCAGCGTTGCGCAAGGTGGCCGCGCAGCCCTCGCTGTCGCGCGACACGAACGACATCGCAACTCGCGCGCTCGCCGAGAGCTGACCGCGATTTTTTTCGCCTGCGCTTGCCTGCAAAAATGCGTACGCCGGAAAATAGACGCGCAATCAATTGCTTACCGGCGGAGCGCGCCCAACTTAAATTTTCATTAAGACTCTCGACAAATCGTGATTTCTCGATTCCAATGACCGTGATTCGGGGAGATGCGGCACATCCTTCCGAGCGAACGTTGATCTGGATGATCCGAACGGGGGCCTGCCATGGCGCGCGTCGAGACGGCGAGCGCGTCTGTCAATTCGGATTCGATCAAGGGCTTGGCGCAATCCATTGCAAAGCCCGCCTATCGTCGTCTGCTGACGGCGGAGCCCGCGTTGCGCCGTGCAGTGCCCGCGCTTATCGTCGCATTCCTGATCACCATCTGCATCGGCGCGGTGGTGCAGGTGTTCGATCATCGCCGCCAGGCGGTCGGGGAGATCGTACGCGGCATGACGGCGAGCGCGGAAATCCTCGCCGACCGCTTCGGGCGCTCGTCGGTGCCCGACGACAAGCGCAAGCAAACCGAGCTTGAGCACGCCATTCCGGCCTGGGCGCTGGTGCCCGGCCGCCAGATTCTCCTCGCCAACAACGAGGGGGCCATCGTTGCTGCCGTCCGCGTTGTCGTGGCCGCCAACAACGGAATCGCTTCCGTTGTTGCGCGGTCCGACAATGCGGCCATCGGCCGCCCAC
>JBOHIG010000033.1:0-1815 GCA_050725815.1 Xanthobacteraceae bacterium
GGTCAAGGCCGGCGCCTCGCTGCTGCAGCTCTATTCCGGGCTGGTGTTCCGCGGCGTCGGGCTGGTCGCGCAGATCAAGGCCGACTTGCTGGCGGTGCTGCGCCGCGGGCCGGTTCATTCACTTAGCGAACTGGTCGGCGCCGAGGCCGCCGCGATGACGGCGGAGCGCTGGCCGGAATGACGTAGGGCGCAATAGCGAATCGTATTGCGCCGTTTCTCGGCTTCGTCGGCGCATTACGCTGACGCTAATCTTACTGCGTCATAACTTTCGTTGCCTGTATTTTGCGGCATAGGCTCCGCAACAGGGACATCGCGGGAGGGTTTTTGCGAGCGCGTTGATCAAGGCTGCGCGCATCGTGGCGATCGAGTTTGGCATGTGGCGTTCGGGCCGCAAGGGCGGATCCGCTGGATCGATAACCTTCGGATAAGCCAGGCGTCTGGAACAACGCGGTGGAACGAGGTGCTGAGGGGGGAATCGTCGCCCGCTCGGCGACCAAGAATCCATAAGCCGCGATGCACAGCGTGGCGTGATGATGAAAGCCGCGCCATCCGCGCCCTTCAAAGTGCCCAAGCCCGACCTCCTGCTTGAGTTCCTGATAGTCCCGCTCGATCCGCCAGCGCAGCTTGGCAAGGTCGACGAGCCGGCGGAAGCCGATGTTCTCCGGCAGGGTGGCGAGCCAGTATTTGGTCGGCTCGGCCTCGCCCTCGGGCCACTCGATCAGCAACCACTCCTGCGACAGCGTCTCCGGGATCAGGCGGTTATGCCCGACGGCGACGCGCACCCGCGCGAAGCGCGAAGACAGCCAATCGGCCGAGCCTTCCCGCCACCGGATCGTGCGCCAAGCCCGCTGCGGCAGTGCCAGCGCCGCCTCCTTGGCCGAGATCAGATCGGGTTCGTCGCGCCGCCCGGTATTGTTCAGCGGCTTGCCGCGCCGCTTCGGACCGGTGCCGAATGGCCATATCAAGACATTCGGCTGAATGCCGGCCACGTAGCTCAATCCCAACGCCGTCATGCCCGTGCGCAACCGCGAGTCATTGCCATAGGCCACATCCATCAATGCGACGCCGCGGGGAAGCCCGGCCTCACACGCCCACCGTATCTGCTCGATCGCGATCTCCGGTTTGGTCGCAAAGCCGATGTCCGAAGGCACGCCGGCCTTGTCCCGGCGTGCGCCATCTTCGGCCCAGCCCTTCGGCAGATACAGCCGATAGGCCACCGGCAGGCTGGCGGAGTGGTTCGCAATCGACAGCGACACCGCCACCTGACAATTGGCCTGCTTGCCAAGCTGCCCGCAATACTGATGCTGCACACCCACCGAATGCGTGCCCTGCTTAGGGAAAGCCGTGTCGTCGATGATCCAGACCTCGATCGGCCCGCGCTTCTCGATCGCCGGCAGCACCATCTCGCGCACCTTGGCCACCACCTTCTCGTCCGACCAGGGCGCAATACCGACAAAATGCAGCAACGACTGGTGCTGCGCCGCCGTCCGCGCCGGAGCTGTCTTCGCTGCCATCGGCTCTACGCTCTTGCGCTCGCCCGGCAGCATCAAGCCGGTGCAATAGTCGCGCAGCGGCCCAGTCCGGTCCGCGTGCCCGATCACGCTCGCAAGCCCCTCCACATACGCCGCAAATCGTGCTTCGCCCGCTCCGCTCCCGAGATTCATCTCAGCCCTCCGCGCCAAGCTCGAATCTCGCCCAGTAATTGATTCCCGATGTCTATGTCCCGCGACTTTCTGACTCAGTAAGACTAACGCATTCTGCTAGCGCGGTGACGTCTTCGGACGTTGCCGCGCGGGCGCTCGTTGACCTGAGTCC